>CASFUX010000124.1 GCA_949297975.1 uncultured Bacteroidales bacterium
CTTGTCATCGCTTTAACGATTATCGCTTTGCCAGCGGCTATGGGCCAAAACAATACGAATTCGCCCTACACGCGCTTCGGATACGGGGAAATCAGCGACAACACATCGGGCGAACAACGGGCCATGGGGGGCGTAGGCATCGCGGCCCGCTCGCCCAACCGCATCCACACGGTGAACCCGGCTTCGTATAGCGTGAGCGACAGTTTGACGTTCATGTTCGACTTCGGCGCATCGGCCTTGCTGACGACTTTCTCCGATGCTCCTTCACGCCGCACAAACACGTTCAACGCCAATTTGGAATACCTCACGCTGCAATTCCGCCTGTTCAAGGGCGTGGGGCTGAGCGCAGGGCTGCTGCCCTATTCGTTTGCCGGATACAACTATTACAGCAGTGGCTATAAGACAATGCCCACCCATGACAACACGCCCGACACCTTGAGTTACACACAAAGCTTTTCGGGCACGGGTGGTATCAACCAAGTGTTTCTGGGCTTGTCGTTCGACCTGTTCAACCACGTATCATTGGGAGCGAATGCCTACTACATGTTCGGCAGCTACGACAACGCCCGCAGCCTTGCGTTTACGAGTTCGGACTACGCCTCGACCAGCGAAACCAGTTCCATCGAGGTGAGCAGCGTGCGCTTCCGAGTGGGAGCGCAGGTGTACAACACGTTTGCCGACAAGCATGATGTGACCTTGGGCTTCATTTACGAACCGAAATTGGCATTGAAAGGTACGGCCACCCGAACCACGACGGGGACGGTAGGCGCGGAGACGTCCGATATCAGCAACGGCTTCGAACTGCCGCAAACCTTCGGGGGAGGTATATATTATATGTACAACCACCAGCTCTCGGTAGGAGTGGACTACAGCCTGCGCCAATGGAGCAACGCCTTGTATTACGGCACGAAAGGGACTTTGGTCAACAGTTCGAAACTGGCCGTGGGGTTCGAATACCAGCACGACTACAAAGGACGCAAATTCGGCGACCGCATCATGTACCGCCTCGGAGCCAACATGAGCGACCCCTATTATGAAGTGAACGGCATGAAGCCGGGCAAGAGTTTCGGCCTCACCTGTGGCATCGGTTTCCCCCTGCCAAGTTCGAGCCGAACCATGCTCAACTTCGCATTCGAATACGGCAAAGTCGGCTCACACAGCCTGCTGAAAGAAGACTATTTCAAATTCACGTTCAACTTCTCGCTGGCTGAAACGTGGTTCTTCAAACGGCAGTTGTAAGGGAGAGACGAGCTACAAGTGGACGAGTAAACGAGTAAACAAGCTGCACAGCTTCCTAACTTCCGACTACTATTATAAAAAACAAATATAAAGCATAAGAGAAATGAAGATGAGAAACTTTATGATTGCAATGGGACTGTTGGCATTCGCCGGCATGGCCAATGCCCAAGACATTCCCGAACAATGTCAAGTCAATTTGAGCTTGATGAACGAATCGGCCAAGAACAAACAGTATGCCGATGCCTACGGCCCGTGGAAAGCCGTGTTTGACGAATGCCCGGGTGCCAGCAAGGCCATCTACCAACGCGGACGCACCATCCTGCAATGGAAACTCGTGGACGATGCGAAGAAAGGCGATGGGGCGGCTTACAAGGCTACTTTCGAACTGCTGATGAAAATGTACGACAGCCGCATCGAGCACTTCGGCGACGACCCCAACTACCCCACCCCGTGGATTCTCGGCTTGAAAGGGATTGACTACGCCACTTATGCACAATGGGACAAACTGAAAAAGCCCGCCTACGAATACCTGGAACAATCGGTCAACGGCATGGGCGAAAAGTGCGAATTGGAAGTGCTGCGCCAATTCGTCATGGTGTCGAGCAACATCTACAAGGCCGAACCGGAAGCCCACGGAGCCAAATTCATCGCCGACTTCATGAAGGCCAATGACCTCCTCGACAAACAAGCCAACGACCCAAACAACGACCAGGCTGAACTGGCCGGACAAATCAAGTTATCGCTCGAACAGGTATTTGCTCAAAGCGGTGCCGCCGACTGCGAAACCTTGGACGGCCTCTATGCGGAAAAAGTAAAAGCCAACCTCACCAACCTGGAATATCTCAACACGGTGATGACCCTCTACCGCATGGTAGGCTGCACGGAACAGGATGTGTACTTCGAAGCCGCTGCCGCCGCACACGCCATCCAGCCAACTGCCGAGTCGGCCGCCGGAGTAGCCGAAATGGCTTACAAGAAAGGCGAATACGAACAAGCAGTATCCTATTACGAACAAGCCACGGAAATGTATGAAAACGCGGCAGACAAGGCCGAATGCCAGTTCAAGATTGCCCAAGTATATTACAAGGATTTGAAGAACAATCCCCGCGCCAAACAATACGTGCGCAAGTCACTCGACCTCAACCCGGACAGCGGCAAGGCATACTTCCTCCTCGGCATGATTTATGCCTCGGCAAAGAATATATACCCCGACGATGCGGTATTGTCGAAAACCGCCTATTGGGCTGCGGTAGATCAATTCATCAAGGCCAAACAAATAGACCCCTCGCTTGCCGAAGGTGCCAATGAAATGATTGCCACCTACAGCAAATACTTCCCCACGAAAGAAGAAATCTTCTTCCACAAGGACTTGAACGGCAAAACGTCGTTCACCGTAGGAAGCTGGATAGGCGAAACGACTGCCGTAAGGGAAGCCAAGCAATAATCACCCCAACTATTTGCGTGCACACTGAATTGAACAGGACATGCAGACATATTTGCAAGATATTGGCCACGCTTGCCGTGGTCAATATCTTGTTTTTTATGCCAGCCTGCGGACGTAAAAAAGCCGAAGTCATCGATGCCGTGGCCGACCGCAAGCAAATGCCACAACTGCACGCCAACGAAATCACGACCATCATATCCGATTCCGGCATCACCCGATACCGCATCACAGCCCCGGTGTGGGACATATTTGACAAAGCAGAACCACCCTATTGGGAGTTTCCCGACGGGCTGCACTTGGAACGATTCGACCCGGAACTGAACGTGGATGCCAACATCCACAGCCAATACGCCAAGTACCACGAAAAGGAAGAATTGTGGGAATTGCGCTACCAGGTAGATGCCACCAATCTTGAAGGCGAACGCTTCGAGACCGAACGCCTGTATTGGGACCAGAAAAAGGAACTCATCTACTCGGACACCATCGTCAAGATAACCGATGCCACCGGCACCGTGATTTACGGCGACGACTTCCGCTCCAACCAATCACTTTCCAACTACACCATCCAAAACGGTCGCGCCGACATCATCCTCAAAGACGAGGAATGACGGGTGATGAGTTACGAGTAACAAGTGACAAGTTACGAGTAACAGCGGGGAGTTTTACCTTTCTACTTTCTACATTCACCCTTTACCCTCTCATCCTCTACCAGCTTGTCCGCCAGACGCACACAGTCGATGCAAGCCACCTTGTTGCGCTTCAGTTCGCGGCAATAGCATGTACCAAACGCTTGGGTAAATGCCAGCTCCAGTTCCGCGCGGTGTCCGCCTCCCAACAAGTAATCCGCCCCGCACAAGGCTCCGCACACGCCTCCTTCGGCTCTTCCGCCACCCAAAGCGCGAAAACGCTCTATCTCCTCATCGGGTATAGCAAACTCGTTCTGAAAACCCTTCAACAAGGACTGGGCACAATTCCAATTCTCCGGTTTGCGGTGCAGGTAGATTTCCGATAAAACACGTTCTTTCTTCATACCTTCTTTTTTAGCAGGGCAAAGATAATGCATTTATCTCCCACAAATAAACAGTTGCCGAGTTACACATCAAAAACGAGAAAAGTAAGCTGAAAAAAGGAAGATGGAAATGTGGTCAATACCGCCAAAGAACAATAAAAAGTCCCGCAAACCAATGATTTGCGGGACTTGCCTTCCGTGATCCGCCTGGGGTCTTCACCTGGAGTGCCACTTGGCTGCATGCTTCATCCGACAATTCTATCTGCAACTGGTAGTTGTCCGTCAGTTCGAATTTGCCCGCATTGTATTTCGTCTCAAAATACATTTTCGTACCCGAGTTGAAATTGATATTATAACTAAGTTTATCCACAAAAATTTTTGTGGATAAACTTATTAAGCACCGGTTATACGGATGACACATTCACGTTGTCGGTATCAGACACGAGAACGGGAATGACAAAAGAACAACAGGCACGGATATTCACTCCGTTTGAGCGTCTGGGCAACGCCGTGACGAAAGACGGCTTCGGCTTAGGGCTTGCCATCGTAGCCAATACGGTAAAGCTGCTGAAAGGAAGCATCGCAGTGGAAAGCGAACCGGGCAAGGGAAGCCGCTTCACCGTGAGCCTGCCCTTGCCCAAGGCGGAAGAAACAACGGCCACCGAAAAGACAAACGCCCAACATTCCACGCTCTCCGGCTGCTCCGTGCTGGCGATAGACAACAACGGGATGCTGCTGGACATGATGAAGGAAATGTATAAGCAAAGCGGCGTGGAGTGCGACACCTGCCTGACGGTAGATGGACTTACAGACCTGATGCGTACAAAGGATTACGACCTGCTGATAACCGACCTGAAGATGCCGGAGGTAAACGGCTACGAGGTATTGGAACTGCTGCGCACATCGGAAATCGGAAACTCGCAGACCATCCCCGTAGTTGCCGCCACCGCCGCAGGATATGTGGAGGAAGAAGAATTGAAAAGGAAAGGCTTTGCCGCAGTGCTGTACAAGCCCTACTCCATAGACGAACTGCTTACCGTCACGGAAAATAGCATCAAGCGGAACAAGACA
>CASFUX010000125.1 GCA_949297975.1 uncultured Bacteroidales bacterium
AGGGTGTCGTACAGCTCGGTGATGCACATCACGTAGCCCATCATGCGGGCGCGGGCGGCGTTGTCCTTGTCGAGCATCTCGATGCACAGGCCGCTGATGCAGTCCTTGAGGTTGCGGATGTGGGCGTGCAGCTCGGTGTCCAGGGGGCCGGCCCCGGCGCGGAGCAGGGCTTGCAGGCTGGGGAGGCGGTCGGTGCGTGTCATGGCTTGCCTCCTTTCTGCGCGGCGCGGGGGCCGTGCTTTTCCATCCACCGGCGCATCGCGGCGCGGAACTTCGCATCGGCCACCGGCTCCCGCGAAGAGAGCTTGGCGGTGGCGAGGAGCTTGCCGCCGAAGGTGCGCACGGACACTTCGAGGTCGTAGTCGGCCTCGCCTTGGCTCTCGAGGCGGCTGCACGCCTCCTCGCACGCCTGCCGCAGGGCGCGGGCTGCTTGCCCGCCTGCCGCGCGGCCTTCCAGGTGAATCATCTCTTTCATTGTCTCTTATTTTTAGCTTGAAAAGAAAAAAAAGCGTGCGACGGGTGCTAACAAACTACAGAAGTCGTTCCCGGGCGTTTCCGCTCCGGCGGTCCGTGCACGCTTTATCCTTTTCGGGGTTAAAGTCTATAAGATATGTGTGGGCACAAAAAAAGCCGTACGCGACGGCGGCTGTGCCGACTTCTGTGTTATGTTAGCGGCACAAAGGTGGTGATTATCGGCGGGCGGGCAATGGGCGGTTAACGAAGTTTAACGGAAAAGTGCGGGGGGGGGCGGGTCAGTCTTCCTCATCGTCCCCGTACCTCCGGCGTTGTTCCCTCTTTTCCTCTTCTTCTTCCCCCTTGACCTGGCTGCTGGGCATCACGCGGTGGACGTACACGGTGTCGCCGTGTACGCTGAAGATGATGGACGTGTTGCCGTGGCTCACGCGGCGCACGTCGGGGCCGTAGAGGTGGGCCATCCAGGGGCAGCGGGCGTAGTTGTGGAACGTCCTCAAGCCTTTGATGGTGGTGCGCACGGAGCGCAGGTAGGACACTGCCGTCTTGGGCGATTTGTACTTGTACACGATGGTGTCGGACAAGTCGTCCAGGTCGTCATCCGCTTGGGGGGAAATTTGCAGTTTGTACCGTTTCATTTCATATCTTGATTTCCATGCCGTAGTGGTCGGACAGTTTTTTTTCTATACGTCCCCATACTTCTTCTTCCGTGTACCACTTCTGCCCGGTGATTTCGGGTGGCAGGGGGTATTCCACCTTGACGGTCTTGGGGTGGCGTTCCAGCTCGCGGGCGATGCGGCGGCCGGTGGGGGTGTCCAGGTTGATGCGTGCGATGGCTTCCATGTTCCTTCCTCCTATAGTTTTGGTTTCGCTTTGCAAATGTAAGATAATTTATCTTGTCAAGCAAATGAAGGCAGGCGGCAGCCCGCCCGTGGGGGGGTGCGCACTTCCGGGCTCGGGAGTGCTCGGTCCTTCGGGTAATTCCGTCTTCTACTGTCATAACTAGACACATTTAGAACAAATAAATGTGTAACAAACATGTCGAAAAAACGGAAAGTATTCAGTGAAGAATTCAAGTTGTCGGTGATTCGCGACTATTACAGTAGTAGAATGAGTAAAGGCACCTGTCGGCGCAAATATGGATTGATCAGCCCGACAATGCTTAATTCCTAGCTCAAGAAGTATGCGGCCCGTCTGGAATCGTTATCTTTGCCGACGGAAAGAACCCCCGAAGAAATGCCCAGCCGCAGCAAAAAAGATTACCGGGAAGAGAATGCGCAATTGAAAAAGCGCATCAAGGAGCTGGAGAAAGCCTTGTCTTTCTCCCGTTTGGAAACCGAGGCCCGCGACCTGCTGATCACGCGTGCCGAAGAATGCTTCGACATCCCCATCCGAAAAAAATCTAGGGCCAAATAGTCAAGGAACTGGTCAGGGACCGTGGCATGAAAGTCACGTTCGCCTGCCGTCTGTTTGGCCATTGCCGCCAGGCTTTCTACCAGTTGAAAGCCGATTTTGAAGAAGAGATGAAGTATAAAAACCTCATAGTAAAGAACTTGTGCAAAATCCGGGCGAAAAATCTCGGTATCGGGGCTACAAATTGTGGCTCATGCTCTGTTCCCTTTTCGGTTCCGATTCCATGCAGGGACGCGACAGCTTCTACCGGCTTTTGCGCCGCCACCGGCTGATGCTGCCACCCCGTAAAAAACGGCATACGACTGATTCCAACCATCGTTACCATAAATGGAAGAATCTGATATCGGGGCAGGTACCCACAGCCGCCAACCAGATTTGGGTGGCCGACATCACTTATATAGACCTCGCCGACGGGCAGGTCTGCTACCTGCATTTGATAACGGACGCGTATTCCCGCAAGATTGTAGGTTGGATGCTGGCCGACACGTTACGCGCCACCATTACCTTGCAGGCTTTGGAGCAGGCCATAGAACAAGCTTATGCGTTGAAAGGCGGAGGCTCTTTGGAAGGTTTGATCCATCATTCCGACCGCGGCGTGCAATATTGTTGCGACGATTATGTATCCATGCTCCAGAAACATCACATAGCAATCAGCATGACGGAAGACAACTTCTTTGTTTCTACCCATAAAGGTACTCAAAACATTCCGTTCCCACAACTTTTTATGAGAGTTTCTTATACCGAACTCACATTACGGAAATTCGGCCACAACGCACGGCGCATCGCCACGTGCTGGGGCGTGGCACCGTTCGGGCGGGATTCGGGCACCACGCTCCACGTGTCGCATTACGCTGACAAGTACCTGAAGTCGCTCCTGTTCGAGGCCGCGCTATGCGCCATGCGGTTCTGCGCGCCCATCAGACGCTACACCAACAGGCTGCTCGCCAGGGGCAAGCACCAGAACATCGTCCGGAACAATGTCAAGAACAAGATGCTGCATATTCTGGTCGCCATGGTGGGGGACGGCGAGTGCTTCAGCGAAGTGGCATGAAAAAAATGAAATTTTATTTGCAAGTTAACATAGATTGCTGTGGGCAGTAAAACTTGTGCTCACGTCTGGAAAAACATCTCCGCAGAAAACAGAAAACTTGTCGGCACAAGCGAACAAGCCTTACACCGGACTCACGGCAAACAAAAAAGCGACAGCGGGGAAAGTCCTCTTGTGTCAGAGAGACTTTCCCGCTGTCGCCATGCTTTTTAGGGCGTGACGTTAATCACTAATCACTAACCGTTAATCACTATTCGTAATTCTTTCCCAGTCGGCAGAACGGGTGGGCGCGATGTCCGACAACACTTCGACCGCAGCCTGCTTCTGTTCCTGGCTTGCCCCGGAGAAGATGTTGACCAGTTCATCGGTCTTGGAATCCATGAACACCGTCACCACGGCACCGCTGGGACGCGAGCGGTTCGCCTCACGCACCAAGGGCAACCCCTCGGCAATGCGAGCCACGCCGTTCGTCACGTTGGTGCTCATCTCGTCCAGCCCCAGGCGGTGGTATTCGTAGAAATAATTCCGGAAATCCTTGAACGCTTCGTCCATCAGGTTGTTGACCAAGGCGTAGCGGTTGCGCGGCTTGGACATTTCCGCCTTCCACCCCTCATAATCGGTGGACTGCGCCGTGGACACCAGGCTTTCGGCCATCTGGAAATAAGGCGTGCCGCCCAGCCGGGAGAAGGAGTCCATATCGTAGCCGATGATGATGTAGGCATAGTAGGCCAAGATGGCGGTGAGGTTGGATGTGAAGGTGTTCTCCACCAATTCCAACTGGTCGAACTCCTTGTACTCGAACTCCACTTCCGTGTCGCGGAAGTTGAACAGCGTGGAGTTGTAGTTGGCATTGTACACCGGGCGGCGCGACTGCACGGTCAACTCGGTGGTAAGCACATCGTTCTCGTACTTCGTCACGATGAAGCTGAGCGTGCATTCGATGCGTTCCTGGGGGGTGAAGCTCATCTCCGTCCAGCGGCGGTTGTTCATGAAATCGGTGATGGAGGTCTGCAACGTGGTGAACACCGACTTGTTGCTGCCCTCTATCTGGTCGGAATTGACCTGCACGGTGCAATTCAGTTCCTGCGCCGACAGCCAGCCCGGCAGGCACAGGAGCAAGATGAAAAACAAGTTACGCTTCATTCAGTGATTAACGGTTAGTGATTAACGATTAGTTCCATTTCGTGCACGATGTCCTCGGCCACCTGCGCCTTGGACTTGAGGGCAAATGCCTTCTTCGAGCCACCACGATGCAAGATAGTCACCTTGTTCGTGTCGTAACCAAAGCAGGCTTCCGCATCGTTCAATGAATTGAGCACGATGAAGTCCAGGTTCTTTCGCTCCATTTTCTCCATGGCGTGCGCCACTTCATCGTTCGTTTCGAGGGCGAAGCCCACCAGGAACTGGTCATTCCGCTTCGCCTGCCCCAAGGACGCAGCAATGTCCTGCGTGGGACGCAGCGACAGGTGCAGGTCCTCATGCCCCCGCTTCAGCTTGACAGCGGCCTGCACGTCCGGCGCAAAGTCGGCCACGGCAGCACACAGCACCGCCCCCGACATGTCCGGAAAGCGGCTCGTCACCTCCCGGTACATTTCCCCGGCCGACTCCACATCCACGCGCCGGATGTTGCGATGCACGCACCGCAATTGTACCGGCCCCGCCACCAAGGTGACCTCCGCCCCACGTCGGGCGCATTCCTCGGCCAAGGCAAAGCCCATCTTGCCCGACGAATAGTTGCCTATAAAACGTACCGGGTCTATCTTTTCGTATGTGGGACCGGCAGTAATCAGTATTTTTTGTCCCACCAGGGTTTGGGGGGTGAAGAAGTCGTCCAGGCAGCGCACGATGTTTTCCGGCTCTTCCATGCGCCCTTTCCCGTCCAGCCCGCTGGCCAATTCGCCCGAAGCAGGCTCGATGACCCGGCAACCCGCCGCCCGCAACATCTCCAAATTGTGCTGGGTGGCCGGATGGGCATACATGTCCAAGTCCATGGCCGGGGCAACAAATACGGGGCACTTGGCCGAAAGATAAGTGGTGAGCAACAAGTTATCGGCAATGCCATTGGCCATCTTGCCCATGGTATTAGCCGTGGCCGGGGCTATCAGATAAGCGTCCGCCCACAAGCCGAGGCTCACGTGGCTGTTCCATTGTCCGTTGGTCGGGTCGAAGAAATCGACCAGGATGGGATTTTTGGCCAAGGTGGCCAACGTCAACGGCGTGATGAACTCCTTGGCCAGGGGCGTCATCACCACCTTCACTTCCGCCCCTTGCTTGACCAGCAAACGGACAAGCTGCGCCGACTTATAAGCGGCTATGCTCCCGGTCACGCCGAGGATGATTTTCTTTCCTTGCAACATATCGGTCTACTGTCTACGGTCAACAGTCTGCGGTGTCGCAACTGCTGACTGTTGACTTTAAATAAAAAAAGAATATCATTCCACCTTGCCGAGGAAGATATTCTTATAATCATGCACGCGACTATAGGAAGCCGCCTGTTATTCCGCTTTGCTGATTTTGTTATCCGCCAACGGATTGCGGTAATATATCTTATCTTCTATAAATTCTTGCGTTGCCATGAGGGTGGGCTTCGGAAGTTTTTCGTAGAAACGCGAGATTTCGATTTGTTCCCGGTTTTCAAATACTTCTTCTATGTTGTCGTTGTAAGAAGCGAACTCCGAAAGCTTCTTGTCCAATTCCGACTTCAGCTCCGCGCTAATCTGGTTCGCACGCTTAGCTATGATCTTGACCATTTCGTACACATTGCCCACTTCCTCGCTCATCGCTGTCACATCGCGCGTCACCGTGGTCAACGGCGCATTAATCTTTTTATAATCCATTGCTTTATATTATGAAAATTTCAGATTTCAAATTCCAGATTTCAGATTTCTGCATCCTTACCTCTCACTCCTTACCTCTTGCCTCTGCTACTCCGGCACTACTTTCCGCGCTTCCCGCAAGATGCGGTCGGCTTGCCTCCGGTATTTCCCTTCCGGGAATTCGTTGATAAAGCTATAATACTCGTCGATGGTCTCAATGAAACGCTCCTGCTTCCTCTCCGCTACGCTTTGCACGGCCTGCTGGTAACGCGATTGCAGGATGACCATGCTCAAATCCTCCCGGTAAGTGGTTTCAGGATAATTCTCCAGCGCGTTTTGGGCGACAATCACCGCCGACAGGTAATTATTGCCCAAGTAGTTTCCCAAATTATAATACAAGCGGGCATTCAACAGTTCCTTGTATGCCAACTTGTTTCTCAATTCTTCTATTAAGCTGTTGGCTTCGGGCACTCGCTCGTTTTCCGGGTAGATATCCACAAACTCTTGCAGCTCATTGATGGCATCCCGGGTCGAGGTCTGATCCAGGCGGGCATCGGGCGAATCCAAATAATAACAGTACCCTATCATGAATTTGGCTTCCTCCGCATATTGCCCTTTCGGGTAAGTGCGCACATAGGCTTTGTAATACTCCGTGGCGGAATAGTAGTCCTTCTGCCCCATGTAGGAACGCGCAATGTAGTTCAACAGCGTCTCCGACCGGTCCGTGCCCCGATAATAAGCGGTCACTGCGTCAAAC
>CASFUX010000126.1 GCA_949297975.1 uncultured Bacteroidales bacterium
CGTAGCTTTGGAAGCGTTATAGTAGTAGATTTCTCGCTGCGCTCGAAATGACGGCGGGTTTGTTTCGTGAGTTTCACACAGCCTCAGGGAGACTATGTGAAAACTACCATTTTCATAGCGTTCTCGTCATTTCGACCGTAGGGAGAAATCTCACCGTAGCGTTGAAAGCTTTATAGTAGTAGATTTCTCGCTGCGCTCGAAATGACGAGAACGCCATGGGAATAGTACTTTTTACATATCTTCTCCCCAGGGAGAGGGGTCAGGGGTGAGGTGTCAAAGCAACGCTCATAACGGTGCGCCGTGCGCTTCGGATGGTGCGCAGAGACCGCTGAAACTTTATGATTATTTAACGTTGATATGTTAAATAAACATAAACGCCCCATCCGCCCGACGACTGCCGTCCGCCCCTTTTCCCGCCCCGATGCAGCCCCCGCGGCACCCCCCTCTACAAGGCCTGTAGAGCCGTTTTAACACTCCAAAAATTCCGATATATCGGAAATATTTTTTCGATATACCGGAAATATTTTTCCGATATATCGGAAATTTTCTTGCGATATATCGGAATTTTTTTTCCGATATATCGGAGGCAAAAAAGCGGTGGATTTCCCCGAAAGAGGGGAAAGTGCGGAAGTTAAACTTTGTTGATGCAAAAAAAGCCTTCCGGCCTCAATGCCCGGAAGGCTTTTACTTGTCCGCAGGCTGCGCGGACGGGCGCGGACGGTGGGGCGGAAGCATTCCTCCCCTGCTTGCCTCTTGCCCCTTGCCTCTGTTACAATATGCCCATGAGTTCCCGCAGTGCGTGGATGGTGTAGGTGGCGTGTTCGCCGGGCTTCGGCGGGATGTTGCGCCAGTTGAAGTACGCCTGGTCGATGCCGGCGTTCTGCGCCCCCGCGACGTCGGCCTGATACAGGTCGCCCACCATGAGGGCCTCGTCGGGGCGGGCGTCGTGCAACGCCAGGGCATGTTCGAAGATGCGCCGGTCGGGCTTCAGCGCGCCTGCCTCCTCGGACAGCACGACGTGCGCGAAGTAATCGGCTATGCCACTGTTCCTTATCTTCCGGTATTGCACCTCGACGAAGCCGTTGGAGATGATGCTCAGGGTGTAACGCGGGCGCAGGTAGTCCAGCACCTCGCGGGCGTGGGGCACGAGCAGGGTGCGGGTGGGCAGGAGTTCGAGGTACGTGCGGCCCAGGTGCGCGGCCAGTTCGTCGGGCTGCGGCACGCCCGCCAGGCGCAGCGGGTGGCGGAAGCGTTCGGCTTGCAGGAAGTCTTTCGTGATGGTGCCTTCGCCGTACAGGTCCCACAGTTCGTTGTTGCGCTTCATGTAGATGCGGAAAAATTCCTCGAAGTCAGCGAAGTACCGTTCCAGCCCGAGGCGGTCGAAGGCCACGTGCAGGGAATTGCGGGCGTTGGCGTGGAAGTCCCACAGGGTGTCATCGAGGTCGAAAAAGATGTGCTTGTAGGGCATGGGTGGGGAGTTGGTGGGTAGTGATTAGTGGTTAGTGATTAACGATTAGTGATTAGCGATGGGGGGGTAAAAGACAAGCCGTCACGACGCGGGGTCATGGCGGCTTGGACAAACAACTTTGATATATGATTATGAAAGTTTTAGCGGATGACGAGGTACTTGGTGATGCTCCAGAAGGCTTCGGCATCGGTAATCTCGAGGGTCTTTTCGCCGTTTTCCTTCGTCAGCTTGTACGAGGCCTTCGGATGGGCGGAAAGGATTTTGCCTTTCACGTTGTCGGGCAGCTTGATGCTGGTGGTCTCCAGGATGTTGACCTTCGTGAGGTCTTTCTTGTCGGCCCCTTCGGCGAAAAGGGTGGCGTGGCAGCCTCCGGCGAGCACGTCCTTCTGCTTCAGCTCGGACTTCTTGCCTGCGATGTAGTAGCCGGAGAATAGCTCGTCTTCGTATTTGTCAATCAAGTCTTTTTGCTCGCTTACTTGCTTCTTGGCGTCGGCCAGCTCGGCGTTGAGGGCTTTCAACGTGTTGTCGAGCGCGGCGATGGTGGAGTCCTTCACGGCCGCTTCGCTTTGCAGCGTGGCGGTCTTGGCGCATTCTTCTTCCAGCAGTGCGGTGACGCGGTCCACTTCGCGTTGCAGCTTGGTGGCGCGGAAGGCGTTGCGGCTCGCCTGCTTCTTCAGGGCTTCCATTTCTTCCTGGTTGGCCTGCAACAGGGTGTTGAGCTTGGCGATGTTGTCGTTAACCCGCGCGTTGTTTTCGTTGCTTAGCTTGGTTTTGATTTGTTGTACGTGGTCTGCTTCTTTGTTCTTAATCTTGTCCGCGCTTTGACCTATGTGGTCGAAGACGTACAGGTATTCCTGCATGTCGCGCGTCAAGGACTGTTGCACGGCGGCTATGGAGTCGGTGTGCGCTTTCAATGCCTTGTATTTGGGCGATTCGTATCCGCATGAAGCGAACGAGAGTGCTGCCGCGAGGGCCAACGATGTGTAAATGGCTGGTTTCATAATACGGTTTGTTAGGATGTTTGTATTATTTTTTGTTTGCGGGGGTAAAAGTACTACATTACTTTTTAATGTACAACTTTTGGGGCAAATAGTTTGACGAAAACTCCTATATTTTACTGTTTTTTGTCGTTTCTGTCGCTTTTTCCCGCCACGACGATGACAAATTCGCCTCGCGGGGGCTGCGCGGTGAAGTGCTCGGTAAGCTCGCGCAGGGTGCCGCGCACGGTTTCTTCGTGCACCTTCGATATCTCGCGCGACACGGAAGCGGGCCGCTCGCCGCCCAGGTATTCGGCCAGTTGCGCGAGGGTCTTGACCACCCGGTAGGGCGATTCGTACAACACCATGGTGCAGGCTTGCCCGGCCAGCTCGCGCAGGCGGGTCTGCCGGCCTTTCTTCTGTGGCAGGAAACCTTCGAAACAGAAGCGGTCGTTGGGCAATGCCGAGTCCACCAAAGCGGGGACGAAGGCCGTGGCTCCCGGCAGGCATTCCACCTCGACGCCCTGCTCCACGCAAGCGCGCACCAGCAAGAAGCCGGGGTCGGAGATGGCAGGTGTGCCGGCGTCGGAGATGAGGGCGGCGACGGTACCGGCCTTGATTTGGCGCACCACGGCATCTACGGTCTGGTGTTCGTTGAACTTGTGGTGCGAATGCATGGGGGTGGATATGCCGTAATGCTTCAGCAGCACGGAACTGGTGCGCGTGTCCTCGGCCAGGATGAGGTCGGCCTCTTTCAGCACGCGCACGGCACGGAACGTCATGTCCTCCAGATTGCCGACCGGTGTCGGCACGATGTAGAGCTTCATTTTTATTTCAGATTTCAAATTTCAGATTTCATCGGGGGAGTTTCCCGCGGATTTCGCAGATTAGCGCAGACTTTTTACTTTCTACTTTTTACTTTCTACTTTCTACTTTTTACTTTCTACTTTCTACTTTCTACTTTTTACTTTCTACCCCTTGCCTCTTACTCCTCACCTCTGTAAAACAGGCACGTGTGACCTTGGTAATCTTGCGTGGCGATGGGAGGGCGGGGCAGGGCGGGTGCGGGCACGCCTTGGCCGATGCGCATGGGCGACACCTCGATGCGGGCTTCGTCCCACAGGCCGTGCCGGATGAATTCGTCGAGCGTATGCGCCCCGCCTTCCACCAGCACGGAGTTGATGCCGCGTTCATATACATTATATAATATATGCCGCAGCACGTCCGGGTGGTCGAAGTCGGTGGCGACAAATTCCAGCCCTTCACGCCCGGCGCGCGGCTTGGCGGTATAGACGATGGTGGGCACCGTGCCGTCGCACACGTGCAGGCCGTCGTGCACCCGGCCGCTGCGGTCGATGACGAGGCGCACGGGGTTGCGCCCCGGCCAGTGGCGCACGGTGAGCGAAGGATTGTCCAGCACTGCCGTGCGGCCTCCCACGAGGATGGCCTGGTGCTCGGCACGTTCGCGGTGGGTGAGGGTGCGGGTCAGTTCGTTGGAGATGGCCAAGGGAGGTTCGGCGGGCGAGGTGCGCAGGCGGTCAATGAAGCCGTCGGCGGTTTGCGCCCACTTCAGCGACACGTAGGGGCGGTGCTGTTCGTGGAAAGCGAGGAAATGGCGGTTCAATTCCCGGCATTCCAATTCCATCACGCCCGTCACCGTCTCGATACCGGCGGCTTGTAGCTTGCGGATGCCGCGCCCGGCCACTTGGGGGTTGGGGTCGAGCATGCCGACAACCACGCGGGGAATGCCGCACGACACGATGAGGTCGGCGCAAGGCGGCGTTTTGCCGTAATGCGAACAAGGTTCCAGGCTGACGTACAGGGTGGAGCGGCGCAGCAGGTCGCGGTCTGCCACCGAATGGATGGCGTTCGGCTCAGCATGAGGCCCGCCGAAGCGGCGGTGATACCCCTCGCCGATGATGCGCCCGTCGCACACGACGACTGCTCCCACCATGGGGTTGGGTGCCACGTACCCGGCTCCCCGTTGCGCCAGTTGCAGGCAACGGCTCATATATTGCTGATGTTCCATAGAGCTGCGAGCTGCAAGCTACGAGCTACAAGCTACGAGTTGTATGCTCTGGCACGCCGCACGGCACTCGTAGCTCGTAACTCGTAGCTTGTAGCCGAACATTATGCTTCGCCTCCTCCGAAGCCCATGGGGGTAGGGGGGACGTAGCGGTTTTCGGGCATGTTGATTTTGCCGTATTGGTTTTCAAACTTGACGATGTTGTCCTGCAAGGCAAACAGCAGGCGTTTGGCGTGTTCGGGCGTGAGGATGATGCGCGACTTCACATGCGCCTTGGGCGTGCCCGGCATGATACGGGCGAAATCGACCACGAACTCGGACGTAGAATGCGAGATGATGGCCAGGTTGGAATACGTGCCTTCCGCTACCTCGGCGGACAACTCGATGCTGATTTGGTTTTCTTTCTTCTCCATTATGTTATGAGTTACGAGTGACAAGTTATGAACGGTCATGCGGCGCAAGCCTGTCCGCCATCCGCTTCCCGCTTCCGATTTATTCGTATTTTTGCAGCCGTTATGCAACAGATGCTTACTTATATACAAACTTCGCTCCGTTCGCTTTACACGCCCGATGAAGCCCGTGCGATTGCATTCATGCTGCTGGAGCGGGTGACGGGGCTGTCCCATGCCCGTGTTTTGGTGAACAAAGATACGGCTTTTCCCGCTGAACAGCGAAAACAAATCGTCACTTTCGTGGAAAAGCTGCTGGCAGGCGTGCCGGTGCAGTACGTGCTGGGCGAGGCGGAGTTTTATGGAGAGCGGTTCGAGGTGGACCAGTCAGTGCTCATTCCCCGGCCGGAAACGGAGGAATTGGTGGAATGGGTGGAACGCGACAACCGTTCTCTTTCCGGGCATTTGCTCGACGTGGGCACGGGCAGCGGCTGCATAGCTGTGACGTTGAAGCGGCGTATGCCCTCGTGGCAGGTGGACGCTTTTGACATATCGGCCGATGCACTGGCCGTGGCCGCCCGCAATGCCCGGCGGCACGGGGCGGAGGTGCGCTTCCGCCCATGCGACATCCTGCAACCGTATCCGGGTGACGAACAATGGGATGTAATCGTGAGTAATCCTCCCTATATCCCGGAGCGGGAGAAGGCTCACATGACCCGTCAAGTGCTGGAGTACGAACCCGCGCAAGCCCTGTTTGTGCCCGACGGGCATCCGTTGCTGTTCTACGAACGTATCGGGGCGTTTGCGTGGCGGCATTTGCCCGCAGGTGGAAGGCTTTATTTTGAAATACATTACGATGCCGGTGCGGCAGTGGTGGAGTTGCTTCGCTCCTTGGGCTTCGTGGGGGTGGAATTGCGGCGCGACCTGGCCGGGCACGACCGCATGGTCAAGGCCGTGCGGTGACGGGGGGCACAGAGCGCACAGAGTTGTTTTTTTAGAAAGCACACATAGAGGCTTCGGCAATGCCTCTTTAAATGAAGAGTTTCTGTCTCTTATGTTATGATTAAGATTACATTTAAGACGATAGATAAGATTGTGATTACGGGCCAGATGATGCAAAATATAAGCACGTTGATGGATTCATAATCCAAATCAAGTTGCTTGCCCGTATATAATAACCATTGTACACAAAGATTGAATATGCTTAGTTCCAATGGCTCTGTGTAGTACTTGTTCCAATAGTGATTGAACGCTTTCTTTGAACAAAGACAGAAGGGCAATATGAAGAACAGTTGTAGTCCTTTATATAGTAGTATTATTATTTTCTTCATAATCCCCAAATTCGGAATCGTGTTCATTGCAGTATTCTATTAGCTTTTGATAGTAAAGTTCCGGGTTGAATTTTTTAGAAGTCCATTTGATTTCTTTTTCCTTTGATTCTGAACATGACTTAAAGAAGTCTCTCATTACAGATTCATAGACATAATACCATTTTGATTTTCCACTTGCCTCTAAGAAGATGGCTTTATCTTCAGTAAAAAGAGGGTCAGCAAAAAGATAATCAAATATTATGCTCATTAACTTAGGCATTCTAAAGTAACGTTCGTTATCAGGTATTTTTGCTACAAACTCTTTAAAAGAATTGAAATTTTTGTCTGCTATTTTACTACTGCATCCAAATAAACCCACGTAAATCAGCACAGGCAACACGACAGAAAGTAAGCAAAGAATAGAAAGTAAAATTACCATGATGATTATCATTTATCGTTATGTTATCTAACATCCCCTCCTCGGGAGGGGCTTGGGGAGGCATTCATTTCCCAAGCACTTTGATTTCGGCGTTACGCACTTGCTGGGCGAGGTCGTGCAGGTGCGCATCTTGTTCTTGCAACCGCCTTTCGAGGTCGAGTATCTTCGGGGCGATGGTGGCTTGCCCCGTTTCATCCGATGCTTGGGCGTAGGCCTGGCGCAGGCTGGCCAATTCCGCTTTCATGCTTTCCTGTTTCTTTTTCAAATCGTTCAGTTGTTGCCAGGCCTGCCGGGCTTCCGGGCTGCGGAACTGGTCGGCGCGGGTATATACAATCCGATCGGTGATGATGAATTCAAACACATCGTCCGCCTCGGTGGTGCTCCGCCTGCTTTTGGAGGAGGAAACTGATCCGCCATGCAGTTCAGCTTCGCGGTAGGTCAGCAGCCGGGCGGCGCGGCGGATATGGGCAGGATCGGCATCGCGCAGCACGCGGGTGGCTTCATTGGGCACGAACAGGTAGATAGCCACTTGCCCCTCGGCCTGATAGCGGTCGGTGGCAAACCATCCGATGCCGTTGGCCTCGTCCACCAGCATCATATAATCGTTGTATGGCGAATTGAACGGCATCCCCACGTTCTCGGGCATGAGGTATTGGTCTGTGGCAGGCATGTATTTGGTAATGAAGATGTCGTACCCGCCCATCGAGCCTTCGCCGTCGGAGGCGAAGTAGAGGGTCACGCCATCGGGCATCAGGAAAGGGTAGTTCACGTTGCCACTTGCGTTGACCGCCTCGGGCAGCAGGGTGGGGCGCGACCACCCATCGAGTAAGCGGTAAGAGGTGAATAGCTTTAAGTATCCCCCGATGCTGTCGGAGAAGTACGTGCGGTCTTGCCGCTGGGTGGTGTAGCGCACGCGGTCGGCCTGCGTCGTGTCTGTCAAGGCGATACGTTCCTGTTGCAACGTGCCCAGTTCGCTGGCAATGCGGTAGTAAGTTAGGAAGTCGTCTTTAGGCACCACCATGCTGTCCACCACGGCGATATCTTCCACTCGTGCCAAGAAACGTGTGGCTATTTCCGCTTGGGCTATCTTCTTGTGCAGGGTGGGGATGCGCTCATCGTCCTCTTCCAAAGACGGCAGGTAGCTGCGGTAAGCCTCGATGGCACGGTCGAATTCATATGCATTGAAATACAGTTCGCCCAAGTAAAAGTCTCGCAAGGGGTAGCGTTCACCGGCGGCCTCGAAGTAGTGGATAGCCGTGGAGTCATCGCCCAGCTCGTAGCAGCAACGGGCGTAACGGTAGTTGTACAAGGCACTTTTGGGGCTTCGATGCAACAAAGCTCGGTATTGGTCGCGCGCTTCTTCGTATTGCTGGTCAAAAAACAGCTTTTGCGCTTTGTCCGCGCTTTGCGCTTGCAGGCAAGCCAGCCCGCATCCCATATACATATATAATATTATAAGTTGGAGTCGTGTCATCGTGGTTGATGCATTGTCGGCTGTAATAGAAAACAAAAGTACGTTTTTTTTACTTGATGGTTGCATTTACTAATTGAACTTGCGCTTACCTTTGAGTTGCAAATGAAAGAGAGAAAACATCTGACCCGGGAGCAAAGATACCAAATTTCCGCATTACGGCAAGCGGGTCACAACCAGAAAGAAATTGCGGGAATAATAGGGAAAAGTCCGTCCACCGTCTGCCGGGAGCTGAGACGCAACAGCGGCAAGCGCGGCTACCACCCGAGGCAGGCACAGGAGATGGCCGACGAGCGCAAGGAACGCTACGGGAGGCCGCGCAAGTTCACGGAACCCATCCGCAAGGAGGTGGAGTTGTTGCTGCGCGAGGAACAATACTCGCCGGAGCAAATAGTGGGTCTGGCCAGGCGGGAAGGCAGGCCGATAGTGAGCCACGAGCGAATATACCTGCACGTCCGGGCGGACAAGGCTGCCGGGGGAGACCTCTACAGGAACCTGAGGCACAAGCTCAAACACCGCAAGAGGCCGGTGGGTAGGAGGGTGCCCATACCAAACCGCATGTCGATAGAGGA
>CASFUX010000127.1 GCA_949297975.1 uncultured Bacteroidales bacterium
CTTGGCGGTGGTTTCGCCCACAAAGCGGATGCCGAGAGCAAACACCACGCGCTCGAAGGGCACTTGCGCCGAACGCCTTATACCTATTATAATATTGCGCGCCGACTTGTCGCCCAGCCGTTCGAGCCTGGCCAGGTCCGCCGCCCGCAGGTCGTACAGGTCGGCCACGTTGCGTGCCAGGCCGTTGCGGAAGAGCAGGTCGATGGTCTCGCCGCCCAATCCGTCTATGTTCATGGCGCGGCGGCTCACGAAGTGTTCCATTTTCCCCTTGATTTGGGGCGGGCAGCCGTTTTCGTTGGGGCAATAATGCGCCGCTTCGCCCTCGTAGCGCACCAGGGGCGTGCCGCATTCGGGGCAGGTGTCGATGAAGCCCACCGGCTCGCTGCCCGGCACACGTGCCGAAGCGTCCACGCCGGTGATTTTGGGGATGATTTCACCGCCCTTTTCCACGTACACCATGTCGCCGATGTGGAGGTCGAGCGAGGCGATGATGTCGGCATTGTGCAGCGAGGCGCGGCGCACCGTGGTGCCCGACAGCTGCACCGGGTCGAGGTTGGCCACCGGGGTGATGGCTCCCGTGCGCCCCACCTGATAGCTCACGCTGAGGAGCCGGGTGAGGGCGCGTTCGGCCTGGAACTTGTAGGCGATGGCCCAGCGGGGCGACTTGGCGGTGAAGCCCAGCGTGCGTTGCTGCGCCAGCGAGTTCACTTTGAGCACGATGCCGTCCGTGGCTACGGGCAGGTCCTTGCGCCCGGTGTCCCAATGGTGGATGAAGTCATACACCTCATCGAGCGAGCAGCACAGGCGCACCGCGTCCGATGTCTTGAAGCCCCACGAGCGGGCGGCCTGGAGGTTGCCCCAGTGCGTGTCCGCAGGCAGGTTGTCGCCCAGCACGTAGTACAGGTAGGCATCGAGGCGGCGCGAGGCCACGATGGCGGGGTTTTGCAGCTTGATGGTGCCCGAGGCGGCGTTGCGCGGGTTGGCGAAGAGGGGTTCTTCCTGCTCCTCGCGTTCGCGGTTGAGCGCGTCGAACACGTCCCAGGGCATCAGTATCTCGCCCCGTATCTCGAAGCGTTGCGGGTAGTCGCCGTGCAAGCGCAGCGGGATGCTGCGTATGGTGCGCACGTTGTCGGTCACGTCGTCGCCCTTCTCGCCGTCGCCGCGCGTCACGGCCTGTACCAGCCGCCCGTCCTCGTAGGTGAGCGAGATGGAAGTGCCATCGTACTTCAGCTCGGCCACCAGCTCGAAGTCCTCGCCCAGCGTGCGGCGGGTGCGTTCGTAGAAGTCGCGCACCTCGTCCTCCGAATACGTGTTGCCCAGCGACAGCATGGGGTATTGGTGGCGCACCTGGCGGAATTCGGTGTTGAGGTCGCTGCCCACCCGCTGCGTGGGCGACGCGGGGTCGGCGTATTCCGGGTACTGCCGTTCCAATTCCTCCAGTTGCTTGAGCTTCATGTCAAATTCCAGGTCGGAGATGGTGGGTTGCGACAGCACGTAGTAGTTGTAGTTGTGCTGCTCCAGTTCGCGCCGCAGCGCTTCGATTTGTTCCTTGATCATGGGGGAGTGCTGTTTGTTTAGGGATTGCAAATATAACCTTTTTCGGGGAAATGGGAAACGGGGCGGCGCGGGTTGAAATCTCCGTACTGACGCGGCAAAATTTCCGTAGTAACGCGGCGAAAATTCCGTAGTAAGGGAATGGCGGCGGGGATATGGAAACACAATAGAAACAATAGTTCTTTCCTGTCTTTGCGTTTTGGGGAGGCTGCCGGGAGAAGCGGCCTCGCCTCTTCCCCCGAAGTGCACAATAGCCGGGCTGTTCTATGTGACCTTCGGGGAAAGGCCGGAAAGCTTTTTCCCGCCCGGCTTCCTATTTTTCGGAAATGAGGCGGGAAGCTATTGCATCTATTGTGTTTCAAAAAAACCGCCACATGCACGCGGCAACAAAAAAATCCCCTTGCGGGCAGCGTGCCTGCAAAGGGATTTTTCGTTTGCGGGAATATGTACGTGTGCTTATTCTTCACCCCGGATGGCGGCGATGCCCGGCAGCACCTTGCCTTCGATGGCTTCGAGCAACGCACCGCCGCCGGTGGAGATGTAGGACACCTTGTCGGCCATGCCGAACTTGTTGATGCACGCTACCGAGTCGCCCCCGCCGATGAGCGAGAAGGCTCCGTTGGCCGTGGCTTCGGCGATGGCATCGGCGATGGCACGCGAACCGGCGGTGAAGTTGTCGAATTCGAACACGCCGGCGGGGCCGTTCCACAGGATGGTCTTGGCACCCTTGATGGCATCGGCGAAGGCCTTGCGCGTTTCCGGACCGGCATCGAGGCCTTCCCAGCCTTCGGGGATGGCGTTGGCAGGCACCACTTGCGTGTGGGCATCGTTGCTGAAGGCATCGGCCGCCACGCAGTCCGTGCCGAGCACGAGGTTCACGCCTTTCGCCTTGGCCTTGGCCATGATGTCGAGGGCGAGTTGCAGCTTGTCTTCTTCGCAGATGGAGTTGCCCACGTGGCCGCCTTGCGCCTTGGCGAAGGTGTAGGTCATGCCGCCGCACAGGATGAGGTTGTCCACCTTGTCCATCAGGTTTTCAATGATGCCGATTTTGGTCGACACCTTCGAGCCGCCCATGATGGCGGTGAAGGGGCGTTTGATGTCTTTCAGCACGTTGTCCACGGCTTGCACTTCCTTTTCCATGAGGTAGCCCAGCATCTTGTGGTCGGCATCGAAGTAGTCGGCGATGACGGCGGTGGAGGCGTGCTTGCGGTGCGCCGTGCCGAACGCGTCGTTCACGTAGCAGTCGGCGTAGGAGGCCAGCGTCTTGGCGAAATCTTTCTGGCGGGCCTTCATTTCCTTCTTGGCGGCTTCGTAAGCCGGGTCGTCCTTTTCAATGCCCACGGGCTTGCCTTCTTCTTCGGGGTAGAAGCGGAGGTTTTCGAGCATCAGCACTTCGCCCGGCTTCAGCGCGGCGGCGGCATCGGCAGCCTTGGTGCAATCGGGAGCGAACTTCACGGGAGTACCCAGCGCGGCGGCCACGGCATCGGTGATTTGCCCCAGCGACATCTTGGGGTTCACCTTGCCTTTGGGCTTGCCCATGTGGCTCATGATGATGAGTGCGCCCCCGTTGGCCAAAATCTTCTTCAGCGTGGGCAGCGCGCCCCGGATGCGGGTGTCATCGGTGATGTGACCTGCTTCGTCCAGCGGCACGTTGAAGTCCACACGGACGATTGCCTTCTTACCGGCAAAGTTGAATTTGTCAATCGTTTGCATAGTTCTATGAATGTTGAATGATTAATGTTTAGCGATTAGTGATTAACGATTAGTGCTGCGCCGCACGGGTTAATCACTAATCGTTAATCGCCAATCACTGTTTGTTTCAGTTTGTCTTGTGCTTGTACCGCACCTGGGCCAGTTCGGCATTAGCAGCCACTATCTTCTGCTTGAGCCGCTCCTTGTAGTCGGCCAGCCGGGCTTGCAGGGCAGGATCTCC
>CASFUX010000128.1 GCA_949297975.1 uncultured Bacteroidales bacterium
AAACAAACCCGCCGTCATTTCGACCGTAGGGAGACACGAAGTTGAGCGTAAGCTAAATCCTCTTCTACAACGCTTCCAAAGCCACTGTGAGATTTCTCGCTGCGCTCGAAATGACGAGGACGGCATGAAAATGGTACTTTTCACACAGCCTCCAAGGTGCCGGGACTTGGGACATGTACAGGTCGCTTTAGGCGGACGGCTATGTGGGCTTTCTTAAGGGTAATACAGAAAAAAACTCTGTGTAACTCTGTGTTTAAAAATGGCATTCCTATGAAAGTATTGAAATTCGGCGGCACGTCCGTAGGCTCGGTGGAGGCGATAGGCAGCGTGAAGCGCATCGTGGAGGGGCGGCAGGAGCCGGTCGTGGTGGTGGTGTCGGCCTTTTCGGGTGTGACGGACCAGTTGTACCGGCTGGCGCAGACGGCCTCGCGCGGCGACGAGGGGTATCTGATAGAATACGAGCAGATGTACGCCCGGCATCTCATGGTGATAGACCAGGTGGTGCCCGCCGGGCAGAAAGCGGAGGTGCTCTCGCAGGTGCAGGCCAAGTTCAACGACTTGCTCAACATCTTCAAGGGCGTGTACCTGATTAAGGACCTTTCCGCCCGCATCCTCGACACGATAGTGGGGTATGGCGAGATGCTGTCGTCCCTCATCCTGTCGCACGTCATCGAGGGAGCGGTGCATTTCGACTCCACGTCTTTCATCAAGACCACCGTGCAGTTTGACAAGCATGTGGTCGATTTCCCGGCCACGGAGGAGTTGGTGTGCCAGGCGTTCAGCCCCCTGCCGCCGGTGTCGGTGTGCGGCGGCTTCATCTCGTCGGACCTGCACACGGGGCGGGTCACCAACCTGGGGCGGGGCGGGTCGGACTACACGGCCGCCATCCTGGCCGCCACGCTCGGTGCCGACAGCCTGGAGATATGGACGGACGTGGACGGCTTCATGACCGCCGACCCGCGCATCATCGAGAACGCTTACGTGATAGAGCGGCTGAGCTTCAGCGAGGCGATGGAGTTGTGCAACTTCGGCGCGAAGGTGATATACCCGCCCACCATCTTCCCCGTGTACCACCGCAACATCCCGGTGCGCATCAAGAACACGTTCAACCCGCAGGCCGAGGGCACGTACATCTCCAACGAGCGCGGCGGCGGCGACTCCGACAGGGTCATCAAAGGCATCTCGTCCATCAACGACACGTCGCTCATCACCGTGCGGGGCTTGGGCATGGTGGGGGTCATCGGGGTGAACTACCGCATCTTCCGCGCACTGGCCAAGAACGGTATCAGCGTGTTCCTCGTGTCGCAGGCCTCGTCGGAGAACACCACCTCCATCGGCGTGCGCAATGCCGACAGCGAACTGGCGGTGCGGGTGCTGCGCGACGAGTTCGGCAACGAACTGATGCAGGGCGAAATCCACGAGATACGCGCGGAGAACGACCTGGCCACGGTGGCCATCGTGGGCGACAACATGAAGCGTGTGCCGGGCATTGCTGGGAAGCTGTTCGGCACCCTGGGGCGCAACGGCATCAACGTGATAGCCTGCGCTCAAGGAGCGAGCGAGACGAACATCTCCTTCGTGACCAACCGGAAGAGCCTGCGCAAGGCCCTGAACGTGATACACGATTCGTTCTTCCTGTCCGAATACCAGGTGCTCAACCTCTTCGTGATAGGCATCGGCACGGTGGGGGGCAACCTGTTGGAGCAGATATACAAGCAACGCCCCAAGCTGATGAGGCAGAACGGGCTGCAACTGAACGTGGTGGGCATCGCCGGGCGCGAGCGGATGCTGTTCGACCGCGAGGGGATAGACTTGTCCGACTACCGCCGCCAGCTGGCCGAGCGGGGCGTGCGGGCAGGGGCTGCCAACATCGAGGCGGAGATACTGGGTATGAACATATTCAACCCCGTGTTCGTGGACTGCACCGCCAGCACCGAGATAGCATCGCTGTACCGCTCGATGCTGGAACACAACATATCAGTGGTGGCGGCCAACAAGATAGCGGCCTCGTCGGCCTATGACGAGTACAGCCTGCTGAAGGACACCGCCCGCTGCCGGGGAGTGAAGTACCTCTTCGAGACGAACGTGGGGGCGGGCCTGCCCATCATCAACACGATGAACAGTTTGATAAACAGCGGCGACCACATCCTGAAGATGCAGGCGGTGCTGAGCGGCACGCTCAACTACATATTCAATACCTTGAGCGAGGACGTGCCCCTGAGCCGTGCCATCCGCATGGCGCAGGAGGCGGGCTTCTCCGAACCCGACCCGCGCATCGACCTCAGCGGCAAGGACGTGATACGCAAGCTGGTCATCCTCACCCGCGAGGCGGGCTACCGGGTGGAGCAGGAGGACGTGGAGCGGCACCTGTTCGTGCCCGACCGCTTCTTCGAAGGTTCGCTCGACGACTTCTGGCGCGACATCCCGCAGCTGGATGCCGACTTCGAGGCACGGCGCAAGCAGCTGGCCGCCGAGGGCAAACGTTGGCGGTTCGTGGCCACGATGGAGGACGGGCGTTGCCGTGTGGGGCTGGAGGCGGTGGACAGCCTGCACCCCTTCTACGACCTGCAAGGCAGCAATAACATCATCTTGATAACGACCGAACGCTACAACGAATACCCCATGATGATAAAAGGCTACGGGGCCGGGGCGAGCGTGACGGCGGCGGGGGTGTTCTCGGACATCATCAGCATAGCGAATATCCGGTGAGGCCCCCTCCCGACCTCCCCCCGAGGGGGAGGAGTTCATGGTGGCCTCGTCATTCGGACCGTAGGGAGAAATCTTGCAGCAGTATTATTCCCTATACATTAGACAATATGCAGCATAAAATGATAAAGCACAGAGACACAGAGACACAAAGGAGACAGTGGCATTCGCACAGACAACAGAGGACACTTAGTGAAATGCCGCAAGCGGCATTTCTCCGTGGGCTTTTGGGGCGCACAAGGGGAGCAGGTAGAGGTATCTTTCCGTGCCTCCGTGTCTCTGTGGTTTAAAATAAACTCTATTATTATATATATGAATAAACTTCGCCATACTTTGTCCGCCTGGCACATCCCCCCCTCGGGGGGGGCTTGGGGGGGCATGAGGCTGGGTTTGGGGGCTGGCCTGTTGTTCTTTCTGCTCTTGCTTCTCCCTGCCTGCCGCCGCACGCGTCCGCAGTTGCCTTCGAACAAGCCGTTGCCGGTGGAAGTCCCCGCGCTCGATGCGACCCGCATGAACCGGGAGATGGCTCAGCGGGAAGACAGCTTGATAACCGTTTACGTGGCGCACCATTGTCCCGACATGGAAAAGACGGGCGATGGCTACTGGATGCGCCTGGAGCGGGTGACCGATGGGCGGCGGATAGCCTTGCACGATACGTGCCGGGTGCGTTGCCGGCTCAGTGCGCTCGACGGGCGGGTGCTGGAGGAGATGCCGCCGCGCACGGTCGTGGTGGGCAAGAAGGACATCGTGCCGGGGTTGGATGCGGGTTTGCAGCAGTTGCGCCCCGGCGAGCAGGCCACGTTCATCTTCCCCTCGCACCTGGCATATGGCATGAAGGGGCACGGGTCGCTGGTGCCGCCCTACACGCCGGTGATGCTCCGCGTGGAGGTGGATGCCCATTCTAAATAAAATTAACTTGCTATATTCGCGATTTAGTCGGATATTTGCACCCTAAATTCAACAGGCAGAACGAAATGAAAGCAGCATTATATGCCGTCATCGCGGCGGTGGTCTCCTTGGGGGCGTTCACTTCGTGCGACAAGAACACGCGCATTTATGCCAAGGAGCTGAAGGCGGAAAGGCTTCTGGTGGAGGACTACATCGAGCGCAACGGGTTGAAGATAGTGGAAACCATGCCGTCCGAAGCGGCCTTCCAGCAAAACCCGAAGCTGTATTACCACTCCACCAGCGGCTTGTATTACCGCCTGGAGAAGCCGGGGCGCACGGACTTGGACTCCATCCAGTCGGGCGACAAGCTGACCATTGACATGCGCTACCTGGAGTACACGCTGACGGAACGGGCCGACACGGCGGACTATTGGTCGCCCGAGGTGTACCCGGCGTGGCGACAGTTCACGTATGGCAGCAGCAGTACCAACATGCCCAACGGCTTCCTCGAAGCGGTGAGCTACATGCGCCGCACCGAGTCGGAGGCCAAGCTCATCGTCACGTCCAAGCTGGGCTTCGATGCCTCGGTGGTGACCCCATACGGGTACCATGTGAAGATAAGGTTCGCGAAGAATAAAATCCCCGAATAAATAAATCAGAACACGGATGAGACGGATTGGACGGATGTGTACGGATTAGGATAGCTCCCCTGTCCTCTATCGGTGTATATCCGTCCAATCCGTCTCGTCCGTGTTCCTTTCTTACAACTGTATATGACACTGATTAAATCCATTTCCGGCATACGGGGCACCATAGGCGGCCCCGTGGGCGAGGGGCTGAACCCCATCGACATCGCCCGTTTCACGGCGGCATACGCCACGCATATCAGAGAAAACAAGACCACGGCGTCGAACAAGATTGTCGTGGGACGCGACGCCCGCCTCTCGGGCGAGATGGTGAGCCGCGTGGCGGTGGGCACGCTGCTGGGCATGGGCTTCGACGTGGTGAACATCGGCCTGGCCTCCACGCCGACGACCGAACTGGCCGTGGTGATGGAGCAGGCGGCGGGCGGCATCATCCTTACCGCCAGCCATAACCCGAAACAGTGGAATGCCTTGAAGCTGCTGAACGAGCGGGGCGAATTCCTCAACGCCGCCGAGGGCGAGCACGTGTTGCGCCTGGCCGAGGACGAAAGCTTCACCTTCGCCGGGGTGGACGAGCTGGGCACGCTCACGGAGGATTTCACCTATACGCAGAAGCACATCGACGCGGTGCTGGCGTTGGACTTGGTCGATGCGGAGGCCATCCGGGCGGCGGGCTTCACGGTGGCGGTCGATGCGGTCAATTCGGTGGGCGGCGTGGCCATCCCGGCTTTGCTGGAGGCGTTGGGCGTGAAGCGGGTGGAACGGCTGTACTGCACGCCCGACGGGCATTTCCCCCATAATCCCGAACCGTTGCCCGAACACTTGACGGACATCTCGGCCCTCATGGCGCGGGGGGGTGTCGATGTGGGCTTCGTGGTGGACCCGGACGTGGACCGGCTGGCCATCGTGTGCGAGGACGGCAGCATGTTCGGCGAGGAATACACGCTGGTGGCTGTGGCCGATTATGTGCTGCGCCACACGCCCGGCAACACGGTGTCCAACCTCAGCTCGACCCGCGCCCTGCGCGACGTGACGGCCCGCTACGGGGGCACGTACACGGCTTCGGCGGTGGGCGAGGTCAACGTGGTGGCGGCCATGAAGGCCACGGGGGCGGTCATCGGCGGCGAGGGCAACGGCGGGGTCATCTACCCGGCCAGCCACTACGGGCGCGACGCGCTGGTGGGTGTGGCGTTGTTCCTCACGCATCTGGCCAAGTCGGGCATGAAGGTGTCCGAGCTGCGGCGGACGTACCCGGATTATTTCATCTCCAAAAACAAGATACAGCTCACCCCCGCCATCGACGTGGACCGGGTGCTGGCTACCATCAAACGTGCTTACAGCCAGTATGATGTGAACGATGTGGACGGGGTGAAGATAGACTTCCCCGCGGGGTGGGTGCACCTGCGGCGGTCGAACACCGAGCCTATCATCCGCGTGTATTCGGAGGCCGCCACCCGCGAGCAGGCCGAGCAGTTCGCCCGCGCCATCATGGACGAAATCAAGCGCGTGGCGGGGCTGTAAGGAGGGGCGAAACGACGCACGTCAGTCGGTGGAAACGACGGACGTGAGTTTGTAAAGCAAACGGACGCGAGTTTGTATGACGAACTCGCGTCCGTTTGCTTTACAAACTCACGTCCGTTTGTTTGACGAACTCACGTCCGTTGTTTTTGCCGCCTCGCGTCAGCGGGCGAAGACGAGTTCCCCGAAGAACTCGGGGCGGTGAAAGTCAGGCATTTCCGTCTTGACGGGCGCCCACGTCAGGAAGTGTCGCGACTCCGTGCCGTCGGCGCATTTGTAGAAGTTGCCCAGCAGCCTCTCGGGCACCTCGCCGCCGGCGTAGCCCAGCAGCGCGAACGGCACCTTCACCACCAGGTCCCAGGCGAACATGCCCTCCATCTCCATGAAGGCGCGCCGCCCCAGCGACGAGTAACGCCCGATGCTTTGCAACTCGCTGGCGGTGAGCCGCTGCACGTCCTCCTCCCGGCCCTTGCGGCGGGTGGCGAGGCACGTGCCGATGCAGTTGAAGCCCAGGCTCAGGTAACGGTCGCTGCCCGGCCGCTGGCAGAAAAATTCCACGCAGCTGTCCTCGTACACCGGTTCCTGGTCGTTCGTGTAGATGGCCCGCAACATGCTGCCGTGCACGTCGTATTTGATGTAGATGGCCGTGGGCGAATACCCGATGTTGAACGTCGTGATGGGGTGGTAGGGAAATTCGCGAGGCCAGTTCAGCGTGTCCAGAGCCTCCCGTTTCCCTTCATTTTCAAGCAAGTTGCCCGCATATTCGATGGACGCATGGTCCAATGCCTCCAGGCGTGGAATGATGACGCGTTTCATGTCTTTTACTGCATTGTCAATCGCGTTGCAATATTAATCATTTTATTTGTGATATCAAATTCTGGATGGTGGATAGCCTGCTGATTGCACGGAGCTTCTTAACCTCCTTCAGTTAAAATAGAAAACTTCGTTTTCATTTGCCGCAACACTCACCTTTCACTATCTTTGTGTGCTTTTTGAATAATAAGGAAAAATGCATGCGATGAAGATATTGTCCTGTTTGCTGATAAGCGTGTTGTCCTGCTGCATGGCGAGCCGTGCGTTGGCCTCGGAAACGCGGGTGGCGCAGTTGTGGCTGTCCAACCAGGGGCGCGAATACCGCCATACCTTTTTATATAATAGTGCGGGCAACGTGCAGCTGGAGACGCGGCACGTGCAGGCGGCCGACGGCACATGGCAGCGCGAGGCGCAGACCGAATGGTTCTACGAAGGCGGGCGTTGCGTGGGGCAGGTGCGGCGGGTGTTCGACCAGGGCGCGTGGCGGAACGTGGACGAGGTGGAGTCGGTGTACAACCGGGTGGACGACCTGACGGACGAGTACACGTACCAATACGATGCCAACGGTGCGCGTGTGCCGGTGAAGCACGTAAAACTGAGTTACCCCGACGGGGAATTGCTGCGCGAGGAATACGTTTGCAGCAATGGCACGGAGCAGCTGCGCCAGTCGCAGGTGACCACGTATGACGGCGACCGGGTGTCGGCCCGCTCGATGGAGGTGTATGGCGATGCGGGGGCGTTGTCGGCCACGTATCGTTCGGTTTATGCGTATGATGCGGCCGGACGGTTGGCAGGTTGCCGCACGGACAGTGCTTCGGTGCCGCAGGACTCGGTGCGGTGGTACTACGACGAGGCCGGGCGGGTGGTCTCCCAACGCCTGCAAGTGTGGAACGGTGCGGATTGGGAAAACGCGCAACTCACCGATTATGAATATACATCCGATGGGGAAGTGCTGGCAGAGGTGCACATGCGTTGGGGCGGCATGGCCTGGGAGAATGTGTGCCGCTATGCCTATACGTATGACGGGGGGCTGCGCACCCGGCAGGCCGTGCAGACGCAGCTGTACCGCGAATGGCGCGACCTGGCATCGGTGCATTACGCCGACTTCGTGGACGGCCACGCCTGCACAATCACATCGGAATACGAGTTTTGGGGAGGCGATGCCGGGACACCCGCGCGTTCGCACATCCCGTTCCTGTTCAATGGCGAGCTGGTGATACGCGAGGCGGAAAGCATCCGGCTGGAATACGACAACGTGTCCACGGTGGACGACTGGGCGGCGGCCGGGCCGCTGGTGAGGGTATACCCCAATCCGTCGGATGGCGTGTTCTACCTGAGTACGGAATGGCATGACATCCTCTCCTGGCAGGTGTACGACTTGAAAGGGCAATTGGTCAAATCGCATACGTTGCATTATTCCACCGGGGTGATTGACATTACCGAGTTGGAACGCGGCGTGTACATCCTCCGGGTGCAGACCACGGCGGGCTACCAACAGCAGAAACTGATTAAGGAGTGACGAGCTACAAGCTACGCGCTACGAGTGGAGGAGTAACAAAAGCCCCCTTTAGGGGGTTGGGGGGTCGTAGGGCAACGCCCTACGGTTAGGGCGAAAGATAATTCGAAATATCTGCGCTATCTGCGGGAAACATTTAAACCACAACCATATGACTAAACGTAACTTGACAGCATTTATGAGTGCAATGACAGTGACGGCGGCCATGGCGGCCAATCCGTTTTTCAGTGAGTACGACACGCCGCACGGCACCATCCCGTTCAACGAAATCAAGATAGAGCATTACATGCCCGCCTTTGAGAAAGGGATGGAGGAAGGCCGGCAGGAGATTGACGCGATAGTCAACAACCCCGCCGCGCCGACTTTCGAGAATACCATCGTGGCCTTGGACCGTTCGGGGCGCTTGTTGTCCAAGGTGTGGGGCGCGTTCTACAACCTCCTCAGCGCGGAGACCAATGACGAACTGCAAGCCCTGGCGCAGGAACTTTCGCCCAAGATGACGGAATACTCCAACTCCATCAACCTGAACGAAGGCCTCTTCCAGCGGGTGAAGGCGGTGTACGACCAGAAGGACAAGCTGAAGCTGACCCCGGAACAGCAGATGCTCCTCCAAAAGACCTACGACGGCTTCGTGCGCAGCGGGGCCAACCTCTCGGAAGAAGACAAGGCGGTGTACCGCGAACTGTCGAAGGAACTGAGCCTGCTGTCGTTGCAGTTCTCGCAGAACGCCTTGAAGGCCACCAACAGCTACAGCCTGCACATCACGGACAAGGCGTTGCTCTCCGGCCTGCCCGACTTCGTGCTGGAGATGCTGGCCGACAACGCCAAAAAGGCAGGCAAGGAGGGTTACGTCATCACGCTGAAGGCCACCAGCTACGGCCCGGTGATGAAGTATGCCGACAACCGCGACCTGCGCCGCGAGCTATATACGGCCTACAACACCTTGTGCTTGGGCGGGGAATATGACAACCGCGACATCGTGAAGCAACTGACCTCCAAACGCCTGCAAGTGGCCAATCTGCTCGGCTACAAGACGTATGCCGACTATGTGCTGGTAAATCGCATGGCCGAGAACCCGCAGAACGTCTATAACCTGCTCGACCAGTTGCTGGAAGCCTATCGCCCTGCGGCTCTGAACGAGGTGGCCGAGGTGCAGGCCTACGCCGACGCGCACGGGGCTTACTTCAAGTTGCAGCCGTGGGACTGGTCGTATTATTCCGAAAAACTGAGGGCCGAAAAGTTCGACCTGAACGATGAGATGCTGAAGCCCTACTTTGAATTGGAACATGTGAAGAAGGCCGTGTTCGGCTTGGCCACCCGCCTGTATGGCATTACCTTTAAGAAGAATGACGACATCCAGGTGTACCATCCGGAGGTGGAAGCCTTCGACGTGCTGGACGAGCGGGGGAGATACCTGGCCGTGCTCTACACCGACTTCCACCCGCGCGAAGGCAAACGCGCCGGGGCTTGGATGAGCGAATACAAGGGGCAATGGAAGGAAGGCCGCAAGGACAGCCGCCCGCACGTGACGATTGTGATGAACTTCACCCGCCCCACGGACACGAAACCCGCCCTGCTCACCTACGACGAGGTGACCACCTTCCTGCACGAGTTCGGCCACTCGCTGCACGGCATGTTGACGGACTGCACCTACGAATCGCTTTCCGGCACCAACGTGTACCGCGACTTCGTGGAACTGCCCTCCCAAATCATGGAGAACTGGGCACCGCAGCAGGAGTTCCTCGATGGCTTTGCCGTGCATTATGAAACGGGCGAGAAGATACCCGCCGAGCTGGTAAAGAAGATACGCGACGCGGAAAACTTCAACACCGGCTACCTGTGCCTGCGCCAGTTGTGCTACGGCTACCTGGACATGGCCTGGCACACCTTGCAGCAGCCGTATGAAGGCGATGTAATCGACTTCGAACACGCGGCCATGGATCGGGCGCAGGTGTTGCCCGTGGTGCAGGGTACGGCCATGTGCACCAACTTCAGCCACATCTTCGCCGGAGGGTATGCCGCCGGGTACTACGGCTACAAGTGGGCGGAGGTATTGGATGCCGATGCGTTCTCCCTGTTCCTGCAAAACGGCATATTCGACAAGAAGACCGCCCGCTCGTTCCGCGAAAACATCCTGATGCGTGGCGGCACCGAGCCTCCCATGGTGCTGTACAAACGCTTCCGTGGGCAGGAACCCACCATCGATGCCCTGCTGGAGCGGAACGGAGTGAAATAGCCACAAGCTACAGACTACAAGCGGAAATGGTTTCAAGGCTAACGGCCTTGTGGCTCTCAGCGTAGGGCAACGCCCTACGGACGAGCGGATATATTAATAATAGGTAGGGGCGAAAAATCTTTTGCCCCTACCCAATTTCCCGATTACACGATTCAACAAATGAAGAAATTCCTGTTAGATTTGGAAGTCAAGTCCAAGGCGTGGCTGAACCCCGCTTACGCCTTGCTCGTGCTGACTTCGCCGGACCGGTTGCCGCCCATCCTGCCCGGGCAGTTCGTCGAGGTGCGGGTGGACGGGTCGCCTGCCACGTTCCTGCGGCGGCCCATCTCCGTGCATCAGGTGGATTATGAAAAAAACGAACTGTGGCTGCTGGTGCAGGTGGTGGGCGATGGTTCGCGCCGCTTGGCGGAGCTGGAGGCGGGCGACGTGCTGAATGTCATCCTGCCGTTGGGCAACGGATTTTCCCTGCCCCCCCGTAAAGATGCCCGCGTGCTCCTCGTGGGGGGCGGTTGCGGCATCGCGCCGTTGCTGTACCTGGGGGCGTACCTGCGGCAGCAGGGGTATGCCCGGTGCGACTTCCTGCTGGGGGCGAGGACGGCGGCGGACTTGCTCCAGTTGGACGAATACCGCCGTTACGGGCAGGTATTCACCACCACGGAGGACGGCTCGCACGGTGAACGCGGCTTCGTGACGCACCACCCCGTGATGCACGAGGGCGGGATAGACATGATATACGCCTGCGGCCCCACGCCCATGATGAAGGCGGTGGCACGCCTGGCGCACGAGGCGGGCATTGCCTGCGAGGTGTCGCTGGAGAACACCATGGCGTGCGGCCTCGGCGCGTGCCTCTGCTGCGTGACCGACACCACCGAGGGGCATGTGTGCGTGTGCACCGAAGGACCGGTATTTAATATAAATATATTGAAATGGCAGATTTGAGTGTGAACATAGCCGGACTGCATCTGAAGAACCCGGTGATGACGGCTTCGGGCACCTTCGGCTACGGCACGGAGTATGCCGACTTCGTGGACCTGTCGCGCCTCGGCGGCATCATCGTCAAGGGTACTACCATCCGCGACCGGCAGGGCAACCCCTATCCGCGCCTGGCGGAAACGCCTTCGGGCATGTTGAATGCCGTGGGCTTGCAGAACAAGGGAGTCGATTATTTCATCGAACATATTTATCCCGCCATCCGGGACATCGATACGAACATCATCGTCAATGTATCCGGCTCGGAAGTGGCCGATTATGTGGCGACGGCCGAGCGGCTGGCCGACTTGGAGCGCATCCCGGCCATCGAGCTGAACATCTCCTGTCCCAACGTGAAGCAGGGCGGCATGGCCTTTGGCACGAGTTGCGCCTCGGCGGCCAAGGTAGTCGAGGCGGTGCGCAAGGCTTACCGCAAGACGCTCATCGTGAAGCTGTCGCCCAACGTGACGGACATCGCCGAAATAGCACGGGCAGTCGAGGGGGCGGGGGCGGATGCCGTGTCGCTCATCAACACGTTGCTCGGCATGGCCATCAACGCCCGCACGCGCCGCCCGGTGTTGTCCACGGTCACGGGCGGCCTGTCCGGTCCGGCGGTGAAGCCCGTGGCCCTGCGCATGGTGTGGCAGGTGGCGCGGGCGGTGCGCGTGCCCGTCGTCGGCCTGGGGGGCATCATGACGGCTACCGATGCCGTGGAGTTCCTTCTGGCAGGGGCTACCGCCGTGCAGATAGGCACGGCCAACTTCATCGACCCCACCGTGACGCTGAAGGTCATCGACGGCATCGAGGCCTACTTGCAAGAAAACGGCTTCGCCTCGGTGCGGGACGTGGTGGGGGCGTTGGAGGTGTGACGGGGCATCCCCGCACCACTCGGCGTTACTCCCCCGGGAGAAACCCCTTTACTCCCCTTGTGAGGAGGGGCGTTACTCCCGGGTGAGCAGGGTGCTTACTCCCTTGGGGTCGGTGAGGTTAATCTACTGGGGTCGGTGAGGTTGACCTACTGGGGTCAGGGAGGTTGACCTACTGGGGTCGGCGGGCTTACTCCCTTGGGAGTGGCGACCCTACTCCCTATAGGAGCACGCTCCCTGCTCCCAAGGGAGCAACCACCTTACCCCCTATAGGAGCAACGGGGTTACTCACAAGGGGAGTGAACGGGTTACTCTACTGGGAGCAACGACCCCCTCCCCGTGGGGACTCTATCCCCAACCCCCTAAAGGTGGCTTTGATTACTTTGTGCTAAAAATAGCCCCCTTTAGGGGGTTGGGGGTGAGGTTGGGGGTGAGGTTTGGGTCGTCAATTCTTCATACGTCGGCAGGGCGGGCAGGAAGTCGTAGCGGTTGTGCGCCCGGTCCACCCGGCAGCAGTAGTGCTCCAGGCCGTTGCTTACCATGAAGAACTGCACGCCCAGCGTGAGGTTGTACACCGCCACTTGGTCGAACACCGCCTGCGTGATGGGCACGGTGGGGGCTTTCACCTCCACGATGAGCAGCGGACGGGCATCCGTGTCGAACAGCACGGCATCGCACCGCTTCTTCATGCCGTTCAGGGCAATCTGGTGTTCCACGGCCAGCCGGGTGGCGGGATAGCCGAGGCAATCGGTCAGGTAATGGATGAAATGTTGCCGCACCCACTCCTCCGGGGTGAGCGCGACGTAGCGTTTCCGCTGGGTGTCGAAAACAAAAAGCCGGTTGTTTTGTTTCCTTATTGTCAATGGACAGGCGGGTAGGTTCAGGGGCTGCATGTCGGATGGTTTATTTAGCTACAAGCTACAAGCTACGAGTTGCCATGCGGGCATAGTAGCGAAAGCCTCGGAGCATACGACTTGTAGCTCGTAGCTTGTAGCTCATTGTGCTGGACTGCGAAAATACAAAAACAATATTATATAATGTATGAAGACGAAGAAAGAAATTGTGGAAAACTGGCTTCCCCGGTACACGAAGCGTCCGTTGGAGGAGTTTGACGATTATATCCTGCTGACCAACTTCAACAATTATGTGGAGCTGTTTGCCCAATGGAACAACGTGCCGGTCGTGGGGCGCGACGGCAACATGCCCAACGCCTCGGCCGACGGGGTGACCATCATCAACTTCGGCATGGGCAGCCCCAACGCGGCGGTCATCATGGACATCCTCTCGGCGGTGCATCCCAAGGCGGTGCTGTTCCTTGGCAAGTGCGGAGGCCTGCGCGACAAGAACAAGGTGGGCGACTACATCCTGCCCATCGCCGGCATTCGGGGCGAGGGCACGTCGGGCGACTATTTCCCCCCCGAGATACCCGCACTCCCGGCCTTCAGCCTGCAACGCGCCGTGTCGTCCAACATCCGCGACTTCGGCAAGGACTATTGGACGGGCACCGTCTATACTACCAACCGCCGCGTGTGGGAGCACGATGAGGCCTTCCGCCAATACTTGCGCTCCACCCGCGCCATGGCCGTGGACATGGAGACGGCCACCCTCTTCTCCGTGGGGTTCTACAACAGCATCCCCACCGGGGCGTTGCTCCTGGTGTCCGACATGCCCCTCCAGGCCGATGGCATCAAGACCATCGAGAGCGACCGGCACGTGACGGCCAACTTCGTGGAGGAACACCTGCGCATCGGCATCAAGTCGCTGTCGTCGCTGAAGAACAACAGCCGCACCATCAAGCACCTGCGCTTCGAGTAACCCCCAAGCCCATGCTTTAAGTGGTTTACTTCTTCTCACCTCTTATTTCACCTTCACCCGGGTCAGGCCTTCTTCCGCCACGGACACTTGTTCCGGCTTGCCGTAGCACACGATTTTGCCCATGCCCTCGGCACGGGCATCCACGCTCTCGGTGGCGTAGGCCTTGAGGTGGCAAATGCCTTCGCTGCGCAATCGGGCGTGGGAGGCCTGCAAACCCTCGGCATCGAGCGTAGACATGCCTTCCACATACAGGTCGGCCCGCTCGCAACGCCCCCGCAGCTCCATGCTGCCCATGCCTTCCACGTGCGCCTCGACGGCCTGCCGCATGTCAACCTGCAAGTCCACTTTCGACATGCCTGCCATGTGCAGGCGCAGGTTCTTGCCTTTCAAAGGCGTGTTGCCCACAATGCGCGCCACCCCCTCGGAATGGATGGACTCTATGCGGTCCGTGGACAGGCTCACCCGGTTGCGGCGCAGCACGTCGCCCATTTCATCCAACGAGTCGAACGAATAATTTCCTTCCACGCCATCGTCCTCCATGCTCACGTACAACGTGTCGCCGCTCACGCGGGTGACGATGCCAGGCAACCACTTTTCCGATGCACTCACCATGAGCGTGCGGTTGGGCGACTGCGTGATTTCCACATCGAAGCATCCCCGCAAATCCACCGTGCGGAATGGCGGCACGTCGCGCCATTGGTCGGTCACCGGCTCGTCATCCGCCTGCTGTGGCACGGTCTCTTGGTACACGACAGGATGCACGGCGGGGGCGGTCATGGCCGTCTCGCAATCCCAATGGAAATGCACCCCAGAGGGCCAGCCGCCTTCCTTCAGGATGCCGACGAGCATGAACAACCCCGCCAGCCACAGCAGCAACGCCACCCAATACGTCGCTTTCGACTTGCTGCGGTGGCCCGATGCGCTCCGCACCAGGGCATAGACCAGGACAAAGAGCGGGCATCCCACGAGGAGCAGCCCCGACACGACCAGCAGCACCGCCGCGTCCCAATGGTCGGGCAGCGACCACACGAGGTCGGGCAACACGCCCGCCAGCCCGGCAATGGACAACGCGCCACCCACGGACAACATGCTCACCGCCGCGATGAACACCACGAACACGACCGCCGCCACCAGTAACGCCCCCACCACGCCGAAGCACACCTTGAGCACGCCGCGCAACACCTGCCCGATGCGTTGGCCCACCGTGCGGGTGTTGCGCTTGAACTCCTCGCCCTCCATGTAATTCTTCAGGTTGTCGAACTCGGCCTTGATGTTTTCCACCGTGACCTCCTCGCCCTGCATCTCCAACCGCTGCGAAGGCGTGACGGCCGCCGGGGCGATTATCCACAACAGGAAGTAGGCCAGCAGGAAAAACCAGCCGCCCCCTACCACCATGCTGAGCAACGTGATGCCCGCCAAAGCCAGGCGCACCACCGACACATCCCAGCCGAAGCGGGCGGCAATGCCCCCGCACACCCCGCCGAGCACAGCCCCGTCGGGGTCACGGTAGAAGCGGCGAATGCGTTTTTTCTTCTTTGCCGACTGCGGCTCAGTCTCTTCCTCGGCAGCAAACTGATTAGGATGCCCCATGATGGCCACCACCTCCTGCACGTCGGCCAGCGTCACCACTTCCTTGTTCCGTTGGAGGCGTTCGCCAAGCAGCTCGGCAATGCGCCCCTCGATATCGGTCATGATGTCGTCCTTGTCCGGGTCGTCCCGGAAGTGCCGGGCAATGTCGGTCAAGTACTGTTCCAGCACCTCGTAGGCATCCTGATCAATGGTGAATGCCATGCCGCTTAAATTGATGTTCAACGTCTTTTTCATACTTTTATTTCAGATTTTAAATTTCAGATTTCAGATTAGTTCCCGCAGATGGTACAGATTTACGCAGATAGAGCTTTTTGCCCTGTAGAGCGGTGCCCTACGCTGAATGCTCCAAGGCCGTTGGCCTTTATCCTTTCACCTTTCTACTTTTTACTTTCCCCCCTTTCCCCTTTCAAATGTTCCACCACGGTGTTGATTTCCGCCCAAGCTTTGTCCAGTTCGCCGAGGAAGGCCTCGCCCTCCGGGGTCATTTCATAGTACTTACGGGGCGGGCCTTGCGTGGATTCCTCCCAACGGTAGGCCAACAGGCCGCTGTTTTTCAAACGGGTCATCAAAGGATAGAGCGTGCCTTCCACCACGATGAGGTGCGCCGCCTTCAATTCGGACAGGATATCCGACACGTAGGCGGGACGCTTTTTCAGAATAAGCAGGATGCAGTATTCCAAATACCCTTTGCGCATTTGCGATTTTACATTGTCTACGTTCATGGGGGAACAGTTGCCGGTTACGAGTTAACGAGTTACAAATGACGGACGGGGCAAGCGGATGCCTGTGTTGGCGCAAGTCTGCGACTTGTGCCAAACCAAACACGACCTTTACATTCCGTGTGCCTATCCGCGTGCTTCATATCACACCTCCGATGCCGGGGGCATGATGATGGCCAGGATGAAATAAGCCAGCACGCCGGGGAAGGCCAGCGAGCAAAGCGACAACAATACGTAACCGATGCGCACCAACGTGGGGTCCCAATCAAAATACTCGGCCACCCCGCCGCACACTCCTAAAATCATCCGCTCCTTCGAGCGTGTCAGTCTCTTTTTCATAAGTCTTGATGGTTTAAATTGCGTTCAACATGTTTTGACCTCGCAAAGGTAGGAAAAGGATAGTACTATGCAATGCAAAGTACTATCATGATGCCAAATTTTAAGTTTGATTAACAGGAGCGGGGGCTTGCATGAGGGCTATCCGCCCTACCCGTCAGTATGAACGCGGCTCTGCGTCTGCCACAGTTCGTGCTGCCATGAGATGATGTTTTTCTGTTTATGCGGGAATATTTTCCAACTTCCCAGCATAAGTTTTACTGCCCACAGTTATGGGTTGTACAACCCACAGCTGTGGGTCGTATAACTCATAATTGTGGGTTGTATAACCCATAACTGTGGGCAGTAAAACATCCCAGCATAAATCGGAAAACATTTCCGCATAAATTGGAAAACATCCCCGCATGAATGGAAAAACATCTGCGCACGCGGGGGCAATAAAGCGGCTGTTTTTTTGTTTTTAAATAGAAAGATGTACTTTTGCGAGAGCATACGATTTATTAGGATATGAAGAAGATATATTTGACGTGGCTTGCCAGCCTGCTGGGATGTGCGGCGGCATGGGCGCAGTTCCAGGTGAGCGGGGCGGACAACTCCAAGGTGCTGACAGCCGCCGATGACGGTCTGCAAGGGGTGGACTTCGTGTTGCTGGTGCGGGGGGAAGGTGCTGGCCTGGAGCTGACCTACACGGACTGGGACGGCACGGCGCAGTTGAATTGGTATGAATATACCGAGACGGACTTGAACCCAGCCGCACCGTTTTGGAGCGGGGGACAGCCTGCCCCGATTGCTGCCGGACGTGGTTACATCCTGGAGGTGGATGGCGTGCGCCAACGCTTGTGGGTGACGGAGTATGTGCCGCCCGTCATCACGCGCTTCGAACCTGCTTTGGATAACGACCAGGCGTGCGAGACCACGTTGTTCGATGTGGAGATGGACGAGGCTTCGAACCTGCGCTATTGCGATGGGACGGGTGGCTGGCACACGATGGAGCGCGAGTTTACGGTGGTTTATACCACTAAGGAATACCCCGAAGGGGGCGACGACTGGGAGGTGAAACCCATCGAGGAGACGGAGGACGGTGCTCCCGCCGTGACCTTGCCCGCGACCCGCATCAGCGTGCCCGCCTCGCTCGACCCCACGACTGCCTTCACGCTCACGGGCGACCAGTTTGCCACCGAGTGGGGGCTGGAGCCGTATGAGTTCACCGCCGCCTCGTCACCCGACCTGGTGTTCCCGGTGAAGAGCCATCTGACTTCCATCATGACCGTGCGCGACGCGTTGAACGAAATTTCACGCCCGAGCGAGGCCGAGCCGACCCCGCCCATCAAAGGTTCTTCCCCGTTGGAAATCCTCTTCGAAAGCCGTCCCAGCGACCTGAACAATACATTATATGATTGGAAAATATACAAAGGAGATGCCCTGCTCCTCACCCGCACGGACGAGGACCTGCGCTATACGTTCGAGGACTATGGCACGTATTATGTGAAGTTGCTGGTGTACCGCGACTATGCCAACGGCACGCGCTGCTCCATGCGCGACTCGGTGGAGGTGAGCGTGTCCGAGTCGTTCCTTGGCGTTCCCAATGTGTTCACCCCCAACGGTGACGGCAAGAACGATGAGTTCCGTGTGGCTTTCCGCTCGTTGCGCAGCTTCCATTGCTGGGTGTACAACAGCTGGGGCAAACTGGTGTACGAGTGGAGCGACCCCGCCAAGGGCTGGGACGGACGGGTGAACGGCCGCAAGAATGCTCCCACCGGCACGTACTTCTACATCATCAAGGCTGAGGGCGCCGATGGCGTGAAGCACAACCGCAAGGGGGACATTAATATTATAAGGTAACCCCTAAATCCCCCTGAAGGGGACTTGAAGGATGCTCATGCACACACCGCCGTCATTTCGACCAACGGGAGAAATCTCCTCCTATAACCCACAAAAAGGCACTTTGAGATTTCTCACTTCGTTCGAAATGACGGCGGTGTGTGTATCAGCTTAACTATGCTTTGGCGCAAGTCTGCGACTTGTGCTATTCTTATTGAAACACAATAGGCACAATAGCTTCCCATGTCCGTGTGTGCAAGAAGAGATTATCGGGAGATGCGGCTTCGCCTTTCTCCCGCAGTTCACAATAGCGGCGGAACTGCCTATGTGCTCTTCGGGGAAAGGCCGGGAGGCTTTCCCCGTTTACCTCTATGTATGTCGCAGGTAAGGTGAAGTGCTATTGTGTCTATTGTGTTTCAATATATGTGCAGATGTGCCGCACCGCCGTCATTTCGAGCGAAGCGAGAAATCCCGCTAAGTTCTCTTTGAGATTTCTCCCGTTGGTCGAAATGACGGCGGTGCGTGCATCAGCTTAACTATGCTTTGGCGCAAGTCTGCGACTTGTGCCGAAAACCAAGGCAGTTTGCAACTGCTTTCCCTGCAAAATGAAGTTACAAACTTCGGTTATTATTGGCACAAGTCACAGACTTGCGCCATTTAGAGGATTTAGGGGTGTATCATTTTCCCCTTCTTTCTTTCAGCAAATCTTCCAATTTGATTAATTCGTCGCGCAGCTGGGCGGCTTCGAGGAAGTCGAGCCGCTTGGCGGCATCCTGCATGGCCTTCTTGGTGCGGGCGATGGTCTTTTCCAGCCCGCCGATGGTCATGTACTGCACTACCGGGTCGGCGGCCACGCTGACGGGTTGTTCCGGTTCCACGTAGGCGGCCGGTTCGTGCTGGCGGGCCAGCGAGTTGCGTTTGCCTTTTTGCAAGGCGGTGGGCGTGATGCCGTGTGCCTCGTTGTAGGCCAGTTGCTTTTCGCGGCGGCGGTTGGTCTCGTCGATGGTCTTCTGCATGCTTTCGGTGATGGTGTCGGCATACATGATGACCTTGCCGTTGAGGTTGCGGGCGGCGCGTCCGGCCGTCTGGGTGAGCGAGCGGTGCGAGCGCAGGAAGCCCTCCTTGTCGGCATCGAGGATGGCCACGAGCGACACCTCGGGCAGGTCCAGCCCTTCGCGCAGCAGGTTTACGCCCACCAGCACGTCGAACTTGCCGTTGCGCAGGTCGTCCATGATTTGGATGCGGTCCAGCGTCTGCACGTCCGAGTGTATGTAGTTGCTCCTCACGTTCATCTTGTGCAGGTAGTCGTCCAGTTCTTCGGCCATGCGTTTGGTCAGGGTGGTGACCAGCACCCGTTCGTCCCGCTCCACGCGCTGCGTGATTTCCTCCAGCAGGTCGTCTATCTGGTTCAGGCTGGGGCGCACTTCGATGACGGGGTCGAGCAGTCCCGTGGGGCGTATGAGCTGGTCCACCACCACGCCCCCGCTCTTCATCAGTTCGTAGTCGGCGGGGGTCGCGCTCACGTAGATGGTCTGCGGCGTGAGAGCTTCGAACTCCTCGAACTTCAGCGGGCGGTTGTCCTTGGCGGCAGGCAGGCGGAAGCCATATTCCACCAGGTTTTTCTTGCGGGCCGCGTCGCCGCCGTACATGGCGCGTATCTGGGGAATGGTGACGTGGCTCTCGTCTATCACCAGCAGAAAGTCCTTGGGGAAATAGTCCAGCAGGCAGAAGGGACGGCTGCCCGGCGGACGCCCGTCGAAGTAGCGCGAGTAATTCTCGATGCCCGAGCAATAGCCCAGTTCGCGTATCATTTCCAGGTCGTAGTTCACCCGTTCGTAGATGCGTTTGGCCTCGTAATCCTTGCCGATGGAGCGGAAGTAGGCCACGTGTTCGGCTAGGTCGTGCTCTATTTCCTCGATGGCGTGCAGGGTGCGTTCCCTGGTGGTGACGAATATGCTGGCGGGGTAGATGGCGTAGCTGTCGTAATACTCGATGGGGTGATAGTTCACGGGGTCGATGGTCAGTATCTCGTCAATCTCGTCGCCCCAGAACACCACGCGCAGCACCACGTCGGCATAGGCCAGGAAGATGTCCACCGTGTCGCCTTTCACGCGGAAGTTGCCCCGGTTCAGTTCCAGTTCGTTGCGCATGTATTGCACATCGTTCAGGTTGCGCAGGAAATCGTTGCGCACCAGTTTCTGCCCCCGTTGCAGGTGGATGATGTTGCTGGTGAAGTCGTCCGGGTTGCCGATGCCGTACAGGCACGATACCGACGACACCACCAGCACGTCCCGCCGGCCGGACAGCAGTTCCGACGTGGCGGCCAGCCGCATCTTCTCGATGTCCTGGTTGATGGAGAGGTCTTTCTCGATGTATGTGTCCGTGGCGGGGATGTAGGCCTCCGGCTGGTAATAGTCGTAGTAGGACACGAAGTAATGCACGGCGTTGTGCGGGAAGAACGACAGGAACTCGTTGTACAACTGTGCCGCCAGCGTCTTGTTGTGGCTCAGCACGAGGGTAGGGCGTTGCAGCTGCTCCACCACGTTGGCTACGGTGAATGTCTTGCCCGACCCCGTCACGCCCAGCAGCACCTGGGCGGGCAGCCCGGCCCGCGCCCCGTCCACCAGTTGCTTGATGGCTTCGGGCTGGTCGCCGGTGGGCTTGTATGCGGATGTAAGTTGGAATGGCACGTTGCTAACGATTAATGGTTGGTGATTAGTGATTAACGGGAGACAAAGTAACGGAAAAAGAATGAAAATCCGCTTGGATTGACTTGGATTTTCATGTAAAGGCAAACTTTTTTATTTGTATGTTTTACCAATCTGTTGTAAATCTATACCTTTGAGGTTTCAAAGGGGAAATGTGTGTATCTAAACTCTAATATGTTCCAATTATCTATTCTTATGAAACGATTTTTCCCATTTCTTTGCGCCTTGTTCGTGTGCAACGTGGCGTTGTGGGCGGCTCCGGTAGATGAGGAGGCAGCCCGGAAGATTGCGGCTGATTTCTCGGCGAATGTGCC
>CASFUX010000129.1 GCA_949297975.1 uncultured Bacteroidales bacterium
ACCATCCCCTTCGTGCGCATGGTGGCCGGGCCGATGGACTACACGCAAGGATCCATGCGCAACGCCACGCGCGGCAACTACCGCCCGGTGAACAACGAGGCCATGAGCCAAGGCACGCGCTGCCACCAGTTGGCCGAGTACGTGGTGTTCGAGTCGCCGCTCAACATGCTTTGCGACAGCCCGTCCAACTATGAACAGGAGGAAGAATGCACGGACTTCATCGCCTCCGTCCCCACCGTGTGGGATGAGACAGTCGCCTTGGACGGCAAGGTGGGCGAATACGTCATCATCGCCCGCCGCAGCGGCGACACCTGGTACATCGGGGCACTCAACAACTGGGAGGCACGGGAAGCTGAAATCGACCTCACGGCCATCCTCGATGCCGGTTCCTATGATATCCAGGCTTTCCGCGACGGCATCAACGCCGACCGTGCTGCCCGCGACTACTTCAAGGCCGAGTTCACCTTGGTGTGCAATCCCATGTCCGCCAAAATCAAGGTGCCCATGGCTCCCGGCGGCGGCTGGGCGGCGAAAGTGACGGTCTCCCCCAAGTAAAGAATTTAATAAAGCATCCCCCCTCAGCTAATGGGAAAGCCCCTCCTCGGGAGGGGTTGGGGGAGGCTTGACATATATATAATATGAATACCTACACCAACGTAAAAGACCTCGGCGACCTGCACCGGGCCGTGCAAGAGGCATTGGAAGTGAAGCGCGACCGCTTCGCCTACCAGCACCTGGGGCGCAACAAGACGCTGCTCATGGTGTTCTTCAACTCCAGCCTGCGCACCCGGCTGAGCACGCAGAAGGCCGGCATGAACCTCGGCATGAACACCATCGTGCTCGACGTGAACCAGGGTGCCTGGAAGTTGGAAACGGAGCGGGGCGTGGTGATGGACGGCGACAAGTCCGAACACCTGCTGGAAGCCATCCCCGTCATGGGGTCGTATTGCGACATCATCGGCGTGCGTTCGTTTGCCGGACTGAAGGACAAGGCTTTCGACTACGAAGAGACCATCCTCAACCAGTTCATCCGCTACTCGGGCAAGCCGGTGTTCAGCATGGAGGCCGCCACGGGGCATCCCCTGCAAGCCTTCGCCGACCTCATCACGATAGAGGAACACAAGCGCACCGCCCGTCCCAAGGTGGTGATGACGTGGGCACCGCATCCCCGTGCCTTGCCACAGGCCGTGCCCAACTCCTTTGCCGATTTCATGAACGAGGCCGATGTGGACTTCGTTATCACCCACCCAAAAGGCTACGAACTGGATGAACGTTTCGTGCGCGGGGCACGGGTGGAATACGACCAGATGAAAGCCCTGGAAGGGGCGGACTTCGTGTATGCCAAGAACTGGTCGGCCTACCGCGACCCGCACTACGGGCAGATACTCTCCACCGACCGCAACTGGACGGTGGACGAGCGGCACATGGCGGTGACGAACAACGCCTTCTTCATGCACTGCCTGCCCGTGCGCCGCAACATGATAGTGACCGACGAGGTGATAGAAAGTCCGCAGTCGCTCGTCATCCCCGAAGCCGCCAACCGCGAGATATCCGCCGAGGTGGTACTGAAGAGGATGCTAACCCCCAACCCCTAAAGGGGCTTAAGTTTGGCACACGGATAACACCGATTTAACGGATTATCACAGATATTACACAGGCATTCAGTAAATAGTAAATCGTCTAATAGTAAATTGGAACAACTGACTCTTATCAAAGTAGGCGGCAAGATAGTCGAAGAGGAAACCTCGTTGCAACAACTGCTGGCCGACTTCGCCTCGTTGCCGGGACACAAGGTGCTGGTACACGGCGGCGGACGCTCGGCTACGGCCTTGGCTGCCCGGCTCGGCATCGAGACCCGCATGGTGGGCGGCCGCCGCGTGACCGATGCCGACATGCTGCGCGTGGTCACCATGGTCTATGGCGGCCTGGTCAACAAGCAAATCGTGGCCGGACTGCAAGCCCACGGCGTGAACGCGCTCGGCCTCACCGGGGCGGACATGAACTACATGCTGTCGGCCAAACGCCCCGTCAAGGATGTGGACTACGGCTGGGTGGGCGACGTGCAGCAAGTGAACGCCGACCTGTTGGCCGACCTGATAGCCAAAGGTGTGGTGCCGGTGCTCGCCCCCTTGACGCATGACGGGCAAGGGCATCTGCTCAACACGAATGCCGACACCATTGCCGGAGAGGCCGCCAAGGCATTGGCACGCCATTTCGAAGTTACGCTCGTGTTCTGCTTCGAGAAGAAAGGTGTGCTGGCCAATGAGGCGGACGATGACAGCGTGATACCGACCCTTGCGCCCGACTTGTTTAAGGCGTATGTGGACAACGGCACTATCCAAGGCGGCATGATACCCAAACTGGAAAACGCCTTCGAAGCCTTGCGGGCTGGCGTGAAGCAAGTGGTCATCACCCGTGCCGACCGCATCGCCCATCCGGAAGAAGGAACAAGAGTACAATTGGCAATGAACAATTAAAAATGAACAATGAATAACTACGTGCCTTGTAACTCGCATAACTCGTAAACCGTAACTAACATATGAAACGTACAACATTCACCACACTTGCCGCTCTCTTGTTGGGTGGCACAACGCTCATGGCACAACAGGAAATCAAACTTTACCCCGACGGCCCGGCGGAAAGCAACGAACTCAACCGCTCCGAAACCGACGGCCACCGCGATGATGGCTGGATAAGCGACATCAGCGAAGCCCGCATGTACGTCTATTTGGCACCGGAGGACAAGGCTACCGGAGCCGCCGTTGTCATCTGCCCGGGCGGAGGGTATGCCGGGCTGGCCGCCGCCAAGGAAGGTTCGGAATACGCCCAATGGCTCAACGAACGCGGCATATCGGCTTTCGTGCTTTACTACCGGATGCCCAACGGACACGATGCCATCCCCCTCACCGATGCGCAGACGGCCATCGAAATCGTGCGCAAGAATGCCCGCAAGTGGAACATCGACAAGCATAAAGTGGGCATCTCAGGCTTCTCGGCTGGTGGGCATCTGGCTTCCACGGCCGGTACGCACTTCACGAAGAAGAACCGCCCCGACTTCATGATTTTGCTTTACCCCGTCATCACCATGCAGCAGGCCACCCACGGCGGTTCGCGTTACAACCTGTTGGGCGACAATCCTTCGGAGGAAATGCTCACGCTTTACTCCAACGAATTGCAAGTGACAGAGGACACACCTCCGGCCTTCATCGTGCATGCCAAGGACGATAACGTGGTGCCCATTGCCAACAGCCAGCTATTCTACGAAGCCCTGCAAGCCCACGGCGTACCTGCCGAACTGCACGTGTACGAACATGGCGGACACGGCTTCGGCCTGCGCCGCACCGGGCACGACTCGCAGGAATGGCCCTCGGCTCTCGAACCCTGGCTGCGGGCAAACGGACTGACCAAATAAAAACGACCCGACCCCTAAATCCCCTAAAGGGGACTTTCATACTCTCCTAAGGCAGCATGGAAAGTCCCCTTTAGGGGATTTAGGGGTATATGATTACACCTATGCCTCTTTCATTGCTCCAACAACTCATCGCCACTCCTTCCGTGAGCCGGGAGGAAGGCAAGGCTGCCGACTTGCTCGAACGCTACATCGAGGGCGAGGGCTACACCGCCTCGCGCCTGGGCAACAACGTGTGGACGATGGGGCCGGGCTTCGACCCGGCACGCCCCACCTTGCTGCTCAACTCGCACATCGACACGGTGAAGCCCGTGGCCGGATGGACGCGCGACCCTTTCACGCCCGTGCTGGAGGGCGACCGCCTCTACGGGCTGGGCAGCAACGATGCGGGGGCAAGCCTGGTGACCCTGTTGCACACCTTCTTTTACCTTGCCGCCCGCCCGCAGCCTTACAACCTCGTGTTTGCGGCCTCGGCAGAAGAAGAGGTGTCGGGCGAAGGGGGGATGCGCCGCCTCATCCACGAATTGCCGAAGATAGACTTCGCCATTGTGGGCGAACCCACCGGGATGCGGCTGGCCGTGGCCGAGAAAGGCCTGATGGTGCTGGACTGCACCGCCCACGGTCGCGCCGGTCACGCCGCCCGCAACGAGGGTGACAACGCCATCTACCGTGCCATGCCCGCAGTGGAATGGTTTCGCACCTACGAGTTCCCTCGCCGTTCCCCCCTGCTGGGTGCGGTGAAGATGAGCGTGACGCTGATACAGGCCGGCACGCAGCACAACGTGGTGCCCGACCGCTGCACCTTCACCGTGGACATCCGCAGCAACGAATTGTATTCCAACGAGGAAATATTGCAGACCGTGCGCGACCACGTGCCGTGCGAGGTGCAGCCCCGCTCCACCCGCCTCAACTCCAGCCGCACGCCGCTCGACCACCCGCTCGTACACCGGGCACAAGCCATGGGGATGGAACTCTTCGGCTCGCCCACGCTGTCGGACCAGTCGCTCATGCCCTTCCCCTCCGCCAAGATAGGTCCCGGCGACTCCGCCCGCTCGCACACCGCCGACGAGTATATCCGCCCGGAAGAAATCACCCACGCCCTCGACACGTACAAGCAATTGTTGGACGGGCTGGAGATAACACCCGCAACCACACCCCCAACCCCCTGAAGGGGGCTACCATCTGGCACATGGTAGAGACAAGGCATGTCTCTACATCAGCAGGCACCGATGCATATCGACCATCAATTTTAATTCATTTTATATGGACGCCCACAAACCACAATCCAACAATCACCCCTCTTTAGGAGAGCAGGTACGCATCGCCTACCTTATCTCTGCCGACAAAAGACCCGCGAAGTGATTTTTTTCGTACTTTTGCACCGTTGACAAACCGTTATCTGCGGGAAACAACGATTACGCAATTACACGATTACACAGTTACACGATTATACAGTTACACGATTACACAGTTACACGATTATACAGTTTCACAATCATCATGACCGACCAACGATACGACCTGCGCGGCGTTTCCGCCTCGAAAGAGGATGTGCACAACGCCATCAAGAACCTCGACAAGGGACTGTACCCAAAGGCGTTTTGCAAAATTATCCCCGACCATCTGGGCGGCGACCCGGCGTGGTGCAACATCATGCACGCCGACGGGGCCGGTACCAAGTCGTCGCTGGCTTACGCCTACTGGCGCGAGACGGGCGACCTCTCGGTGTGGAAAGGCATCGCGCAAGACGCGCTCATCATGAACATCGATGACTTGTTGTGTGTGGGGGCGACGGACAACATCCTGCTGTCTTCCACCATCGGGCGCAACAAGCGGCTCATCCCGGGCGAGGTCATCTCCGCCATCATCAACGGCACGAACGAACTGGCCGAGGAACTCACCCGGCTGGGCGTGAGCGTGTACCCCACCGGAGGCGAGACGGCCGACGTGGGCGACCTGGTGCGTACCATCATCGTGGACAGCACGGTGACCTGCCGCATGAAGCGGGCGGACGTGATTGACAACGCGCACATCCAGGCGGGCGATGTCATCGTGGGGCTGTCGTCCACCGGGCAGGCTACTTACGAGACGGGCTACAACGGCGGCATGGGCAGCAACGGGCTGACCTCGGCCCGCCACGACGTGTTCAGCGGCTACCTGGTCACGAAATACCCCGAAACGTTCGACCCCGCCATGCCCGCCGGGCTGGCCTACTCCGGTTCGTACCGCCTGACGGATGCCATCGAGGGGCTGGGCGTGGATGCAGGCAAGCTGGTGCTGTCGCCCACCCGCACGTATGCGCCGGTTATCAAGCGGATACTCTCGGAAATGTGCCCGCACATTCACGGCATGGTGCATTGCTCGGGCGGGGCGCAGACCAAGGTGCTGCACTTCATCGACCGCCTGCGGGTGGTGAAGGACAACCTGTTTCCCGTGCCGCCGCTTTTCCGCATCATCCAGAAAGAGTCGGGTACCGATTGGCAGGAAATGTACAAGGTGTTCAACATGGGGCATCGCATGGAACTGTACCTGCCCGAGGCCTATGCGGCGCAGGCCATTGCCATCTCGCAGTCGTTCGGCATCGAGGCGCAAGTGGTGGGACGCTGTGAAGCATCGGAACGGCGCGAACTGCGGATAGAAAGCGAGTTCGGGGTGTTCGAGTATTGATGCGCACGGAATACACGGACTGAACGGATTTAATACAACAAGGGACGCAAATGACTTTATTTGCGTCCCTTTTGTTTTGCGTTCATCTGCGCTCCCCGCAGGAGGTATCAATACAACACATTTTGCATCAAGTTGTAGAAAGTGGCTGCCATGCGCCGCTGGATGTAGGAGTATTCGCCTCCCTTGGGATGCCAGCCGTAAGGCACGCCGTCCTGCACCTGGGGGTTGCCGGTGGCGTAAATCAGGCTGGTCTGCTGCCCGGTGGCGGGGTGCGGCTGGTGGCGGGAGAAGCCGATGTAGCGGTCGAATTCCACCAACGGAAGCCCCCACTTGGCTGCCAGCCTGCGGATGGAGGCGTTGTACACGGTGCGCGAGTCGTGCCAGTGCGTGCACAGGATGATGACGGCCGGTTTGCCGCAGGCCGTGCCGTAGTAGCGCGAGGCCGTGTCGTTGCGCAGTTCGTAGCATTCCGTGAGGTAGCGTTTTATCACGTAGTCATACGCCTCGGCATAGTCGGTGTAGGCAAACGGCACGGGGTAGTCCGTGTAGCGTTCCCGCAGGTTCGTGCTGTCGCACACGTCCCGGTCGTGCACGTGCATGATGACCAAGGCGTCGATTTGTTCCAATTCCTCGCGCGAGTACAGCGTGCCGTCCGCCATCTTGTTGGCCGTGGCGGCTATCGACTCGCCGCCCACCGCCCGGTTGATGGGGGTGGCATCCAGCTTGCGGCATCCCAACTCAAACCACCCGTTGTTCGGTGTGGCAAACGAAGCTCCGGTAAGCAGGAGCGTGTACTTCTTCTCTCCGTCCGCCTGCTGGGCATAAGCGGACACGGCGGCTTGCAATAACACCGCGATGGCAAAAAACAGCTTTTTCATTGTTCCTTATATTTTAGTTAATGGTTGCGAGTAAACGGATTGCGCATCCCCCCGATACCGCCCTTCCCGGTGGGGCAGGATGCCTCCCAGAGGCCTTGTAGGGTGGGGGTGTTTACTCCCGTGGGAGTACCCCTGCTACTCCCTAAGTGAGTAAGCCCGCTGCTCCTATGGAAGTAACGTTGCTACTCCCTTGTGAGTAACGCCTCCACTCCTATGGGAGTAATGCCTCTGCTCCCATGGGAGTAACGGCTTCACTCCTATGGGAGTAACGACCCTGCTCCCTTGGGAGTAACACCCTTGCTCCCTTGGGAGCAACGCGGGTACTCACCGGGGAGCTGGGAGGAGGCCTTTGGGGGAGGGACGTTAGCCGTCAGTTGCGTCTTCCGCATTTTGTATGAACTCCTTCGGCAGCTTGCCGAAGTGTTCCTGGAAGCACCGGGAAAAGTAGGAAGGCGTGTTGAACCCCACCAGGAAACATACTTCGTTGATGCGGTATTTGCCCGTGGCCAGCAGCTCGGCACTGCGGTTGAGTCGTATGAGCTTGATGTAGTCGTTCGGGGTGAGGCCCGTGATGCTCTTTATCTTCTTCTGGAAATTGGTGCGGCTGATGGCGAACTCGCTGGACAGGCTGTCGATGGAGAATTTCTCGTTGGACATGTTTTCCAGGATGAAGGCGTTCAGCCGCTTGATGAATTCGGCGTTGCCCGACTCGTCCTTGCTTTTTTTGTTGAAATAATGCAGCGGTGCCTCGACCAGCTTTTTCCGCACGTTGGCCCGGTTGTCGATGATGCTGCTGATTTGTGCCTTCAGTTGTTCAAGGGAGAAAGGCTTCTCCATGTACACGTCCGCGCCTTTCTTCAAGCCTTCTATCTTGGTACCAGTGTCGGTCTTGGCGGACAGCAGGATGATGGGCAGGTGCGAATAGGCCGGGTTACCTTTCAGTTCGTTGCACAGCTCGATGCCGTCGATGCCCGGCATCACGATATCGGAGATGATGATGTCGATGTCGTTTTCCTCCACGGCTTCCATGGCTTTCTCTCCATTTTCGGCCTCGTACACCTGGTATGCATCGGCCAAGGCCTCGTGCATGAACGCCCGCAGTTCCTCGTTGTCCTCCACCAGCAGCACGGCAACGCGCGTGTCCTGCTCCGGCTGATTGTCGGCCTCCGGGAGGATGCCGACCTCGTCATGGTTTTCCCCGGTTGCCTGCAAGGCCGTGCCTTCGTCGGCCAGGATGGGCAGCTGCAAGGTGAAGCGGCTGCCTTCCCCGTACACGGACCGTACCGTGATGTCGCCCCGCAGCTTGCGAGCCAGCGACTGCGACAGGGACAAGCCCAGCCCGGAGCCTTTGTTGACTTGCTGCCGGTCGGTCACGGCTACTTGGTAAAACGGTTCGAATATCTTGTCGGTCAGTTCTTCCGGGATGCCCGGGCCGTCGTCCTCCACCGTGAGGTAAAGTTGCCCGCCGGTCGTGCCCAGGCTTACGGCAATGCGTGTGCGGGCAAACTTCATGGCGTTGGACAGCAGGTTGCTCACGATTTTGTACAAGGCTTCCGCGTCCACGTAGCTCAGCAGCTTCTGCTCGGGCAACGACAGGGACAGGGCAATTCCCTTGCTTTCGGCCTCGCGTACATATTGTTCGTACACCTTGCGCACCACCTTGGTCACGTTCTGGTAACGCAGGTTGAGCAGGAACATGTCGTTTTCTATTTTCCGGAAATCAAGCAGCTGGTTCACCAGGTCGAGCAGGCGGTTGGTGTTCCGCTCGATGGTCTGCAGGTTCTTCCGCGTGCGCTCGTTGCCGTCGTGCGACTGGATGATGCTCTCCAACGGGGCGGTTATCAGCGACAGGGGGGTACGTATTTCGTGGGCGATATTGGTGAAGAAGTTGATTTTCGACTCGTACATTTCGTGTTCCTTCGCCATCTGGTACTTGTATTGCCGTTCCTGATTCAGTTTGTCCAAATGACGCAGGTAGTACTTGAACGCCAGGAATACGAGTACGACCGCCAACACGACGTACAGTGTCACCATGCCCGCGCTCAGCCCGAAAGGCGGCTTCACCCACACCGCGATGCAGGCATCCGGCTCGCTCCACACGCCGTCGTTGTTGGCACCTTTCACGCGGAACGTGTATTTGCCCGAGGGGATGTTCATGTACTGGGCAGTGCGTTCTGTGGTGTAGTTCCACTCCTTGTCGAAACCTTCCAGCATGTAGGCGTAGCGGTTGTTGTCCGGCGACACGAAACTGAGCGACACGAAGTCGAAACTGAAGTTGGACTGATTGCGCTTCAGCACGACCCGCTCTGTCTTGTCCAGCGAGTGTTGCAGAGGCGAACCTTTCGCGCCCGGCACGACAGCCTTGTTCGCTATCTTCATCCCGGTGATGACCACAGGCGGACGGTTTTCATTCAGCACCAAATTCTCGGGCTGGAGCATGATGAAACCGTTGCTTCCACCGAAGAACAGGCGGTTGTCCGACGTGCGCAAGGCACAGCATACGTTGTACTGCATCTCGCGCCCGATGTAGCCGAAGGCCTTGACGCGATGCGTGTCGGCCGATATGCGTACCATGCCCTCCTTTGTGCTGGCCCACACGTTACCGTCCGCATCGCACAGCATGGAATAAACGTAGTCGGACAGCAACCCCTCGCGCGTGCCGAACATACCGGCCACCTTATCTTGGCGGGTATCGTACAGCACCACGCCCATGGTCTTGGTGCCAATCCACAAGAGGGGACCGTCGGCCACCATGCAGTTCAGGCCGTTCTCGGCAAAGTTCATGGACGCATCCATGATGCCTGTGATGTGTTGCCATGTGCCGTCGGCCCGCCAGGCAAACAAGCCGTTGCTGTAGGTGGCAAACCACACGGTACCCATGTCGTCCTGCAACACGTCGGCCACCAACATGCCGGAAAGCTTTTTCAGGCGATGCCGCTGCCCATCGGGGGTCTGGTGGATGCATCCCCCTTCCTCCAGCACGAAGATGATACCCCCGTCGGCCATGCGGAACAAGGCCTTACCCTCGATGGTATTGATGTCCAAGTGTGCCATGACCCGCCCCGTGCGCAAGGACAACACGTCCACCCCGCGTCCGTACATGCTGGCATAGAGTTTGTCGCCGTCGCGCAGCAGACTCTGTACATTGTTGTAGCTCGCCCGGTAGGCTGCCTCGTGACGGTAACTGTGCGGGTAAAAGCGGTATATCACATTGTTGTTGTGCGTGGACACCAGGATGGTGCTGTCGCTTTCCTCCGTGAAGCCGCTCGCAATATACCGTTGCGGCATACGCTCCTGCAAGTTGTCGTAGTAAAGGAAATCGTTGGTCGAGGGCGAGAAATAGTTGACCCCGCCGAAATACGTGCCTATCCAGAAAGCCCCCTCACGGTCGCGGGTGATGGCAAAGATGGAATTGTCCGTGGCATTATCAGCTGCATTGTCGCGTATCAGGCGGTAGGTGGCCTTCGCCTTGTCGAACACGACCAGCCCTTTCTCCGAACCCATGATCAGTTCGTTGTCGGAATAGCGGCCTATCGCTTTCACGCTGCCCGTGTTCTTCAGGTAATGCCCGGCCTTGCCCGTGATGTGGTTGTATTTGAAAAGTCCTTTGGTAGAGGTGCCAATCCACAGCGTATTGTCCTTCTCGCAATAAATGCTGTAAACCGACTGGTCTTCTATGCCCAGGTTGTCGCGGTCGGTTATCGGGGTGAAGATGCCGTTCTGCGGGTCGAAGTGTACCAGCCCGCTACCTGCCGTGCCTATCCACAGGTTGCCGTAATGGTCGGTCACGATGGTCCACAGGAAGTTCGACGGGAGACCGCCTTCCTTGCCCGTGACGACAAACGATGCTTGTACTTGCAGGTCGGCATCCAGCCGGAACAGCCCTTCGCCGTGGCAGGCCACCCAGATATTGCCGTCAAGGTCTTCCATGATGTCGTTCACATTCACTTCCCTGTCCCGCAGACCCGTGATGGGGACATAGTCGAAGCGGTCGAGGGAACGGTCGTAGCAGTACAAGCCGTTGCGCGTGCCCACCAGCAGCCGGTAGCGCGAGTCTTCTTTCAGCGCATGGATGAAGTTGTGACCCAATGAATGAGGGTCGCCTGCCTGCTTGCGGTAAATGCAAAACTCTTTCCCGTCGAAGCGGTTCAGCCCGTCGTTGGTACCAAACCACAGGAAGCCCGCGCTGTCCTGCAACACGGTCCACACGCTGTTGTGCGACAAGCCGTCCTCCTGCTGGTAATTGCGGAACAACGAGCCATGCGCCAAGCACGTGCAACACAAGCTTAGGAAAAGGATAGAAAGGATGCGGTTCATGTTTTCGAGATATTTCCCACGAAAGTACGGCTTTTCTCCCAATCGTCCGTCAGGCTTCCCGCACATTGCCGGATATTTGCATCATTTTACCGGATTTTGGCATCATCGTCTTCCGCCACTGCCGGTACCCCACCACCGCCATCACGGTGTACACGGTGAAGAGCACCGCCGTGGGGTAAAGCCCCTTATATATATATTGTATGGCGGACACGGCATCCACCACGATGAAGATGAGCCAATACTCGATGTACTTCCGCGCCAGCATCCAGGTGGCCACGATGCTTAGGGCGGTGGTGAATGAGTCGCCTACGGGCAGGGCGGCATCGGTGCGGCGCAACAACATCCAGTAGGCAACGAACAGCAACACGCCCATGGCCGTCACCCCCGCCCAAGTGCGCCCCGGCGTGCGGGTGACGGGCAGCTCCGCCTGTGTGGAGCGCACTTGCTTGCCCCATTTCCAATGCCACAAGCCGTACACGCTCACCACGAGGTAGTACACTTGCAGGGTCATGTCGGCGTAAAACTTGCTCTCGTAATACACCACGATGTACAGGGCCGAGCTGGCAAAGCCCAGCAGCCACAAGGCCGACCGCTGCGTCACCGAGCAGTACAGGTAGGCCAGGCTGAGCAGCGTGCCGAGGATTTCGATTAGCATGGTCGGCCTCCCCAACCCCTCCTGGGGAGGGGCTTTACATCACAAGGTAAAATAACATTTGCGTCCATTCGCTTGATTTGCATCGTTTGCGTTCCATAGTCCCCTTTAGGGGGTTGAGGGTATCGGGCTGAGGTTCGGGAAGGTGAGCAGCTGTACCGCCCGCTTCACAATCTCGTTTTCCTCGTTCATGATGCGGTAATACTCGTCTGTGCCCCACAGGTCGCGTGCCACGAGGGCTTTCACTTGCAGGCGCATCAGGGGGCGGGAGCGTTCCAGCTGCGCCGCGTCCAAGGGGATGTTTTCCTTTTCCCCGGCTTTCACCAGGTTGTCGATGAAGCTGTCGGGCACCGTGTAGCGTGCCTTGTAGTCGTTGAACGACGGGTAAGCCGCCGTGAGACGTGCACGGTTGCGCTCCACGTACTGCACCAGGCACTTGTTCAGCACCCCGCGTGCCACCAGGCGGCGGTGGTAGGCAGTGTAGCGGGAGGTGTCCAGCGGCACGAACACGTCGGGCATGATGCCTCCCCCGCCGTACACGGTGCGTCCCAGCCGCAACGTGCTGTAGCGCAGCGAGTCGGGGAAGTGTATGCTGTCCGCGTGCATCAGTTCGCCGTGACGCAGGCGGTTGGTCAGGTCGTCCTCGTATTTTTTCACTCCGTCCTTGTAAGGCTTTTGTATGCAGCGGCCCGTGGGCGTGTAATAGCGGGCGGTAGTGAGGCGCATGAGCGAGCCGTCGGTCAGTTCCAGTTCACGCTGCACCAGTCCCTTGCCGAAGGTGCGGCGACCCACTATCACGCCCCGGTCCCAATCCTGCACCGCGCCGGACACGATTTCGCTGGCCGAGGCCGAGTATTCGTCCACCAGCACCGCCAGCTGACCCCGTTCGTAGTTGCCCAGCGGGGTGGCCGTGGCCTCGCGCCGTGGCTGGTGCAGGCCTTCGGTGTACACGATGAGTTGCCCCGCACCGAGGAACTGGTCGGCCAGTTCGATGGCCGCGCCGAGGTATCCCCCGCCGTTGCCCTGGAGGTCGAGGATGAGCTTGCGCATGCCTTGTCGGCGCAAGGTGTCCACCGCCTCGTAGTATTCGCGCACGGTGGTCGCGCCGAAGCTGTTGATTTTGACGTATCCGATGCTGTCGCCTATCATGTAGCGGGCATCGACCGTGTTCACTGGTATCTTGTCGCGGGTGATGTTGAACGACAGCAAATCCTTTTCTCCCCGCCGCAACATGCGCACGTTCACTTCCGAGCCACGCGGTCCCCGCAGCCGCCGCATGATGTCGGTGGTCTTCATCTTCACTCCGGCGATGAGCGTGTCTTCAATATATACCATGCGGTCGCCGGGCAGTATGCCCACTTTCTCAGCGGGGCATCCCGCCACCGTCTGTATCACGAAGAGCGTGTCCTCCAGCATCTGGAACTGCACCCCGATGCCGTCGAAGCTGCCTTGCAATGGTTCGCGCACCCGCTCCACCTCCTCGCGCGGGATGTAAGCAGAGTGTGGGTCAAGTTCTTGCAGCAGGGACGTGATGACATCTTCCACCACCTGCCCGCCGTCGATGCTGTCCACGTATAGGTTCGAGATGGCCATGAGCGCATGGTTCAGCTTGCGCTGGTCGGCCGGCAGGATGCCCTGCGCACGCAGCAGCACGGGCAGCAACAGGAGCAGGACGATGAATGTTTTCTTCATTGGTTCCGGTTTCTTTTTATGATAATGAAGTGCAAAGGTAGGAAAAAAGCCCCATCCGCCCAGCCTTCGGGCAGCATACATGAACCTGTTGGCGGAAAATCGTCCATTTGCCAGCATGTTTTTCTGCATACGTCAGCATAAAGTAATCGTCTCACGGCTGTGGAACAGGTGTTGCACAGCCGTGATACACCTGTTCCACAGCCGTGACACAGGTGTATCACAGCCGTGAGACGATTACTTTGCTGGCATGAAGGGACGAGTTGCTTAGGGGAAATGAACAATCATGATGTATCAAGAAAATGCAGATTTTACCATTGACGCTGCCAACCTCGTAGAGACGTCACTCTGTGGCGTCTCCGACATAAAGTCACTCTGTGGTGTCTTCGAATGATGCACCCCCGCAGTACTTCCAGCATAGCAGAGACGCCACAGAGTGACGTCTCTACGGGCAATGCATGTCTGCCTTTCCGTAAGCAAATGCCTTGTTTAAGTGCTGAATTTGTCAAGCTTCGCTCTTTATTTGATAAAAATGTTTATATTTGCCGTCGATTAGCAAACAATCAGCAATCATGCTTCGGTAGAGACGCGGCACGCCTCTACGGGAGGCCGTTAACCGTTAACCGTTAATCACTAATCACTAATCGTTATCTATGAAGTACCTTATAATATTGGGCGACGGCATGGCCGATCGGCCGATTGACGCGCTCGGCGGGCGTACGCCCTTGCAGGCGGCAGACACGCCCGGGCTGGACCGGCTGGCCTCCGAGGGACGGTGCGGCATGTTGCACACCGTGCCGCCCGGCTTCGCGCCCGGCAGCGAGATAGCCAACCTCAGCGTGCTGGGCTACGATGTGGCGCGGGTGTTCGAGGGGCGCGGTTCGCTCGAAGCGGCCAGTATGGGCATCGACATCGAGCCGGGCGAGATGGCCATGCGCTGCAATCTCGTCTGCATCGAGGACGGGAAAATCAAGAACCACTCCGCCGGGCACATCGGCACGGAGGAGGCGGCCACGCTCATCCGCTTCCTGCAACGCGAGCTGGGCGATGAGGGGCTGCTGCTGTACCCCGGCGTATCCTACCGTCATCTGCTCAAACTGCGCGGAGGCGACAAGCGCGTCCGTTGCACCCCGCCGCACGACGTGCCGGGCACACCCTTCCTCGACGTGCTGGTACAGGCCGAATGCGAGGAGGCCGTGCCCACCGCCCGAAGGCTCAACCGCCTGATACTGCAATCGCAGGAACTACTCGACAATCACCCGGTGAACCTGCGCCGCGCCGCCGCCGGGCTGGACAAGGCCAACAGCTTGTGGCCGTGGTCGCCCGGCTATCGCCCGCAGATGGACACGCTGCTGCAACGCTACGGATTGTGCAGCGGGGCGGTTATCTCCGCCGTGGACCTCATCCGGGGCATCGGGGTGTATGCGGGACTGCGCCCCATCCTCGTGCCAGGTGCCACGGGGCTGTACGACACGAACTACGAGGGCAAGGCGCAAGCGGCGTTGGATGCGTTACGTGAAAATGATTTCGTATATTTGCACATCGAAGCCAGCGACGAGGCCGGGCACGAGGGCGACCCGCACCTGAAGGTACGCACCATCGAGTACCTCGACCACCGCGTGGTGCAGCCCGTCATGGACGAACTGCGCACCTGGGCCGAACCGGTGACGGTGGCTGTACTGCCCGACCACCCCACGCCCTGCGCCCTGCGCACCCACACGGCCGAGGCGGTGCCGTTCGTCATCTACCGCCCCGGCGCGGAGCCGGATGGCGTGCAGGTGTACGACGAGCAAGCCGCCCAGGCAGGTAGTTATGGGGAATTGTATGGCGAGGAGTTTATGAAGGAACTGATGAATATAACTGAAGGTTGAATGACGGATTAACTGAAATATTTGCGCCCATCTGCGCAATCTGCGGGAAACAATCTGGAATCTGAAATTTGAAATTATATATCTTATTATGAAAGGAAAATTGTTTTTATTGGCGGTGCTTTTCCCTTGTCTGCTTGCGGCGCAAGGGCAATTCACGGCAGACAATCTCCCCATGCAAGGGGATGAAGCAGTGTTCAGCACGGAATTCAAGAACCTGCCCCTCACGGCCGAGGACATCCACAAGCGGGTCACCATGTACGTGTCCACCCGGCTCAATGCCCATTCGGGCCGCATGGTGCTCAACAACGACACATCGCTGGTGTGCGCCACGGTGGATTCGCTCGTGTACAAAAAGCAGGCGTTGGCCGTTTACGTCGTGTACATGCGTTACAACCTGGCATTCGACTACGCCGACGGGTATTGCCGCATGACGCTGCGCGACGTGGACTTCATGGAAAAGGAAGATTATGAACTGCTCGTGGGGCAACGCCGTCCCGACACCCGGGGCAGCATGACCCCGACGGCCTATTCCGCCAAGGAAATCATGGTGGACAAGGCGTTTAAAACCTTGTTCGTGAAAGATGCATCCGGCCTGATTACCGACTGTGCCATCGCCCGCATCAACCAGGTGATGGCGGAAGTGGGAGAAGAACTGAAATAAAGCGAGCAGTTAGTAGCTAACAGTTAACAGCTACTCACTACTAACTACTGCCTATTAGCTATTAGCTATTAGCTACTCACTACTAGCTTAAACAACATGCTCTACTACAGCACCAACCGACAGATAACAGGCGTGCCGCTCGAAGAGGCCGTGGTGAAAGGCCTGGCCGACGACCGGGGACTGTTCATGCCCGAACATATCCCCGTGCTGCCTGCGGAGTTTTTCGACCGTATCGACACGCTTTCTTTTCAGGAAATGGCTCGCACGGTGGCCGAGGCCTTCTTCGGGGAAGACGTGGAAGCCGATGCCCTGCGCCACATTGTGGATGACACGCTCGCTTTCGACGTGCCGTTGGTACATATACATAATAATATATATAGTCTCGAACTTTATCACGGTCCCACCTTGGCGTTCAAGGACGTGGGAGCGCGGTTCATGTCGCGCCTGCTGGCCTACTTCATCCGCCGACGGGGGCAGCGGCAAGTGAACGTGCTGGTAGCTACCTCGGGCGACACGGGCAGCGCGGTGGCCAACGGCTTCCTCGGCGTGGAAGGTATACACGTGTATGTGCTTTATCCCAAAGGATTGGTCAGTCCCATCCAGGAATGCCAGTTCGCCACCTTGGGACGCAACATTACCGCCATCGAGGTGGATGGCACGTTCGACGATTGCCAGCGGATGGTGAAGGCCGCTTTTCTCGACCCGGAGCTGGCGCACCGGCTGTGCCTCACTTCGGCCAACTCCATCAACGTGGCACGCTTCCTGCCGCAGTCGTTTTACTATTTCCATGCCTACGCGCAACTGAAGCGGATATCGTCTGCCCAGGCGGCCAACCTGGTGGTGTGCGTGCCGAGCGGAAACTTCGGTAATCTCACTGCCGGACTGTTCGCCCGCCGCATGGGATTGCCTGTGAAGCGGTTCATTGCCGCCAACAACCGCAACGACGTGTTCCTGGAATACCTGCGCACCGGCACCTACCGCCCCCGTCCCTCGGTGGCCACCATCGCCAACGCCATGGACGTGGGCGACCCCAGCAACTTCGCACGCATCCTCGACTTGTACGACCGCTCGCACGCGGCCATCTGCGCCGACATCAGCGGGGCACGCTACACCGACGAACAGATTGCCGCCGCCATCCGCGCCTGCCTCGATGCCACCGGCTACCAGCTCGACCCTCACGGGGCGTGCGGCTACCAGGCTTTGGTGGATGGTCTTGCCCCCGGCGAGACCGGCATTTTCCTGGAAACAGCCCATCCCGCCAAGTTCCGCGACACGGTGGAGCGCATCACCGGCTGCCCCGTGCCCGTTCCCCCGCGCTTGCAAGCCTTCATGCAAGGCACCAAGCAAAGCGTACCCCTGCAAAACGACTTCGAGGCACTGAAGCGGTATCTGCTGGAGGCTTCCTAAACGCAGAGAGCGGGATTTTTATTTAACCGCAAAGAGCGCAAAGGGCGCAAAGGATATTAAGTCGACAGTCAACGGTCTACAGTCAACCGTGTCGCATAAAATCCTTTGCGCCCTTTGCGCTCTTTGCGGTTGAAATTTAATTGCGGTTAACGCTTTTATAGCCCGAATGCCCGCTTCACTTCGTCCACCATGTCGAGTTTTTCCCACGTAAACAGTTCCACGGTGCGGGTGAACTCCTGTCCGCTTCCATCGACAAAGGTCTTGGTCACCGTGCGGGGGGTGCGGCCCACGTGCCCGTAGGCTGCCGTTTCCTCGTAGATGGGGTTGCGCAGCTTGAGCCGTTCCTCGATGGCCTTGGGACGGAGATCGAACAAGGCGGCAACCCGTTCGGCTATCTCGTCGTCCGTCAGCCCCACCTTGGAAGTGCCATACGTGTTGACATACACGTTCATGGGACGTGCCACGCCGATGGCATAGGCCACCTGCACCAGCACCTCGTCCGCCACCCCGGCGGCCACCAGGTTCTTGGCGATGTGACGGGCGGCATAGGCAGCCGAGCGGTCCACCTTGGAAGGGTCTTTGCCCGAGAAGGCACCCCCGCCGTGCGCCCCCTTGCCGCCATAGGTATCCACGATGATTTTGCGCCCCGTCAGCCCCGTGTCGCCGTGAGGGCCGCCGATGACGAATTTGCCCGTGGGGTTCACCAGCAGGGTGTAGTCGCCTTTGAACAAGTCAGCAAACTGCTGCGCCTTGGCCTGCACCCGCGGGATGAGGATGTGGCGCACGTCATCGCGTATCCTGTCCAGCATCTCGCGGTCGGCTTCCTCCTGGCTCTTGCCGGGGCCGGGCTGCACAAACTCATCGTGCTGCGTGGACACCACGATGGTGTGCACCCGCACCGGGCGGTTGTGGTCGTCGTACTCGATGGTGACCTGCGACTTGGCATCGGGGCGCAAGTACGTCATCACCCCGCCCTCGCGGCGGATGACGGCCAGTTCCTTCACCAGCGCATGGGCCAGGTCGAGCGCAATGGGCAGCAAGGTCTTCGACTCGTTCGTGGCGTAGCCGAACATCATGCCCTGGTCGCCTGCGCCCTGTTCCATCGGGTCGGCGCGTTCCACGCCCCGGTTGATATCGCCCGACTGTTCGTGGATGGCCGAGAAAATGCCGCACGCACGACCGTCGAACATATATTCGCTTTTCGTATAACCGATGCGGTTGATGACCTGCCGCGCCACCGCCTGCACATCGACATAGGCGTTGGACTTCACCTCGCCTGCCAGCACTACCTGTCCGGTGGTCACCAGCGTCTCGCAAGCCACCTTGGACGAGGGGTCGAGTGCCAGGAAATGGTCAAGCAATGCGTCCGATATCTGATCGGCTACTTTGTCCGGGTGCCCTTCGGACACCGATTCGGAAGAAAATAAATATCCCATAGTTGTGTTGTTAGTTACGAGTAAACAAGTAAACGAGTTATGAGTGACAAGTGACGGGCAGACGGCAAGGCCAACGGCCTTGTGGCGTTCAGCGCAGGGCATCGCCCCACGGGCAAGGACGGACAACGTCTTACGCCACGCGCATAAGCGTCTGTTCACAGTCAATTGTCAACTGAAAAGGGATTGGATTGTAGCGGGGACAGAAAAAAGAGAGGGGTGTCGCCATTTAGCATTTTTTTCTGTGGTTGCAAGCAGTCCAAATCTTTCCACAATCGAATTTCGGCGCAAAGGTAGGAATATATTTTCAGATTGCCAATTGCAAATTCCGGATTGCCGATTGGATTTCCGGAAATATGGCGTGGCACACAGGCGGGGCGGACGGACGGCAAGGGGCGTAGATGCAACAAGGGCGGCAGAAGGCCAATGCCTTCTTGCCGCCCTTGCCTGGTATGCGGGGTGACCCTCACAGCCGCTTCAGCCCCTTGGCTTCGGCGGGCGTGGCTTCCACGATGCTGACGGCCATGCCACCGCCAGGAGCGGTGTACTGATCCAGTTTCGAACGAGAACTTACACGATAGCGTGTAATGGTATAAGCCTGCGGATTGTCCTTGTAATGGGCATCCGGCGCATCGGCATACACGGTGGCGATGTAGGTCTTGCCTTTGTCCAGGAAGGAGAAGTCCACATGCGCCTCGCGCCCCTGTTCGCCGTTGGTGCTGGCCACGAACCAGCGCGCGCCGCCTTTCTCCTTACGCGCCACGGTGAGGTATGCACCCGGCTCGGCTTCGAGGTACAGGCTCTTGTCCCAATCCAACGCCACGTCCTTGATGAACTGGAAGGCATCCATGAAGCGGGCATAGTTCTCGGGCAAGTCGGCCGCCATTTGCAGGGGCGATGCCATGGTGACATAGAGCGAAAGCTGGTTGACCAGCGTGGTGTTGCACCACGAGTGGTTGTTGGGATTCAACTTGTTGATGTCATTTTCAAAAATACCGGGTGTGTAGTCCATCGGGCCACCGACAAGCCGGGTGAACGGGAGCACGGTGGTGTGGTTGGGCTTGCTGCCGCCGAAAGCCTGGTACTCCGTGCCCCGTGCCGACTCGTTGCCGATGAGGTTGGGCCAGGTGCGGCAAAGGCCGGTAGGGCGCACCGCCTCGTGGGCGTTGACCATGAGGTGGTATTCGGCCGCTTTCTCGATGGCATACTGGTAGTGGTTCACCATCCATTGGCTGTAATGGTGTTCGCCGCGCGGGATGATGTCGCCCACGTAGCCGCTCTTGAGGGCGGGATAGCCGTTGTCCACCATGAACTGGTAGGCTTTGTCCATGTGCCGCTCGTAGTTGCGGATGGACGAGGAGGTTTCGTGGTGCATGATCATCTGCACCCCTTTGGCGCGGGCATAGTCGCGTATCCCGTCCACGTCGAAGTCGGGGTAGGGTGTCACGAAGTCGAACACGTAGTCCTTCGAATTGCCGAACCAGTCTTCCCAGCCCACGTTCCAGCCTTCCACCAGCAAGCCGTCGAAACCGTTGGCGGAAGCAAAGTCGATGTAACGCTTCACGTTCTCCGTCGTTGCACCGTGGCGGCCATGCGGCTTGGCCGTCGAATAGTCGGTCACGCCGAGCTGTACGCTGGGAAAGTCCCAGGTGTAGGACCAGTCGCTTTTGCCCGTAATCATTTCCCACCACACACCCATGTACTTCATGGGGCGTATCCACGAGGTGTCTTCTATCTTGCAAGGCTCGTTGAGGTTGAGCGTGATGCGCGAGGCCAGTATGTCACGTGCATCGTCGCTCACGATGACGGTGCGCCAAGGCGACTGGCAGGGTGTCTGCATATAGCCTTTCGCCCCCATGGCATCGGGGGTAAGCCACGACTCGAACACCATTTCCGCGTCGTTCAGGTTGAGGTGCATGCAGGCGTAGTTGACCAACGCCGCCTCGTGCAGGTTGATGTACAGCCCGTCATCGGTCTTCATCTGCAAGGCCGTCTGCACGCCGGTGGGCGAGAAGGAGGTCTGCGACAGGTTGTCGGTGATGGCAGCCGATTGCAGGCGGCGTATCTCCGAGAGGCGCGAGCAGGTGTAGTCGTATTCCTGCGTGTCGTAGTCGCCGGGAATCCACCACGCCAGGTGGTCGCCCGTCATGGCAAACTGCGTGCGCTCTTCCTTGATGATGAAATAGCGCATTTCCTGCTGTTGGGGAAATTCGTAGCGGAAGCCCAGCCCGTCGTCGAACAGGCGGAAGCGCACGGTCATGCGGCGGTTCGTCCCGTTTTGCTTGAGGTTGACGGCCATTTCGTTGTAATGGTTGCGAATGGACGATTCCTCGCCCCACACGGGTGTCCACGTTTCATCGAACGAAGCGGTGTCCGTGCTTTCCACCGTGAAATTATCGTACAGCGAGGTCTTGGGGTCGGTGCTGCGCTCGTTGCGCACGTTGCCGCCGAAAGTCACTTTTTCATGTTCGCCGTACAGCTCCAGGCCGAGTTTGCTGGGCTTGATAACTTGCTTTCCCTTGTAGGTAAGCTCATAGGAGGGCACGCCGCCTTCGCGCAGCGTGAAGTCCATTTCCAATTGCCCGTCGGGCGAGCGCAGGGTCTGCGCTTGTGCCAGGCTTCCTGCCAATGCGAGGCAAGCCAGGCCGATGTTTTTCCAATTCATATGCTGTTTGTTATTCGTTGTCTGTCTTGTTTCTTGTTGTATTAAGGGGGAAGCATAGCCAACATACAAAGCCTTTTTGCTTGATATTTCGAAAACATAGCTTGTTCCGAAGCTCCGCATCGGGACTATAAGCTACTTCCGCTGCCAGCGTAAAACAACGGCAGTTGTTTTACAAACTATGTTCCCGAGCCCATGCAAGACAAGAATCATGCATCTCCTGTTATCTATGCTGTCCCCTCCCACCAACTGCGAAATTCCGTCCGTGTGGAAATTTATTTCCGTTAGTACGCAATTTCATTTCCGTTACTGCGGAATTTTTGCCGCGCAGGCACGCAATTCTGGCCTCTGCCATATGCGAGGCTGTGTGAAAACAACCTGCATTTCTGCGCTCTCGTCATTTCGAACGAAGTGAGAAATCTCATGGCAGATTTAGATGCATGGGAGAAGATTTCTCCCTACGGTCGAAATGACGAAAACCTTGGTTTGCAGTTTTCACACATCCCCTTGCGGGAGCGGATGCCTGAGGAAGGCTTGGAAGCCTTATTCGTATTCCACTACCACCATCGTCCAATACTTGAGCGAGGGCAGGGTGAAGGAGATATTGTTGCCGTCCTGCGTGAAATCGACTGCCTGCGCCACGCCATAGTCGGCATCGGGGGTGGCGCACCACACGGCCTTGACCGCCGATGTCGGTGTGCCGTCGATGGCGATGGTGACGGGCACGTCGGTTACGCGCTGCTGCTCGGTCTGGTCGGCGTTGGAGTCGCACCAGTCCAGCGTGGTGGCATCGGTGTAGTTGAGCAGGTGCGCCACGGCGGTCTTGCCGTCGGGCAGCAGCCTGCCCACGGTGGCCACTTGCCCCTGCACGGGCGGCCATTGGTTGAAGGCGAGGCGTTCGTCGTCCGTGGTAGCCGTGACCCCGGTGAAGTCGCCCCCGCCGCGCAGGAAGTTTTGGTAGGCCGTGATGAAGTCGTAATAAATGATGGTGGCAATCTCCAGCTCGCCCCTCATGCGCAGGTTGCTGTTGGGGAAGTACTCGTTGTTGAGCATGTGTTCGCCCAGTTCCAGGTGCGCACCACCCCAGGCGTGGATGGCGGCGTTGGCCATGAGCACGCCGGGTGTGTTGAATTCGCCTTTGCCTATCTTGCCGTAATCGTAGTTCATGTAGGCGGCCAGCATCACCTGGCGGTCGCGCCCGTTGATGGCGGGGTTGTCTTCGTCCTCAAACTGCCTGTTAGCCTGGCGGGAATAGTCCGTTATCTTGTCGGATATGGCCGTAAAGCTGCCCTTGCTCCACACCTCGGTGTAGTAGAAGTCCACCACTCCCGCGTTGGCTATCTCCACGTCACCGAACCCATCGACCGCGTTCATCACCAGACGCTTTTCGGGTTCGAGGCGTTTCATTTCCTGCAAGAAGTGCGTGTAGCCCGCCTGCTGGTTGTCGTCGTAATTGCCCTGTGCATCGTATATGCCGCCCCGTGCACCCAGCTGGTCCACCTGGTAGCCGTCGAAGTCGAACACCTTGTACACGTCGCTCGTGCGCTGGCCGAGGTAGTCTATCCAGCCCTGCTTTTTGACGTTCATGACGTAAATCCAGCTTTTGAAGGGCGAACCCAGCTGGTGCGCGTCCTTGTTGACCAGGTCGGGGTCGGTCCAGGTGTACCAGTCCTCGCTCACGCCATCGGCCGCCGCGTCGTTCAACGCCCCGTAGGCCAGGTTGTAGAAGAGCGACCGCATGTTGCGTTCATGCCCTGCCTGGATGTAGCCGTCCACGGTGGAGCGGTAGCAGTCGCGGCTGATGATGTCCGTCCACACGTCCATCGGCGCGGCAGGCGTGCCGGCCAGGGGCATGTGGTGCTTGTAATGCCAGTCCTGGAATTGCACGTAGGTGATGTGGTGGCGGCACAGGTTGTCCATCACCTGGTCTATCTCGCTCTGGCTTTTCTTGCCGTACTCGGAGAGGAAGCCGTTGCGCGGGAACACTTTCGGGTCCGACGACACGTCCACCCCGATGCTGCCGAGGACGGTCTGCCCGCCGTCATCGGTGGTGTAGAGGTCCACCATGTAGCCCGTGAAGTCGTCTTCGGGCGGTGTCCACGTCCACTCCGTGCCGGTGAGCGGTTCTTCCTTGATTACCGTGTTGCCCTGCTTGTAGCGCACGGTGGCGGCGGACTGGGGCATCTTGTTCAGGGTAAAATGCACTTCCTCGCCGGGGTTGTAGGCCGCCTTGTCGGTGGCGAGGTAGGTTTCCATGTAGCTTTCGCCGTAGGTGATGGGGTTGTTCTTCGGATGATCCACGTCGATGTGGCACGCGACGGCCACGAGGCTCATGCCGAGAGCCGCGCCCCATACGGCCATATAGGTCAATCGTTTCATATTGGAAATGCTTTTGATAAGAAACAGGTCTGTTATTGTTTGGTAAAGGATATTTTCTTCGTGCCGAAGTCGAGGCGGACGGTGTACGTCCCGGCCTGGTCGGCACTGACGAACCACTTGCGGTCATACTGCGTCGCATCGTTCTGCGGGATGTACTCGATGTCGAAGTCAAGCTCCGTGCCGATGGGGGTATTGTCCGCCTTGGCCACCACGCAGTCGCCCACGAACGTGCCTTGCGACTTGTCGAGCGGGAACTTGATTTGTCCTTCCTTCAGCGCACCCGTCCAAGTGAATATGTCGGGGTTGGCGGCATCCTGCGTCATCTCAGGCATGGTGTCCCAGTTCCAATCGTTTTCGGTGGCACTGCCCAGCACCCACACCTGGCTGTAACCGCTCGTGCCCTGCGCCTGCACGGTGACTTCGCCGGTGGCGGTGTTGAGCGTCACGACGTAGTTGCCGTCCGCCTCGATGGTGAAGCGGTTGTCGTCGTCATCCTCCGAGGCGGCAGGCTGTATGGCCTGGAACTTGGCCCGGCCGTCGGCGGCATCCTTGGTGAAGCCCGGCCAGAAGCGGCCTTGCGTGGTGATGAAACGGAACGCCCCGGCTTTGAGGTTGCCCTCGTAGGTGAACGTGCCGCCCTGCCCGTTCATGGCGGCGGGGTTGTCCACGCTCCAGCTGTTGAAGTCGCCTATCATATATATATGGTCAAACGACAAGTCGGCTGTCGGCTCGATGGTGATGTCGAGCGTCTCCGGGTTCACCATGATGCGGTACGTGCCCCCATGCACGATGTCGAAGCTCAGGTCTTCATCCGCAGGCGGGTTTTCGGTGAAGTACTTCACCTTGCCGCCCTGCGAGCCGTCGCGGGCATAACCCGGCCAGAAGCTGCCCACCGCCGTCACGAAGCGCAGTTGGCCATCGGCGTTCAACGCGCCTTCCCAGGTGAACACGCCATTGGCATAGTCCATCTTGTATGCTCCCACCTGGCTGTTGTCCCAGCCACCGGCCGCTGTGCCGATGAGGTACAGTTCGGGGTCGCCTTCCTTCACTAAGGTGCAGGTCATTTCGAGGGTGGCGGTGTTCAGCGCGATGGTGTACGTGCCCGGCGTGGTGATGTTGAACTTGATATCCTTGTCGCTGCTTGGTTCGCTCTCGTACAAAGCCAGCTTGCCTTTATACGAGGGCACGGTCACTTCGGGCGACGATGCGGGGTCGCACGCGTACCCCGGCCACCAGCGGCCGTCGGTGTTCTGGCAGATGAACCGGAAGCCACCGGCCTTCAGTTCGCCTGTCCAGGTGAATTGTTCCAGGCTGCCCTCGGTGCGCGTCAGCAGGATGGCACGTCCCATGTCCCACCCGTTCGGGGCGGCATCGCCTATGAGGAACAAGTTCAGATAACGGTGCTTGTAGGTAGTCAGCTTGAAGTTGACCACATTGGACACCTGTTGCGGCACCAGCGGGCTGGCCACGTCGGCAATGACGCGGGCCTCGAAGGCGTATTCCTTTTC
>CASFUX010000130.1 GCA_949297975.1 uncultured Bacteroidales bacterium
CAACGTGAAGGCGCAGATGGCAAACACGGGATAGCCCGCCAGCGCGAAGTACACCCCGAAGAAGAGGCAATAGACAATGCCCAACCCCGAAGCCAGCCCATCCACCCCGTCGATGAGGTTCAGCGCATTGTTCAGCACCACGAACACGAAGAACGACACCGCATAGCTCACCCACAGCGGCAACTCGCCGATGCCCAGGAAGCCTTGGAAACTCGTGAGCCGGTAGCCCCCCAGCACGATGACAAAGAAACCCGCCAGCAATTGACCCGCCAGTTTCCACGAAGCGCGGATGTCGATGAGGTCGTCCACGAACCCCAACAGCAGGATAAGGAAGATGCCGATGAAGATGAATTGCAGCCGGTCTATAACCTGGAAGGCGAACAATGCCACCGTGAGGAAGAACGCGATGAATATGTTGATGCCCCCCACGTTGGGCACCGCCCCTTCGTGCGACGTGCGCTTGTTGGGTTTCACCACGAAGTCGCGCGCCTTGGCCACCCGCACCATCATGGGCATGAACGCCCACCCGATGAGGAACGACACCAGGGCCGACACGTAAGGATGATCCGAAAAGAATTGAGTCAGCATATTCCAGCTACAAGTTACGCGCTATGGCCTGCAAAGATACAGTTTAATAAGGAAATGGGAAATATCTTTCCGACAGGTAACTCATCACTTTCCTAGCATATCTTGTTGCATCCGTCAGCATGAAGTTATCGTCTCACAGCCGTGATACAGGTGTCTCACAGCTGTGGAACAGGTGTGTCACGGCTGTGGAACACCTGTATCACGGCTGTGAGACGATAACATGACTGGTACAAAAGCACGACTTCATAGGAGGAATGGAAAGAAAACAAGCTATCATCCTCACTAAAGCACGAAACAAACCCGCCGTCATTTCGACCGTAGGGAGAAATCTCCTCCAACAACGTCCCCAAGGCTACTGTGAGATTTCTCCCTACGGTCGAAATGACGTGAACTCCATAGAAATGCAGCTTTTCACACACATCCAGAGAGTTTAAGGGGTATCTCCCATTTTTTCCCTACCTTTGTACCCGTCTCAAAAGAGGGTAATATGGAAAAACAACTTCAACACCGCATCCTCGTGCTCGACGGTGCCATGGGCACCATGATACAACGCCTGGGGCTGACCGAGGCCGACTACCGGGGCACACGCTTCGCCACGTGGCACACGCCGCTGCGGGGCAACAACGACCTGCTGTCGCTCACCCGCCCCGATGCCATCGCCGACATCCACAGGCAGTACCTGGAAGCGGGTGCGGACATCATCGAGACTAACACCTTCAACGCCCAACGCATCTCGCAGGCCGACTACGGGCTGGCCGACATGGTGGAGGAGATGAACCTCGCCTCCGCACGTCTCGCCCGCACGCTGGCCGACGAATACACGGCACGCGACCCCCGCAAACCGCGCTTCGTGGCCGGGTCGGTGGGGCCTACGGGCAAGTCGGCCTCCCTCTCTCCCTCGGTGGACGACCCCGCTGCCCGCACCGTGACCTTCGGCGAACTGGCCTCGGCCTACCGCCAGCAGATGGCGGCCCTCATCCGGGGCGGTGTAGATGCGCTGCTCATGGAAACGGTGTTCGACACGCTCAACCTCAAGGCCGCCCTCTTCGCCGCCCGGCAGGCCATGGCCGACGCAGGTCGCCGGGTGCACCTCATGGTGTCCGCCACCGTGGCCGACAGTAGCGGACGGCTGCTGGCCGGGCAGACCATCCCCGCCTTCCTTGCCTCCATCGCCCACGCCCCCTTGCTGTCCGTGGGGCTGAACTGCTCTTTCGGAGCGGAGCAACTGAAGCCTTTCCTGTCGGAGATGGCCGCCTGCGCCCCTTGCTACGTCAGTGCCCACCCCAACGCAGGACTGCCCAACCAATTCGGCCAATACGACGAAACGCCCGACACCATGGCCACCCACGTGCAACCCTACATAGACGAGGGACTGGTCAACATCATCGGCGGCTGCTGCGGCACCACCCCCGCCCACATCGCCCGCCTGGCCTCCTTAGTGCAGGATGCCCGTCCCCGCATCCCCGCACCCCCCAGCCACGCATTCACGCTGAGCGGGCTGGAGGTACTGGAAACCTCACCCCTAACCCTTCTCCCCGGGGAGTTATCAGTAGTTATCGGCGAACGCTGCAACGTGGCTGGTTCGCGCAAGTTTCTGCGGCTCATCAAGGAGAAAAATTACGAAGAAGCCCTGCGCATCGCCCGCAAGCAAGTGGAAGACGGGGCGCAGGTCATCGATATCAACATGGACGATGCCATGCTCGACGCACCCGCCGAGATGCGCACCTTCCTCAACCACTTGGGCGCAGAACCCGACGTGGCTCGCGTGCCCGTGATGATAGACTCCTCCAAATGGGAAGTCATCGAGGCGGGGCTGCAATGCGTGCAGGGTAAAAGCATTGTCAACTCCATCAGCCTGAAAGAAGGCGAGGCCGCTTTCTTGGAGAAAGCCCGCCTCATCCGCGCCTACGGGGCGGCCACGGTGGTTATGGCCTTTGACGAGCAAGGGCAGGCCGACACCTTCGAACGGCGCACCGCGATATGCGCCCGTGCCTACCGCCTGCTCACCGAGCAAGCGGGCTTTCCCCCGCAGGATATCATATTCGACCCCAACGTGCTGGCCATCGCCACCGGCATCGAGGCGCACAACCGCTATGCAGTCGATTTCCTGCGCACGGTGGAATGGATAAAAACGCATCTGCCCCACGCCCAGGTGAGCGGCGGGGTGAGCAACCTGTCCTTCGCCTTCCGGGGGCACAACACCGTGCGCGAGGCCATGCACGCCGTGTTCCTGCACCACGCCGTGGCGCGGGGGCTGGACATGGCCATTGTCAACCCCTCCACCCGCCTGCGTTATGACGAACTGGACGAGGAGTTGCGCGAGCGCACGGAAGACGTGGTGCTGGACCGCCGACCCGATGCCACCGAACGGCTGATAGCCTTTGCCGAACAACTGAAAGCCACCGAAGGCGCATCCGCCCCCACCCCGCCCCACCCCGATGCCTGGCGCAACCTGCCCCTAGACGAACGGCTGGCCTACGCCCTGCAAAAGGGCACGGGCGAATACCTCGAAGCCGACCTGCAAGAGGCACTCCGCCGATACCCCTCGCCCATCGACATCATCGAGCAACCGCTCATGCGGGGCATGGCACAGGTGGGCGAACTGTTTGGCGCGGGCAAGATGTTCCTGCCCCAAGTGGTGAAGACCGCCCGCACCATGAAGCAGGCCGTGGCCATCCTCCAGCCCCACCTCGAAGCCCAGCGCACAGCCAGCGGACGCACCTCGGCAGGCAAGGTGCTGCTGGCCACGGTCAAGGGCGACGTGCACGACATCGGCAAGAACATCGTGGCCGTGGTGCTGGGCTGCAACAACTACGAAGTAATCGACCTCGGCGTGATGGTACCTGCGGACGACATCGTGCGCCGCGCCCGGGAGGAACATGCGGACATCATCGGCCTGAGCGGCCTCATCACGCCCTCGCTGGACGAGATGTGCCACGTGGCCGCCGCCCTGGAACAGGCCGGGCTGGACACGCCCCTGCTCATCGGCGGGGCGACCACCTCGCCGGAACACACGGCGGTGAAGATTGCCCCGCTCTACCACGCTCCCGTGGTGCACGTGAAGGACGCTTCGGTGGACAGCCTCGTCATCGCCCGCCTGCTCGATCGCGACCACTCCGCCGACTACGTGGCTGCCCTGCGCGAGGAACAAGCCTCCCTCCGCGCCCGGCACACCGCCGACTCCCGCCCGACGCTGGACTTCGATGAAGCCATACGGCGCAAGCCGAAATTGTTTTAACCGATAGCGAGGAGCGGGTAGTGGATAGCGAGAATTATCCGCCATCTACCTGCCCGCTCCTCGCTACCCGCTACCAAACCATGTTCCCCCTCATCACCATACTCGGCCCCACAGCCTGCGGCAAAACAGCACTGGCCTGCGAACTGGCCTGGCGAACAGGCGGCGAAATCATCAGTGCCGACTCGCGCCAAGTGTACCGCGGCATGGACATCGGCACGGGCAAGGACCTGGCCGACTACACCGCACACGGCACGCCCATTCCCTACCACCTCATCGACATCCGCGAGGCTGGCGACAAGTACAACCTCTACGAATACCAGCACGACTTCCATGCAGCCTACACCGACATCCGGGAACGGGGGCGGTTGCCCATCCTGTGTGGCGGCACGGGGCTGTACATCGAGTCGGTGCTGAGCGGCTACCGCCTGCTGCACGTGCCCGAGAACCCCGGCCTGCGCGCCCGCCTTGCCGGGAAATCGCTGGCCG
>CASFUX010000131.1 GCA_949297975.1 uncultured Bacteroidales bacterium
CTTTCTTCATCTTTCATGTAGCCGGGTGTCAGGATGGCGTTTTCCACATGCAGGCCGCCTTCCTTCACCGCGCCGTTTTCCATTTCGAGGAGTTCGCCTTTCACCATGTCCTTTTCTTCCACGGTGTCTCCCTCCACGTACTGGCCGTAGCGACCGGCATACGATTTCACTTGCTCGTCCACCATCTCGTCGGTCACGGCGATGTTGTAGTAGTTCACCTTGTCCTTTTGGGTCAGGCTGATTTCAAATTCGGGAGCGATGGCGATGTCAAACACGAAGTCGAAGCTTTCCTGCGTGTCGAAGTCTATTTCCGGCTGTTCCGTTTCGTTCGGAAGGGGTTCGCCCAAGACGTTGATGTTATTCTTCTTGATGTAGTCGAACAGGCTCTCCGACACCAACTTATTTATCTCTTCGGCCTGCACTGCCTTGCCGTACAACTTCTTTACCAAGTTCAGAGGCACCATGCCCGGGCGGAAACCCGGCATGTTGGCCTTCTTGCGATAGTCGCGCAACGTTTTATCTACTTTCTCAGCGTAGTCCGCCTTGTCCACATGAATCGTCACGACCGCACTGGTCTGATCGAGTTCTTTTTTCGTTATGTCCATAATAATAATGTATAATTCAAAATATCAAGCTGCTGCATTTGAGCCCGCAAAGATAAGAAATAATTTTAGGAGCTACAAGCTACGAGTTACAAGCTACGAGCTACAAGCTACGAGTACCATGCGGCACACAAGCGCAAAAGACTCAGAGTATACAACTTGTAGCTCGTAACTTGTAGCTAATAGCCGTCACCCGTTCCTGGCTGCCCGGCGGCGTTCGTTCTCGTCCAGGATGATTTTGCGCAGGCGGAGCTTGGTGGGGGTTACTTCCACGTATTCATCTTCCTTGATGTACTCCAACGCTTCTTCCAGGGAGAAAACGGTGGGAGGGATGATGTGCGCCTTTTCGTCCGACCCGGAGGCACGCACGTTGGTCAGCTTCTTCGACTTGGTGACGTTCACCACGATATCGCCTTCCTTGGCGTTCTCGCCCACCACCTGGCCGGCATACACCTCGTCTTGCGGGAAGATGAAGAAACGCCCGCGGTCCTGCAACTTGTCGATGGCGTAGGCGTAGGCCGTACCGCTCTCCATGGCGATGAGCGAACCATTGGTGCGCTTCTCGATGTCACCCTTGTAAGGCTGGTATTCCAGGAAGCGGTGCGACATGATGGCCTCGCCCGACGACATGGTGAGGATGCTGTTGCGCAACCCGATGATGCCACGCGAGGGGATGGTGAATTCCAGCTGGATGCGGTCGTTCTTGGCTTCCATGCTTATCATTTCGCCCCGGCGGGCGGCCACCAGCTCGATGACCTTGCCCGAGCATTCCTCCGGCAGGTTGATGGAGAGCTGTTCCACCGGCTCGCACTTCACGCCGTCTATTTCCTTATATATCACCTGCGGCTGGCCTACCTGCAACTCGTAGCCCTCGCGGCGCATGGTCTCGATGAGCACCGAGAGGTGCAGCACGCCACGTCCGTACACGTGCCAGATGTCGCTCTCGGGGCTGCGTTCCACGCGCAGGGCGAGGTTCTTGTCCAGCTCGCGGATGAGGCGTTCGTGGATGTGGCGCGAGGTGACGTACTTGCCTTCGCGGCCGAAGAAGGGCGAGTCGTTGATGGTGAAGACCATGCTCATCGTAGGCTCGTCGATGGCGATGGGCTTGAGCGGCTCGGGGTTCTGCGCGTCGGCGATGGTATCGCCTATCTCGAAGCCGTCGATGCCCACCAGGGCGCAGATGTCGCCGGACTTCACTTCGGGCGTGCGGGTGCGTCCCAGCCCGGTGAAGGTGTGCAGTTCCTTGATGCGCGTCTTCACCACCGAGCGGTCGCGCTTCACGAGGCTCACATCCATGCCCTCGCGCAGGGTGCCGCGATGCACCCGCCCCACGGCGATGCGCCCCACGTAGGGCGAATAGTCCAGCGAGGTGATGAGCATCTGGGGCGTCCCTTCGAGGTATTCGGGTTCGGGGATGTATTGGATGATGGCATCGAGCAGGGGCAGGATGTTGTCCGTGGGCTTGCGCCAGTCCTCGGACATCCAGTTTTGCTTGGCCGAGCCGTAGAGGGTGTGGAAGTTCAGCTGTTCCTCGGTGGCGTCGAGGTTGTACATGAGGTCGAACACGGCCTCGTTCACCTCGTCGGGGCGGCAATTGGGCTTGTCCACCTTGTTCACCACCACGATGGGCATCAGGCCCAGTTGCAGGGCCTTTTGCAGCACGAAGCGCGTCTGCGGCATGGGGCCTTCGAAGGCATCGACCAGCAGCAGCACGCCGTCGGCCATGTTGAGCACGCGTTCCACCTCGCCGCCGAAGTCGGCGTGGCCCGGCGTGTCGATGATGTTGATTTGATAGCCGTTCTAATCACTGGAAACGTTCTTGGCCAGGATGGTGATGCCCCGTTCGCGTTCCAGCTCGTTGTTGTCCATAATCAACTCGCCGGTCACCTCGTTGTCGCGGAACAGATGCCCGGCCAGCAGCATCTTGTCCACCAGCGTCGTCTTGCCGTGGTCCACGTGCGCGATAATCGCCACATTCCTAATCTTCTGCATCTTACACAATCTTTTTTAGCGGCTGCAAAGATACGAAAAGTTTTGCAGGTAGCAAGCCACGGGCTATGGGCGCGGCGGAAAGTACTCCCATCGGAACAAAATCTCAAACATGTTAAAAATACAAAACAAAGGAAAAACAGGACACGAGATCCTCGCTCAAATACACGCACATTCGTTCCTAACATTCCGTTCCCCCACACACAAGGAGACCTCTGCAAAACGGCACCTAAATTTTGTTACACAAGAGTTATGCAAAAAATAAGCCTCAAAACGGCATAAAGTCGTGTGAGATGCGATTCAGCGGGGCTTTCCTTACCCCGCTTCCCCTCACTTAACGCAATTGGAC
>CASFUX010000132.1 GCA_949297975.1 uncultured Bacteroidales bacterium
CGGAGTAGTCGGGAGCATAGCACAAAGACAAAGGGCGCGGAGGATGTTTCCATCCTTCGCGCCCTTTGGGTTACAGCCCCTTTCAAGGGGACAAGGGGGTTAAATCCAGCGCACGTAGCAGAAGTCCTGGCGGTGCGGCAGGTCGGCATTCTTCGGGAACATGCGGAAGCCGTACTTGAACGAACCGGCCAGTTCAAGCAGCATGTTGGCGTGGTAGTACAACTTGCTGCCTTCGCTCTTGACCAGTTGCAGCTCCACGGTGTGGAACAGGGTTTCCTTGTTGTCTTTTCCCGTTTTGGTGATGACCATTTCCACGCCGATGCCTTTGTCGTTCAGTTCCTTCGTGTCGAGCACCACGTTCAGGTCGTAGTATTCGCCCACCACGGGGTTGTGCACCAGCCCGTCGGGCAGGTCCACCGACACCACTTCGATGCCGTTCCAGCCTTGCGCTATCTTTTCTTTCCAGGCGGCTATTTCCTTGGCCTTGGCGAAGCCGTTGGCCTTCAACAGGGCCGCGCGCTTGGCTTGCTTGGCGTAGAAGCGGTTGATGTAGTCGTCTATCATGCGCTTGGTGGTGAAGCGGGGCGTGATTTCGGCGAACGACTTCTTGATGTATTGTATCCATTCGGGCGAGTAGCCTTCGGCGTTCTTGGCGAAGTACATCGGGATGATTTCGTTCTCCAGGATGTTGTAGATGGTGGCCGCGTCAAGTTCGTCCTGGTAGCCCTGGTTTTCGTAGGTGCGCTTGTCGGTGAGCGCCCAGCCCGCGCCTTTGACGTAGCCTTCGAGCCACCAGCCGTCGAGCACGGAGAAGTTGAGCACGCCGTTCATCTGCGCTTTTTCACCCGATGTGCCCGATGCTTCGAGCGGGCGGGTGGGGGTGTTGAGCCATACGTCCACGCCCGAGATGAGGCGTTTGGCCAGGCGCATGTCGTAGTTTTCGAGGAAGATGACCTTGCCGACGAACTGTGGCATACGCGATATTTCGACGATGCGCTTGATGAGGCCTTGCCCGCCGCCGTCGGCCGGGTGCGCCTTGCCGGTGAAGAGGAACTGCACGGGGTGCTGCGGGTCGTTCACTATCTTGGCCAGGCGGTCCAGGTCGGTGAACAGCAGGTGGGCGCGCTTGTAGGTGGCGAAGCGGCGTCCGAAGCCGATGATGAGGGCGTTGGGGTTCATGGATTCGAGGATGGATACCACGGCCTTGGGGTCGCCCTGCGACTTGAGCCACGATTCCTGGAACTGGATGCGGATGAACTCGAAGAGCTTGGACTTGAGTGTCATGCGGGTGTTCCATATTTCCTCGTCGGGGATGTCGTATATCTTTTGCCACATCTTGCTGTCGGACACGTCGTCGTAGAAGTTGTCGCCGAAGTATTTTTCATACACGGCCTTCCATTCGGAGGCGGCCCAGGTGGAGAGGTGCACGCCGTTGGTCACGTAGCTCACGTGCAGTTCTTCGGGGAAGTAACCTTTCCAGATGGGGCTGAACATCTTTTGCGACACCTTGCCGTGCAGCCAGCTCACGCCGTTGACTTCCTGGCAGGTGTTGCAGGCGAACACGCTCATGCAGAATTTCTCGCTGTGGTCGCCGGGGCGTTCGCGTCCCATGTCGATGAATTCGTCCCACGACAGTTGCAGTTTGGCGGGGTATTCGCCCATGTATTTGCCGAAGAGGCCTTCGTCGAACGAGTCGTGTCCGGCGGGAACGGGGGTGTGCACGGTGTAGAGCGACGAGGCGCGCACCACTTCGAGGGCCTGGTTGAAGGTGAGGCCCTGGCCGATGTAGTCCACCAGGCGTTGCACGTTGATGAGGGCGGCGTGTCCTTCGTTGCAGTGGTACACGTCCTTTTCGATGCCGAGCTTCTTGAGCGCGAGCATACCGCCGATGCCCAGCATGATTTCCTGTTTCAGGCGGTTTTCCCAGTCGCCCCCATAGAGCTGGTGGGTGATGGAGCGGTCAAACTCGCTGTTCAGTTCGTTGTCCGTGTCAAGCAGGTAGAGGACGATGCGTCCTACCTGCACTTTCCACAGGTAGGCGTGCACGGTGCGGCCGGGGTAGGGCACGTCCACCACCAGGGGATGGTCGTTTTCGTCCTTCACCTGCTTGATGGGCAGCGCGTTGAAGTTTTGCGGCTCGTACACGGCTATCTGCTGGCCGTCCATGGAGAGCGACTGGGTGAAGTAGCCGTAGCGGTACAGGAAGCCGATGGCGGTCATGTCCACGTGGCTGTCGCTGGCTTCCTTCAGGTAGTCGCCCGCCAGCACGCCGAGGCCGCCGGAGTATATTTTCAACACTTCGCTCAGCCCGTATTCCATGCTGAAGTAGGCGATGGAGGGCTTGCGGGTGTCGAAGGGTTGGTTCATGTAGTGTTGGAACTTGTCGTACACGTAGTCCAGGCGTTCGAGGAACTGCTTGTCCTTGCTCAGTTCGAGCAGTTTTTTGTAGCTCAGCACGCTGGCCAGCTGGATGGGGTTGGATGAGGCTTCTTTCCATGCCGTGCGGTCGATGTTGCGGAGCAGGTTGCGGGCGTCGCTGTCCCAGCACCACCACAGGTTATAGGCTATTTCGTCCAGCTTGCGCAGGTTTTCCGGCAGATTGGATTTCACTTGCATGTCTCTCCAATTTGCTTCATTCACGTCGTTTACTTTAATTTTCATAATCCTGTCTTATTAGTGATTAGCAATTAGTGATTAACGGTTAGTGCAAGTTCGCGTTAATCACTAATCACTAATCGTTAACCGTTAATCGTTTTCTTAATGCTATGTCGTATGCTTGTTCGTAGTAGCGGATGAAGTGTTTCCACAAGGCTTTTTCGGCAATGGCGGAGGCCTTTTTGCGCAGCTTCTTAATGGTGGCTTCATCGTAGGATGCGAATTCGTTTATCATTTCGGCGATGCGGGTGGCCACTTCCGGACCGTTGTAGTCCGACCGGCGGATGACTCCCACGCTGTGTTCGATGCCCTGCGGCGTGCGCGACACCCATTGCCCGAACCCTGACTTGTCCGTGGTGATGGTGGGCACGGAAAATGCCACGCTTTCCAGCGGCGTGTAGCCCCACGGCTCGTAGTAGGAGGCGAACACGGTGAGGTCGAGGCCGATGAGCAGGTCGTAGTATTTCTTGTTGAAGATGCCGTCCTGGCCGTCCAGGTAGGAGGGGATGAACACCACTTTCACGCGTTCGGCCTCGCTGTTGTCCAGGTGGAACCATTGGATGGCTCCCATGATGGGGTCGTGGGCGAAGTCGTGCAGGTCGTGGGTGGTGTAGCGGTTGTTGCTGTTGAGGGGGGTGTCCGGATGCTCCAGGCAATAGGCCAGGTCGAGCCGCTTGCGGTCGATGTAGGCGGGGATGACGAAGAAGGCCACCACCTGCCGCGCGGGGTTCATCTCCGACAGGCGTTTGAGCGACTCCATGAACACGTCCAGTCCCTTGTTCTTGTATTCGTAGCGTCCTGCCGTGCCCACGAAGAGGGCGTTGTCGTCCAGCCGGTAGCCGAAGAGGGTCTCGGCCACCCGCCGTAGCAGGTTGTGTGCTTCTTTCCGTTTTTGGGTGAATGCCCGTCCTTTGGGCACGAAGTCGTCCTCGAACCCATTCGGTGTCACCACGTCCGGAGCCTTTTCCAGCAGTTGGGCGCATTCCACGGCGGTGATGTTGCTCACCGTGGTGAAGCAGTCGGCCACGTGGGCGGCGGTCTTTTCGGTGGAATGCTTGGATACCATGTTCAGCTCGCAGGCCATCTGGTCGCCGTTGTATTCATTCAGGTAGTTGTACAGCGGCTTGTTGTTGCCCGCTATGGAGCGGCCTATGGAGGTGGCGTGGGTGGTGAAGAGGGTGGCCACTTCGGGCAGGTGTTCCTTGATGTAATAGATGCCGAACGACGTTTGCCATTCGTTGAAGTGCGCTACCACGTGCTGTTTGGGCGACAGGCCGTAGTGGCGGTAGAAGCTCTCCACTACCATGCCGGCGGCATAGCCGAACATGGACGACTCGTCATAGTCGCCATAGGCGGCGATGGAGTTGGTGCCGAAGCGTTCCCACACGTGCCCGTAGATGTCGTTTTTCTTGGCAAACAGGGGGCGGAAGTCCACCAGCACGGCGATGGGGTTGCCTGGCACGTTCCAGCGTCCGGTGCGTATGGCGAGACTGTAGGTGGCTTGCGTGTAGGCTTTCCATTCCGCATGTTCTTGCGGTGTCTCCGTGAAGTACTGGCACTTTTTCCCTTCCCACACGTCGGGACCGATGAACACCAGCTTGTCGGGATGCTGCTCCTGCAACACCGATGCGCGGGTAGACAGCACCGTGTATATCCCGCCCACCATGTTGCACACCTCCCAGCTTGCTTCGAATATATATTCGGGAATGATTTTTTCTGACATATATATAATATTATATGTATGGGGAAACCGGTATTCCCTTTCGCCCAAAAGGCGTGCAAAGGTAATAATTTCCATATGATTATTCATGCCTTTGCGCAAAAAACGTTGGCAACGCGGGCAGGGAGGGCGCAGGGGCGGATTTTTGGATTTCGGATTTTGGGGAGGTGAACACGGATTGGGCAAATAAAACGGATTTACATGGACTATCATCCGCGTAAATCCGTGTATTCCGTGTTCGCTTTTATTTTGACTTTTACTTCTTCCAGTCCGGATTGAAGTTCTTGTCGTATGCTATCAGATACTTGGCCATGGCAGGGTCGTTGAAGTCCGCTTTTAGTTTGCCCGTATCCATCTTGCGGATGGTTTCCAAGTCATCTGCTGTCAATTCGAAGTCATCGATGGCCAGGTTGCTTGCCATGCGCTCTTTGTGGGTTGATTTGGGGATGGCCACGATGTCCTCGCTTAGCAGGAACTTCAAGGCCACTTGGGCGTTGGTCTTGCCGTATCGGTCGCCGATGGCTTTCAGGGTCTCGTTGGTGAAGATGCCGTCCGTGCCTTGTGCCAGCGGCCCCCATGCCATCAGCTGCGTGCCATATTCCTTGGCAAGCTCGCGCATCTTGCGCTGTTGGGAGAACACGTGCGTTTCCAGTTGCAGCACGGCGGGTTTCACTTCCATGTGTTCCGCCAGGTCCACGAAGCGGGCGTCGTAGAAATTGCTCAGGCCGATGGCGCGGATTTTACCGTCCCTGTAAGCCTGCTCCATGGCGCGGTAAGTGCCGTAATAATCCCCGAAGGGCTGGTGGACGAGCAGCAGGTCGATGTAATCCGTCCGCAGTTTGCGGAGCGATTCGTCGATGCTGCGAGCCGCTTTTTCCTCTCCGGAGTTGGAAATCCAGACTTTGGTGGTGATGAAGAGTTCGTTGCGCGGCACGCCGCATCGGGCGATGGCCGCCCCCACGCCTTCCTCGTTGTAATAAGCCTGTGCAGTGTCAATCAGGCGGTAGCCCACACTGATGGCATCCAGCACGCAGCGTTCGCATTCTTCGGGGCTGACGAGGAACACCCCGTAGCCCAGCATCGGCATCTCAACGCCGTTGTTCAATTTTACAGTTTCCATCATTTCGTTATGATTAATTCGTTAATTTCAAAACATCTCTTTTCATCGGTCAGCCTTAGCTACTTCTTGTTGGCTTCCCTCAATAGTACCCAGTTTGGCTATGTCCTCATCCGTCCGGTTGCCGTGTATGGTTATATGGCTTAACGCTTCATTCATTGCAGCATATTCGTCATCGGTAAGGGTCACTTCCGCTGCACCAAGGTTTTCAAGCATTCGTGCATCACTACGCATACCCGGTATAGGAACGATATGTTCCGAGTGCATCACCCAAGCCAACGAAATCTGGGCGGCAGTACAATGTTTCGCTTCGGCATAGCGGTTGATGAGTTCGAGCAACACCCTATTGGCTTGCATGTTCTCTTCCGTGTAGCGTGTGATTACACGCCGCACATCGTCTCCCTTAAAAGTCGCATGGTGGTACTTTCCACTCAAGAAGCCGCCAGCCATCGGTGAATAGGCAACGAAACCGATGCCGTTTTCCCGGCAGAAAGGAATCACATCGGCTTCGTAATTATTTTACTGTAAATCCACCATCAATAGTAATCGTTTGTCCTGTCATAAACGAGGCATCGTCAGAACAGAGGTAAAGCGCACACGAAGCGATGTTCTCCGGCGTGCCGACACGCTTCTGTGGAATGATGTCTATCAGGCCTTGCATGTGTTCCGGATAGTCTTTGATGGCTTGTTCCACCATCGGAGTCATAATCATTCCCGGCGCAATCATATTCACGCGGATTCCCTGCTCTGCATATTCAAGAGCCGTACACTTTGCCAGACCGAGAATGCCTGTCTTGGCAGCCGAATAAGCACCGAGCGTGGCGGTTCCCACAATTGCATCCTGCGATGCCACATTGACAATGGAGCCACCATCCCCTTGCTTCAGCATCTGCCTGATTTGGTATTTCATGCAGTAGAATACGCCTAATAGGTTTATGCGCAAGGCTCGTTCGAAATCGGCAGTTTCAATATCGGCCGTCTTTGCCGTCGGCACTTGGATGCCTGCATTGTTGAATGCAAAGTCCAAGCGTCCGAACACTTCCACCGTCTTTTTTACAGCGTTTTTCACCTCTTCCTCGTTGCCCACGTTGCAGGGAATGGCGAATGCTTTATACCCTTTGCCGTTCAATTCATCCGCAAGGCGTTGGATAGGTTCAGGATGAATATCAACCAAGGCAACGCCCGCTCCTGCTCGTGCGAATAATCTGGCGGTACTTTCGCCGATTCCGGAACCTGCACCCGTTACGAATGCCACTTTATTCTCAAAATTGTAGTTCATATCCTTCTTTCATTAATAGTTATCTTACCAATTTGAATCCCCATTTTATAGTTCCCGTAGCGTTTAATCCAGCTGGCCAAAACGCGCCGAGCATTTCCGTATAACGGGACATGGATATGTCACCCAAATCCATAGTGTCCGTCCAACCGAAATCGGCCAACAGTTTTGCCACTTCCGCTTTGGCTTCCTTGTCATTGCCGCAATAAAAGCCTGTTACGGCTTCCGATAGTTGCCCCGGATTGGTCATCAGGTGGCTACAGAGGTAATTCAGCGTTTTTACGATTTTCGTATCGGGCAATAATGCTTGATTCGCTTCCCCCAAGCTGGTATTCCCGCTCCATCGAGGGTCAAGCGATATATGTCTGTTTTCATACAGATAAGGATTCGACTGGTCTATCAGAATCTTTCCTGCAAGATTGTCCTTGCCGACAGAAGTGAGAGCTTTTATTGAGTAAACGCCTTTCACACAGTTGAAGACCCGTTCCCCGAATGACGCAGCATCGGCAAATGTTCCGTGAAAGGCTTGTTCGCCACTCTTCCTTGCCCATTCCACGGCACGGGGATTATCCACTGTGCGTGACCCGATCATAACCTCATGCCCCAATTCTATCAGTTTGTCCGCGATAGTGCAGGCCACATCGCCTGTACCTAAAATTCCGTATCTCATATTGGATTTATATTTCAGATTAATCATGTATTTTGTGCAAGCCGATACCTCTCACGGTGGGTAGGTCCGTGTCGTCGTAGATGGGGCTTTTGCCCGTGTCCAGCTTGGCGATGGCTTGCATTTCCTCGTCCGTGAGCGTGAAGTCAAAAATGTTCAGGTTCTCTATCATCCGTTCCTTGCGCATGCTTTTCGGGATGGCCACGATGCCGCGTTGGTTCAGCCAGCGCAGGATGACGCTCGCCACCGTCTTGCCGTGGTGCTCCGCAATGGCTTTCAGCAAAGGATGATGGAAAATGCCGTTCTTCCCTTCGGCAAACGGTGCCCAGGCCTCGTGTTGGATGTCTTCCTGGCGCAGGAAAACGTTGGCCGCCTGCTGCTGGAAAAAGGGGTGGGTCTCCAGTTGGTTGACGGCGGGCTTCACTTCGTTGTGCAGGAAGAGGTCTTGCACCCGCTCGTTCCCAAAGCTGGTGATGCCGATGGCCCGGATGCGCCCTTCCTTATATAATCTTTCGCAAGCCCGCCAGGCGGCATAATAGTTGCCGTAGGGCTTGTGCAGCAGGTAAAGGTCCAGGTAATCCAGCCCCAGCAGCTTCATCGACTTGTCGAAGGCACGCAGGGCGTCGTCGTACTCGTAGTCCTGCACCCACAGCTTGGTGGTGACGAACAAGTCCTCGCGTTTCAGTCCGCTGTGGCGGATGGCGTTGCCCACCTGCTCCTCGTTGAAATAGGAAGCAGCCGTGTCAATCATCCGGTAGCCGACCTCCAGCGCATCGCTCACCGCCTTTTCCGTTTCGCTTGCCGGGATTTGAAACACCCCGAACCCGATGGCGGGCATCATCACGCCGTTGTTCAATCTTACTTCTCTCATAAATAGGTTCCTTTATTGTTTGACGTTGCAAAATTACACGGATGCAAGTGGGAAACAGTTATATGAAGCGTCGGTAAATTTTCATTATTCGTGGATTTTCGTAATTTTGTATCAAAGAATGGAGCAGGAAGGCTGTCGGCCGCTGAAATCTTATGTGGGACAAAATATTATTCTTCGATTCGCTTTCGGATTATCCGTTTGCCCGGTATGTTGACCATGTGCTACACATTCTCTGCACACGGGGAACCATGAGTTTTGCCTTCCAGGAGGTGCGTTACAACATTGTGCCGGGGGATTACGTCATTTTGCCCAATCCTTCCCTGGCATCGGATTTTTCCGAATCGGGCGACTTCGAGGCGGTCATCATGTGCCTGTCCGAGCCGTTCGTCACCTCCATGTCCATACGCAGCAACTACGGAATTGTCGGGCACATGTCGCTGTTGCAGAACCCGGTGATGAAGTTGTCAGCGCACGATTACACGATATGCCTGGAGGATTTGCAGCGCATCCGTGAGCGGCAGGCCGAAGAGGGCCACCTGTTCCGGGATGAGATGATGGGCTATCTGCTGCTGGTCCATGTGCTGAACCTGTATGACATCCACGCCCGCCTCCAGACCGGGCACCAAGTGTCCGAGCGCAATGCTGACTTGCTGAGGCGTTTTGTGGAAATGCTGCACCGCAAGGAATACGTCCACGACCGCAACCTGTCCCACTACGCCTCCCGGCTGTGCATCACCCCTCATTACCTCACCGAGGTGTGCAAGAAGGTAAGCGGCCGACCAGCCTCCTATTGGATAGACCGCTTCACCACCCACGAAATAGCCCGCCTGCTCCGCCACAAGGAGATACCGCTCAAGGACATTGCCGACCGGATGAACTTTTCGTCCCTTTCGCATCTGAGCCGGTATGTGCAAAAGCAGTTGGGCATGTCGCCATCCGAATACCGCAGCCGCGCTGTCGGGCGACCGCGCCGTTTAGCTTCCGCCGTACAGACGTTTTAAACCGCAAAGAGCGCAAAGGACGCAGAGCAAAAACTTTGCGCTAAAAATATCTTGCAGTTAAAAAAAAGAGACTTTCTGCGGTTTAAAAGGCACAGGCTCTTTGCAATGGGAAAAGTTATTGCTATCCCCACTTTGCAAAACCGAAATAATGTGCTAATTTTGCGCTTCCTAATGGACGATGCAAGTGGAAACGTTTTACCGGACACATCGATACTTGGTGGAGCATGTGCAGTCGCCTGTCAAGCGGCTGCTGATGGACGAGATAGACTGGTCGCACCGCCTCATCGGCATCAAAGGCAGCCGTGGGGTGGGGAAGACCACGTTCCTCCTCCAGTATGCCCGGGACGCGTTCGGGCCGGACGACCGCCGTTGCCTGTACGTGAACTTCAATAACTTTTACTTCACGGAGCATACGTTGCTGGAGTTTGCCGGGCAGTTTTATGCGAACGGCGGGCGCACGTTGCTCATCGACCAGACGTTCAAATACGAAAACTGGTCGCGGGAGTTGCGCCAGTGCCATGACCGTTTCCCCGAACTGCACATCGTGTTTTCGGGTTCCACGGTGATGCGCCTCATCGAGGGCAACGACGACCTGAAGGACATTGTGGCCGTGTACAACCTGCGGGGGTTCTCCTTCCGCGAGTTCGTCAACCTGCAGGCGGGGAAGGACTTCCCGGCCTACACGCTGGATGAGCTCATGGAGCGGGGCGGGGAGATTGCCGCCCACATCTGCCGCGAAGTGAACCCGTCCGACTACTTCCGGGACTACCTGCACCACGGGTATTATCCGTTCTTCCTCGAACGGCGCAACTTCTCGGAAAACCTGCTCAAGACCATGAACATGATGCTGGAGGTGGACATCCTGCTGATTAAGCAGATAGAGCTGAAATACTTGTCGAAGATACGCAAGCTGCTTTACCTGCTCATGACCAGCGCACCGGCCGCCCCGAACGTGAGCCAGCTGAGCAAGTCCATCGAGACTTCGCGGGCTACCATCATGAACTACATCAAATACTTGCAGGATGCGCGGCTGCTCAACCTGCTGTATTTCGACGGGGATTCGTTCCCCAAGAAGCCGAACCGCGTGTACGTGCACAACACGAACCTGATGCACGCCGTGTGTCCCGGCACGGTGGACGGCGAGGCCGAGCGGCGTACATTTATATATAATGCGCTCCATGCCCGCCACAAGGTGAACATGTGCAGGCACAGCAACGACTTCCTGGTGGACCGCACCTACCACTTCAGGTGCGAACCGAAGCCGCCTTACGCCAAGCCCAACCCTAAAACGGTGTACGTGACGGACAACGTGCCGGTCGGGGCAAGGAACGAATTGCCGTTGTGGCTGCTGGGATTTCTGTATTAAAGCTACAAGCTACGAGCTACGAGTTACAAGTAGCGAGTAGCCTCACGCCGCATGGCACTTGTAGTTCGTAGCTTGTAGCTCATAACCTGTAACTTCGTAACTTTTAATTATACAAACAAATTATGGCAAAAGAAAAGAAGTATTTGACATGTGATGGCAATCAGGCCGCAGCGCATATCTCGTATATGTTCTCGGAAGTGGCCGCGATTTATCCCATCACGCCGTCGTCCACGATGGCAGAATACGTGGACGAATGGGCTGCCGCCGGCCGCAAGAACATCTTCGGCGAGACGGTGCTGGTACAGGAAATGCAATCGGAAGCCGGCGCGGCCGGTGCGGTGCACGGGTCGTTGCAGGCCGGTGCGCTGACCACCACGTACACGGCTTCGCAGGGCTTGTTGTTGATGATACCGAACATGTACAAGATTGCGGGCGAATTCCTGCCGTGCGTCTTCCACGTGTCGGCACGCACGCTGGCCAGCCACGCCCTCTGCATCTTCGGCGACCACCAGGACGTGATGTCCACGCGCCAGACGGGCTTCGCCATGCTGGCCGAAGGGTCGGTGCAGGAAGTGATGGACCTCGCCGGTGTGGCCCACTTGGCTACCATCAAGAGCCGCGTGCCGTTCGTCAATTTCTTCGACGGTTTCCGCACGTCGCATGAAATCCAGAAGATCGAGATGCTCGAGAACGAGGACCTCGCCCCGCTTATCGACCAGGAAGCGTTGGCCGAATTCCGCGCCCGCGCCCTCAACCCGATGAACCCGGTGGCGCGAGGCATGGCCGAAAACCCCGACCACTTCTTCCAGCACCGCGAGTCGTGCAACAACTTCTATGAAGCCGTGCCCGCCATCGTGGAAGAATACATGAACGAGATTTCGAAGATTACGGGACGCAAGTACGGCCTCTTCGACTATTACGGCGACCCCGAAGCCGACCGCGTCATCATCGCCATGGGCTCGGTGACGGAGGCCATCCGCGAGACCATCGACTATTTACGTGCCAAGGGCGAAAAGGTCGGCCTGGTGGCCGTGCACCTTTACCGTCCGTTCTCGGCCAAGCACTTCCTCGCCGCCGTGCCCAAGACGGCCAAGCGCATCGCCGTGCTTGACCGCACGAAGGAACCGGGCGCGAACGGCGAACCCCTCTACATGGACGTGAAGGATTGCTTCTACGGCGCGGCGGATGCCCCGCTTATCGTGGGCGGACGCTACGGCCTCGGCTCGAAGGACACGACCCCGGCGCAAATCCTGGCCGTCTATAAGAACCTCGCGCTGCCCACGCCGAAGAACCACTTCACCATCGGCATCGTGGACGACGTGACCTTTACTTCGCTGCCGAAGGAGGACGAAATCGCCGTGGGCGGCGAAGGCATGTTCGAAGCCAAGTTCTACGGCCTCGGCGCGGACGGAACGGTGGGCGCCAACAAGAACTCGGTGAAGATTATCGGCGACAATACGGACAAGCATTGCCAGGCGTACTTCTCCTACGACTCGAAGAAGTCGGGCGGCTTCACCTGCTCGCACTTGCGCTTCGGCGACGCGCCCATACGCTCCACGTACCTGGTCAATACGCCCAACTTCGTGGCTTGCCACGTGCAGGCTTACCTGCACATGTACGACGTGACGCGCGGCCTGCGGGACAACGGCTCGTTCCTGCTCAACACCATCTGGGAAGGCGAGGAGTTGGCCAAGAACCTGCCGAACCGCGTGAAGAAGTATTTCGCGCAGCACAACATCACCGTGTATTACATCAACGCCACGCAGATTGCCCAGGAAATCGGCCTCGGCAACCGCACGAACACCATCCTGCAATCGGCCTTCTTCCGCATCACGGGCGTGATACCGGTGGATTTGGCGGTGGAACAGATGAAGAAGTTCATCGTGAAGTCCTACGGCAAGAAGGGCGAGGACGTGGTGAACAAGAACTACGCCGCCGTGGACCGCGGGGGCGAGTACAAGCAGCTGGCCGTGGACCCGGCGTGGGCTAACCTGCCGGACGACCCGAAGGCCGAGAACGACGACCCCGCCTTCATCAACGAGGTGGTGCGCCCCATCAACGCGCAGGACGGCGACTTGCTGCCCGTCTCCGCCTTCAAGGGCATCGAGGACGGCACCTGGCATCAGGGCACGGCCAAGTACGAAAAGCGCGGCGTGGCGGCCTTCGTCCCCGAATGGAACGCCGATAACTGCATCCAGTGCAACAAGTGCGCCTACGTGTGCCCGCACGCCGCCATCCGCCCGTTCGTGCTCGATGCCGACGAGCAGAAGGGCGCGAACTTCACCCAGCTCAAAGCCGTGGGCAAGGCGTTCGAAGGCATGACCTTCCGGATGCAGGTCGATGTGCTCGACTGCCTCGGTTGCGGCAACTGCGTGGACGTGTGCCCGGGCAACCCGAAGAAGGGCGGCAAGGCGCTCAGCATGGTGCACCTCGAAAGCCAGATGGCCGAAGCGGACAACTGGACGTACTGCGTGGACCGCGTGAAGAGCAAACAGCACCTGGTCGATATCAAGTCCAATGTGAAGAACTCGCAGTTCGCCACCCCGCTCTTCGAATTCTCGGGCGCGTGCTCCGGCTGCGGCGAAACCCCTTACGTGAAGCTCATCTCGCAGCTCTTCGGCGACCGCGAAATGGTGTCCAACGCCACGGGATGCTCGTCCATCTACTCCGGCTCGGTGCCCTCCACGCCTTATACGAAGAACGAACAAGGACGCGGACCCGCCTGGGCCAACTCGCTGTTCGAGGACTTCTGCGAATTCGGCCTCGGCATGGAGCTCGCCAACGAGAAGATGCGCGCCCGCATTGCCAAGCTCATGCAGGACGGCATCGCCGCCGAAGCCACTCCCGCCGAATACAAGGCCATCTTCCAGGAATGGCTGGACAACTGCCTGGACGCTGACAAGACGAAGGACATCTACGACCGCATCGTGCCCATGCTCGAAGCCGCCAAGGACAAGTGCCCCGTGTGCGCGGCCCTGTACGGCCTCAAGCAGTACATCGTGAAGCGCAGCCAGTGGATTATCGGCGGCGACGGAGCCTCCTACGACATCGGCTACGGCGGCTTGGACCACGTCATCGCCAGCGGCAAGGACGTGAACATCCTCGTGCTCGACACCGAAGTGTATTCGAACACGGGCGGCCAATCCTCCAAAGCCACCCCGCTCGGCGCGATAGCCAAGTTCGCCGCCAGCGGAAAGCGCGTGCGCAAGAAAGACCTCGGCCTGATGGCCACCACCTACGGTTACGTCTATGTGGCGCAGGTGGCGATGGGGGCCGACCAGGCGCAGACGCTCAAGGCCTTGCGCGAGGCCGAAGCCTATCCCGGACCCTCGCTCATCATCGCCTACGCCCCGTGCATCAACCACGGCCTCAAGGCGGGCATGGGCAAGAGCCAGGCAGAGGAAGAAAAAGCCGTCGCCTGCGGTTACTGGCACCTTTGGCGGTACAACCCCGCCCTCGAGGCAGAAGGCAAGAACCCCTTCACGCTCGACTCGAAAGAGCCCGACTGGAGCGGCTTCCAGGACTTCCTGAAGGGCGAAGTGCGCTACGCGTCGGTGATGAAGCAGTACCCCGGCGAAGCCGCCGAGCTGTTCCAGGCCGCCGAAGACAACGCCAAGTGGCGGTATAACAGCTACAAGCGCCTCGCCGCCGAAAACTGGGGCAAGGCCGAATAAGGAAACCGTTTGTTGTACAGTGCAAACCCGAAGGGGAGCGTCCCGCGCCACGTGCGCCGGGCGTTCCCCTTCCCTTTTTCGGGGGCGGGGGGTGAAAATTACGGAACAAACTCGTCGTCTTTTCGACCGTTGGGAGAAATCTTCTCTACAACGCGCCAAAGTGACTTTGAGATTTCTCGCTGCGCTCGAAATGACGAGGACGGCATGAAAATGGTACTTTTTACACTGCCTCCGGGGGTGGGGGGTAAGGGGCGGCCTGTCATCCGAAGCCCTGTAGA
>CASFUX010000133.1 GCA_949297975.1 uncultured Bacteroidales bacterium
AACAGGAAACGCATATTTTATATCGAGTTAAATTTTAAACCACAGAGACACGGAGAAATGCCGCTCGTTGGCGCAAGTTTGCAACTTGTGCTTAAAACTTTTGAAGTTTACAACTTCGATTATCGCCATTGCCGTTGATAGTGGCACAAATTACAAATTTGCGCCAGCAGGGGCATGTAGAGACAAGGCATGCCTTGTCTCCCCCCTCTTTGAACGGATACCGCCCGACTATCGACCCAAAACACCTGTCCGACTACCGAGACAAGGCATGCCTTGTCTCTACACCATACATCCCGCATTGGCGCGAGTTGCAAACTTGCTCAGAAAGTCTTGCCTATGCTCAAGCCGAACAGGTTGTAGGGGGTGTAAACCGGCATTTCATAATGCGCACCGATGAAAAGGCCGTTTTTGAATTCATACTGATAGGCAGCCTTGAGCATGAAGAGCCACTCCGTACCCAAGCTGTAATCGACTTGAATGTCCGGGTAGCTGCTCCTGTCCTCCAACGCAAAATGGCGCGACAGCCCGGCGGCACCTCCCACCAGCAAGCCATGACGGCTGTCTTTCCAAAACAGCTTCACTAAGTCAAGGTTGAGATTGAGCATAAAGGCGTTGTGGCTGCTGACTTCGCTACCGTTCGGCCAGCGCAGCGGCAGCGAACGGATGACGGTGTACGACAGGCCGGCATCGATGAACCACCAGCGCAGCCCGTATTCGGGCTTTACGGACATGGCATTGAGACCCGCATCAACGCCCGCGCTGAACCGCACGTAAGTTTTCAGAGGCTGCCCGGCGTGCAATGTGCCGGAAACAGAAAGGCAAACAACCAGCAATAAAAATGTTAGTTTTTTCATAAACCGTGATATTCTGGATTATACGAATAAGATGAGGAAAGAAGAAAGTACCCCCGCATAGGCGCAAGTTTACAACTTGTGCCGAAAACTCACGAAGTTTGCAACTTCGATTATCGCCTTGGGGCAGTTGCAAATTGCCTGAAAGGCAGGCACAAGTTGTAAACTTGCGCCAGCAGGGGTGAAGGACAAAACAGTCCCCACGACATAAATAAATTTTTTCATATAAGTTTTTAATTATGATTTCATGACTTTATTTGTAAAATTCTTCTTCACCTTGTAAGCATTTCCTTACCTTTGTGGTCTCGTCCGTTCCAAGATGAGAACCGAGGCAAGTCCATTACTTCGGGTCACAGCCCGCCGATGCCAAGGCTTGCAGTCGGCGGGCTGCTTTGCCTGGTGGTCCTTCCATACACGTTGTAGTTTTGAGCACACCAAGACGGAAAGACACTAAGAAACGTTTTTTTGCGTCCTCGCGTCTTTGCGTACCATTAAAACCATCACTTCACCTCGAACACGCCGCCCACGGCTTCCGTGTCCGTGTACACTTCCAGCAGGTAGCGGCCTGCGGGCGTGCCGTTCAAGTCCATTACCACTTGTTGCGGGTCGATTTCATCGTGCTGTTTCACCACCCTGCCGTTGTCGCGGCTAATGATAATTTGCACGTTTCCAACGGGCTTTTGGAAGTCCACGCGCAAACAATTGCCTTCTATCATGGCTGTAATGCGTCCGGGTTTATCACCAACTTCCCATTGTTCTTTCGTGTTTCCTTGAGGGGTTATTCCATACAAATCGCTTAACACAATTTCTTCCGCCCTCAATCCGCTAAAGCAGGTGGCACCTGCCAGCAAAGTCATAACGAATAATTCACGTAATCTCATTTTGTATTGTTATTTATAATGTTAATTTTGCAGCCCGATTAGCATCCTTGTATCAGCCCTCCGGAGTTTGCAGCCTACTAACCAGAATGCCCTTCGGTGAAAATGCGGGGCAAAGGTAAAGCAGACAATGTATTTTAGACAAATAATTCGGCAGAAAAAATGCTACATCAAAAACATGCCAAAACAGCTTATTTGGCTAAACATCAATGAATAAAGAAAAACATCAAAACAACATTTTTTCATCAACCCCTTTTTCTCCTATACCCTACGCGATATGAGACAGCTTAAAACCATATTATCCATCATCTGTGTATTCTTATCTATACACTTGCTTGCGTGTTCAACTTTTCTGCACTCAAACGCAGAAACGTTATATGAAAAAGGGAAGCAATGGCGCGAACAAAAACAACTCGATTCCGCTATATACTACTTTCACCGAGCTGAAAATGCCATCACCATCATCACCGACCAGACATTGAAGGCTAAAATCCACATAAACATAGCTGACCTACTTTGCCGTCAAGGGAACTACGACCATGCCATTGGCTATTTCGAAAAAGCATTGGATGCATATCAAAAGGCGGGAAACAAGAAGATGGAAGCCTACACCCTGCTGGACATTGGCGACTGCCAACGCCAATTGGGCGACAAGTCCACCTGCCTGGCCCGCCTTTATTACAAACAGGCATTGGCTACCGCCCCCGATGATACCATCGTGGGGAACATCTACCAACGCATCGGGTTGAACTATTACCATGCCCAACGGTACGACAGTGCCCGCTACTACCTGCGCAAAAGCCAGCATTATCCGTATTACGAACATGAGCAGGCTGTCCGTCTGTTGTTCCTCGGCCTGTCGTTTTATGACACCGGTCAACTTGATTCGGCCAAACACTACTTGAAATTGTCGTTGGAGTGCCCTGCGGGCATTTACCAAAAAAGCGGTTGCTACACCACCTTGCATGAGATAGCCCGGCAGGAAAAGGACACGGATGCCATCCTGTATTATGCATCCCTCCGCGCACAATATGCCGACTCCATCGGCATGATGGATGCTCAGCTGGGCAATGAACTGCACGACATACAGACCGCCAAAGTGGCAAAGCGGGAACGTTGGATAGCCGTGTTGGCAGCGGGGATTGCTCTACTGGCCGGCATAGGTAGTTTGCTGATAAAAAGGAACAAACGGCACAAGGAGCAGGCTGTACGGGCATATGCCCGTACCAAAACATTGGAGGAACAATTAACCCAAGAAAAGCAGGAACAAGCCAGACTACAACAACAGAAAGACCAAGCCATTACCCAAACCGAAAAGTTGCAACGGCAATTGGAGCAGGAACAACTGTCGCGGGAAAACCTGCAACAGTTGAAAGACGAACTGAAGCAGAAATACGAGCAGGAGGAAGTGCGTGCATTGGAGCGGCGCAGGCAGGACTACATGGCCCGCTTGCGGGAGGCCTGCGCCGGGGCAGCGCACCACCCCACCCTCAGCCCCCGCTACAAAGCCGCCTTATTGCGGGCTTATGAGGAAGTGCTGCATTGGAATGATACAGAGCAATTTCTGGCCTGCATCGACAGGGACTTCAACCACTTTGCCCATCGCATAGAAACCCAATACCTGAAGCGTCGCTCCCAAAACCACGCTTCCACCCGCCTGTGCACCCTGCTGTTGCTCAATGCGCCGGACGACTACATCCAAACCTTGATGGATTATAAGCCACAAAACCACCGCCAAGCCATCGCCCGCCTGTACGAACGCTTCGCCGCAACCAACCGGGAAGAATTGCTCATACACCTGCTCCACGTAATGATAGAAGGCATGTAGCAGGGGCAAAAAGCAAGAAATCAGACGCAAACCTGTAGGGGCGAAAAATCTTTCGCCCATCACTTTCCAAGGCCAACGGCCTTGGGGCGTTCAGCGTAGGGCAACGCCCTACGATACGTACGCGAGTTCGGTATAAGAAAAAGCAATCCTATCCGCTAACCACCTCACCACTAACCCCTCTCCCTAAGAAGCTGTGTGAAAACCACGAAACAAGCCCGTCGTCATTTCGACCGTAGGGAGACACGAAGTTGAGCGTTAGCTAAATCCCCCTCTACAACGCTTCCAAAGCCACTGTGAGATTTAGCTTACGCTCAACTTCGTGTCTCGCTGCGGTCGAAATGACGAGGATGACATGAAAATGACACTTTTTATACAGCCTCCCAGGGAGAGGGGTTAGGGGTGAGGTACTAAAGCACAGAATAATAAGTAACTGTCCCCCATATTTCTCCCGAACTCGCATATACGTATGGACGCAACATTTTTCGCCCATCATCTGCGGGATGCAGAAAAGAACCATTCACGTTTATTTTGCGCTCTTCGCGTCATTCGCGTTCCCCTCAATCTGAAACCCTTCATCCTCCCCCCTTGAACAACTCAGCCCTTTATTTGTTTATTCTCCTGAGACACGTCATAAGCACAAGAAGCCACGTTATGGACATACGGAACAAACGAATCGTCATCACGGGTGCCACTTCCGGCATTGGGCGGCAGCTTATGCTCTTATTGTCAAAGTACGAAGGCACCAAAATCATCGCAGTGGGAAGGCAGATGCGCCACATTCCCATCGCCATGAATATCATCCCATTCAAAACAGAACTATCTGAAGAAGAAGGAATTGATGCGTTATTCGACTTCGCGGAAACGGAAATGGGCGGCATCGACATCTTCATCTCCAACGCGGGGGCTTTTTACTGCCACACGCACGAGACGGCACAATGGGACGACTTCGAAAGCATGTTCAAAACCAACGTGTTTGCCTCGATTTACGCCACCAAGAAGATGCTCGAACTGCACAAAGGTACTGACAGCGAGTTCCTTGTGGCCATTACGGCATCCGGCCTGGTCAAACTGCCGCTGCCCGGCAACCCGGTGTACATGGGCACCAAGTCGGCGTTGGAAGGGTTCATCCAGGGGGTACGCTTCGAATTTCCTCCCCAAGGGCATCTGATGGGCGTGTATCCGATAGGAGTGAGACGCATCAGCATGTGGGAAGAAAGTCCGATGAAAAGGTGGATGCTGCATTGGCTGCAAACGCCGCGCGATGTGGCACGCGCCATCATACGCGGCATCGAGAAGAACAAGAAAAGCATCTACCCCACCCCGCTGGCACGCGCCGCCGTGTACCTGTTCAATGCTTTCCCCTTCATCTCCAACTGGTACTCCCGGATGACCATCAAGCAACTGAGCGCAACGGCAGGATAAAAGCCGCCGCCCTCCACCCACGGTAAAAACGCCACACTGCGGCATCTGAACATGCATGATACCGGGTTCGGGTTAACGTATGACAACCTCGAACCAAGCCCGTCTCTACTCACTCCTTGCCTCTTGCCCATTTATCACTACCTTTGCAAATGAAAAATGTTATTCGATTATGGACTTCAATTACGATGTGATAGTAGTGGGAGCGGGACACGCGGGCAACGAAGCCGCCTGCGCCGCCGCCAACTTGGGTTCCAAGACCCTGCTTATCACGATGGACATGAACAAAATAGGGCAGATGAGCTGCAACCCGGCCGTGGGCGGCATTGCCAAAGGGCAAATCGTGCGCGAAATCGATGCCATGGGCGGGCAGATGGGCATCGTGACCGACCGCAGCGCCATCCAGTTCCGTATGCTCAACCGCTCGAAAGGGCCGGCCATGTGGAGCCCGCGCTCGCAAAGCGACCGGCAGCAGTTCATCCAACAATGGATCAAGACCCTCACGAACACCAAAAACCTGCATCTGTGGCAGGACACGGTAACGGAATTGACCGTTGAAAACGGCGAAGTGACGGGCGTGAACACCGTGCTGGGCATCCACTTCCGCGCCAAAGCCGTTATCCTGACCAACGGCACGTTCCTGAACGGGCTGATGCACGTGGGACGAAGCCAAATCCGGGGCGGGCGCACCGCCGAACCGGCATCGTTCGGTCTGAGCGAACAGTTGAAAGAATTGGGATTTGCCGTGGACCGCATGAAAACGGGCACCCCCATGCGCATCGACGGTCGCAGCATCGACTTCGGCAAGATGGCGGAACAAGTCGGTGAAAACGACTTCCACAAATTCTCCTACCTGGAGGGCGTGCACCGCGAGCTGAAGCAAATGAGTTGCTGGATTACCTACACCAACGAGCGGACACACGAGGAATTGCGCAAAGGGTTGCCCGAATCGCCCCTTTACAACGGGCAAATCAAAAGCATCGGCCCGCGTTATTGCCCCAGCATCGAGACCAAAATCGTCACCTTTGCCGACAAGACCAGCCACCAGCTGTTCCTCGAACCGGAAGGGGTGGACTCGCAGGAATACTACGTGAACGGCTTTTCCTCCTCCCTGCCCTACCAGGTGCAGATTAATGCTATCCAAACCGTGCCGGGACTGGAACACGTGCAGCTGTTCCGCCCGGGCTATGCCATCGAGTACGACTTCTTCCCGCCCACCCAGCTGTACCACACATTGGAGACGAAGATAGTCAAGAACCTGTTTTTTGCCGGGCAAATCAACGGCACCACCGGTTACGAGGAAGCCGGGGGACAAGGATTGATGGCGGGCATCAACGCCCACATCAAATGCCACGGCGGGCAACCCGTCGTGCTGGGACGCGACGAGGCTTACATCGGCGTGCTCATCGACGACTTGGTGACGAAAGGTGTGGACGAACCCTACCGCATGTTTACCTCGCGCGCCGAATACCGCATCCTGTTGCGGCAGGACGATGCCGACACCCGCCTCACCGAGAAGTCGTACCGCCTCGGCCTGGCCAGGCACGACCGCCTCGACCAGCTGAAACGCAAGGAAGCCGCCCGGGAAAAACTCATGGACTTCCTCAACCGATACCCGGTGAAACCGGCGCACGCAAACGCTTTCCTCCGCTCGAAAGATACCATGGAACTGAAGCAAGGCTGCAAGCTGGGCGAACTGCTGGTGCGCCCGCAAATCGGCCTGACCGAACTGGCCTCCATCGTCCCCGCCCTGCAACAACAATTGGACGAACTACCACCCTTGCGCAAGGAAGAAATCATCGAGTCGGTGGAGATTGCCGTGAAATATGCCGGGTACATCGCCCGGGAAAGGATGATTGCCGACAAACTGCAACGATTGGAACACATCCCGCTGCGGGGAAGGGTGGACTATAACACCATCCACACCATCTCCACCGAAGCCCGGCAAAAACTGACCCGCATAGACCCCGAAACCATCGGACAGGCAGCACGCATCCCCGGCATCTCCCCAAACGATGTAAACATATTATTGGTGCTTTTGGGCAGATAACGTTCCACGTGGAACAAGACAATTCTCGCTATTTTGTTTCACGTGGAACATAAATATATCTCATGAGAAAAAGCGAACGACTAAAACAAGAAATAGACGCGTTGCCCCACAAGCCCGGGGTGTACCAGTACTTCAACGCAGACGACGAAATCATCTACGTGGGGAAAGCCAAAGACTTGAAAAAACGCGTCTCCTCCTACTTCGACAAGGTGCATGACAGCCCCAAGACCAACGTCTTGGTACGCAACATCCACCACCTGCGTTACATGGTCGTGCCGAGCGAGGCCGATGCCCTCCTGCTCGAAAACAACCTCATCAAGCAATACCGCCCCCGGTACAACGTGATGCTGAAAGACGACAAGTCCTACCCCAGCATCTGCATCACCCGCGAACCATTCCCCCGCGTGTTCAAGACGCGGAACATCATCAAGAACGGTTCGCAATACTTCGGTCCGTACAGCTCGGCCTATACCATCAACTCCCTGCTCGAAATCATCCATAACCTGTACCCCATCCGCACCTGCCGCCTGCCCCTCACGCCCGAAAGCATCGCCGCAGGCAAACACAGGGTGTGCCTGCAATACCACATACACCGGTGCAGCGGGGTATGCGAGGGGCACGAATCCATGGAAGACTACCAGCGGAACATCGAACACATCCGGCAAATCATCCGGGGCAACGCCGATGAAATAAGCAAGATGCTATACGATGAAATGCAGCAGCTGGCCTCCGAATACCGCTTTGAAGAAGCCCATCTCGTAAAGTTGAAATATGAACAGATGGAAAATTTCAAAGCCAAATCCATCGTGGCGAACACCATCATCGACAACACCGATGCCTTCGGCTACGATGAAGACGACAGCTCGGCCTACGTGAGCATCATCCGCATCGCCAAAGGCTCCATCATACAAGGCTCCACCATCGAATACAAAAAACGGATAGACGAACGCAAGGAAGACCTCCTGGCCTTCGCCATACTCGAACTGCGCGAACGGCTGAAAAGCAATTCGCATGAACTCATCGTGCCTTTCGAAGTGGAATACCCCGTGGAGGAACTCAAAATAAGCGTGCCCACCCGGGGCGACCGCAAGAAGCTGCTCGACTTCGCCATGCAGAATGTGAAGCAATACAAGCTCGACAAACTGAAACAGGCCGAAAAGCTCAACCCCGACCAACGCGCCGTGTCGCTGCTGAAGGACATCCAGGACAAGCTGCACCTCGACAAGCTGCCCATGACCATCGAGGCGTTCGACAACTCGAACATCGCGGGCAGCGACCCTGTGGCCGCCTGCGTGGTGTTCAAGAAAGGAAAGCCCTCCAAAAAGGACTACCGCAAATATAACATCAAGACCGTGGAAGGCCCCGACGACTACGCCTCCATGCGCGAGGTGGTGCGCCGACGCTACACCCGCATGGTGGACGAAGGCACTCCCCTACCCGACCTCATCGTGACCGACGGCGGCAAAGGGCAGATGGAAGCAGTACGCCAGGTGGTGGAAGACGAACTGCACCTGCACATCGCCATCGCCGGGCTGGCCAAAGACGACAAGCACCGCACCAACGAACTGCTCTTCGGCTTCCCGCCGAAAGAAATCGAACTGAAGCCCACCGACCAGCTGTTCTTCCTCCTCACCCGCATCCAGGACGAAGTGCACCGCTTCGCCATCGCCTTCCATCGCGACAAGCGCAGCAAGAGCCAAGTGGCCTCCGAGCTGGATGTCATCAAAGGAATAGGCGAACAAACCAAAACCAACCTGATAAAGCACTTCCGAAGCGTGAAACGCATCCGGAACGCCTCGCTCGAAGAACTGGCAGCTGTCATTGGAAAATCCAAAGCATCAAACATTTACAACTATTTTCATCCCGATTTGACCGCTTGAGAATGCCGTATTTGCCTCCCGCCCCTGCTGCTGGACGGAAATATCGCAAGGAGAACGAAAGTTTTGGCGGGGAGGCTGAAGTTACACAGAGGCACACGGAGTTTTAATCTACGAATATCTTCATGAGACCAAATGTTCCGCCTCGCCTGCTTTCGATGTTTTGTTTTTGAACGCAAAGACGCAACGACGCGACGGCTCAAAGTAAGGAAAATCGTCGCGACTTTGCGTTCAAAAAACGGTCAGCTTTCCAAGAGGCATCTCCGTGCAATCTCTATGAACCTCGGTGTAACAAAACATGCTCCGTGTCCCCGAAAATACTCGTACATTTGCAACCGAAACAAACCACAACGCAATGACCACACTCGACATCGCGTCCCTCGACACCATCCGCGAGACGGCCCGCCGCTTCATCGACCTCATGGGCGACCGCCGCGTGTTCGCCTTCAACGGCTCCATGGGAGCCGGCAAAACCACCTTCATCCGCGCCATCTGCGACGTACTGGGCGTGCAGGACACGGTGAACAGCCCCACCTTCTCCATCGTCAACGAGTACGAAGCCGCCGACGGGCGCACCATCTACCACTTCGACTGCTACCGCATCAACCGCGTGCAGGAAGCCCTCGACCTCGGCGCGGAGGAGTACCTCTACAGCGGATGCCTGTGCTTCATCGAATGGGCGGAAAACATCGCCCCCCTGCTACCCGACACCCTCGTGAACGTGAACATTGAGGTGCAGGACGATGGGCGGCGCACTGTTCAGGTAGAATAAGTACATGTACGATTGGACCATTTACTCCACCCATGCCAATATGGGACGTGCCTCCAGCCATAGAAATATAAGTCCATATAAAAGCATCCGTATTCCATTTTTCAAAAAAATGTCTTGAAATATGGAACAATGTAGTACCTTTGTAACGGAAAAGCATGGACAATGAGAATATTCACCGAACAAACATTGAAAGAATACAGTGAAGCACATCCCGATGTCAAGCTCGCGTTACAAGAATGGGCATACGTGGTGAAGAAAAGCAGGTGGACTTGCTTTGCCGACATCAAAAAGACGTTCAACAGTGTGGACAGCGTTGGAAACCAACATTATGTATTCAACATCAAGGGAAACAATTACAGACTGGTAGTTGTTATTAAATTCACCATCGGTTTCGTGTATGTACGCTTTATCGGCACACATGCCGAATACGACAAGATAGACTGCTCCACCATTTAAAAAACGATTATGGCACGAATTGAAAACAAAACCCAATACGAATGGGCCGTAAAACGCGTAGAAGAATTGCTTCCCTTGGTGGACGACAACACCCCGCGCAACGACCCGAACAGCATTGAGCTTGAACTGCTTTCCAACCTGGTAGCCGACTACTCCGAGGAGCATTTTTCGCTCGGCGAACCATCGCTGCCCGATGTGCTAAAGATGCGCATGCACGAAATGGGACTGACGCAAACAGCTCTCTCCACCTTACTGGGAGTAAGCCCATCCCGGGTGAGTGAATACATATCGGGCAAAAGCGAACCCACGCTGAAAGTGGCACGGGAAATGAGCCGCCGACTCAGCATAGACCCGCACATCATATTGGGAGCATGAGCTACCCCTAGAAATAGCAAACTTGTCGCTACAAAACCCGTCATAGAAACAAGGCAAGACATACCTCTATCCCCCACCCCACCCTGCCAATTTGTCTCCCCCGCCATCCGATAATGCATGACAAAACTTAGTATAGAAAGTTGCTTCACTTACTATAGTAAGTTGCCTGACATACTATAGTAAGTTGGTAAACTTTCTATAGTATGTTTTGCGCAGGTTCGGGGATGCCCCCACGCCACCCGCAGCCGACAAGACCATCGGCTTTGGATGTGTTGCCCGTAGAGCCGTCACTCCCGTGGCGGCTCTTTTTTACACTGTCAAGACAACATGGGTGCGGGAAGGCGAGCCGACACGGGAGTAAGAACCGCCACAGGAGTGACGTCTCCACCTGCTGCATAAGTTGTCACCTGCAAATTCATTCTTTTGTCTATCATCATCTTGCCGAAATCATCATTTCCTTTTATCTTTGCGGACACTACTTGAACTTGCGAAGCTCAATGAGAAACTGACGTTGTACGTTTTATTCAGCAACAAAAAAATTAAATGATTTAATAGCATGTTGAAAAAAGCAATCTTAATCATAGCCTCTTGTGTGTATGTATTGCAGATGCACCCTCAACACATAGCCACATATGATGTCTGCATGAATTGCAAATTAGACACAACTAATTTTAAAGAGGTATATACTTATAAAGCTACAGTTGAAATGTCCAGTCCTACGACGAGTAACTTTCTTAATGTTCCTCAAATGCGGACTTGTTGGCTAATAAAGGACTGGAGCGAATATAGCTCCGTGGTAAAAAAGGCCAGTTTAAGCCCATCTGTATTCAATCAATACAACTTGCTTGTCTATGTAGCTGCAACAGGAGGAGGTGAACTCCCTTCTGTTGAAATCAAAGTTTATAGTCGTGACAATGAACAATATATTACTTCCTATGTTATGCCAATGACGTTGCATAAGAACATGCTTTATGTTATTGTTTCTGCATTGATACCCAAAGAATATTGCCGTAATATATCACGCATATATGACTTTGACAAAAGAAGTGTGGAACTGCAATATATGATATTCGGGGAGTCGGATACAGCCTGAAATGAAAAAAAGAGCTAAACAAGTGCAAATATAATCATTGATATACTGCATTTTATATGGTATCAGATTCGGGAATGACTTTTTAATTTGTCTTAATCCGTTGCAAGTTTCTTCGGGATACATGGGAACATTTACGGGAATTTATTATACCTTTGCCGCATAACCGAAAAAGCAACGCCGATGAAAGTCACCGTCTATCTGAAAAAGTCTTCCTCCGAGGCCTCGAACATCTGTTTCAGGGTCAGGGATAAGAATGTGGACATAAAGGTTGTTTCCCCACTTGAAGTGCAGGACAGGTATTGGGACACCGACACCCTCAGCTACAGGCGCACGGCAGCCGTGCCTGCCGCCGAGCAAAAACGGCTGCCGGAACAGATTGTCGCCATCATCGAGCGGGCGGAGAATACCTTCACGGGCAAGGCGGACAGCCGGTGGATGAGACAGGTCATCGAGGATGTGCTGTACCCTGTTCGCGCCTTTGAGCGGAACCACCCGAACCTGCTAGCCCGTGTCCACGAGTATCTGGAGAAGTTTGACGGTGCGGAGAGGACCAAGGAGCATATCGTCCGCTTCGAGCGCAAGATGACACGCTACCACGACTACCGCCGGGAGATACTGGGCGAGGCGGACTTCACACTCTTTGTGGAGACCGTCACGCTGGAGCAG
>CASFUX010000134.1 GCA_949297975.1 uncultured Bacteroidales bacterium
CGTGCAGGCCGATGGCGTATATGCCTTGACGGCCGATTACTCGTCGGCAAGTGGCGGTGCGTTCCGCTTTTTTATCGATGGCGAGGATGTGAGCGGATCGTTGCCCGTGGAGGCTACCGGTTCGTGGGCGGATTTTGTGGAAACGGAACTGCTTCACCTTCCGCTCAAGGGCGGCAGGCATATCATGCGAGCCATGATAGATCAGACGGGCATGAACGTGCGCAGCTACCGGTTCGACTTGGTAAAGGGGCAGGCGATGCCCACCGAGGTGTCCGCCGGTGACGACCGTGTGGTGCGCTTGCCCGAGACAAGCATTGCGCTGACCGCCACCGCCGCTACGTATGGCGGGGCGCAAGTAGCGTCCTTTGCCTGGTCGCAGGCGGATGCAAACAGCCCCGTCACCCTGCGTGATGCCGACAAGGCCACGGTGCAGGTGTCCGGTTTGCAGGCGGGGACGTATGTGTTTGAGGTACGCGTGCAGGACACCGGGGGAGGCCTGGCCACCGACAGGGTGACGGTAACCGTCATTCCGGGCAATTTTGCCCCGATTGTCAAGCTGAACGTCGGCAGCGTGACCCTCACCGCCGGACAGCTCGGGGCTTCCCTGGAGTTAGATGGCAGTGCATCCTATGACCCGGACGGCACCATCGCCGCCTATCGCTGGGAGCAGGTCGACCACCACAACCGGCTGCAACTGACTGATGCCGGACAAGGGAAGGTGGCCGTTTCCGGCTTTGAGGGCGACAAACTTTATGTGTTGCAGCTCACGGTGACGGATAATGAAGGCACGACGGCTTCCGGGCAGGTGCGCATTTACACGGAAATGCCTTCGGGCTCAGCCGTTCCTGAGTTCAATAGACTGTCGGTCTATCCCAATCCCTTTGCCGACCGCCTCTGTGTGAACCTGCCACGACAGGAGAAGTCCGGCACAGTGAAGCTCTATTCCGCTACCGGTGTGCTCATGATACAGCAGTCGGTGGACGGGTACTCGCCGCTTGTGCTGAACACATCCCGTTTGCCTCGCGGTTATTACATCCTTTCCTGTGAAGGCTTTGACGGGCAACGTTGTTCGGAAGTGGTTGTTAAATAACGCAAGTTTGGGACAAAACAACAATCCACTAACCACCTTGCCCCTAATCCCGCTTCCAGGGGAGAGGGGGATTGAGCATGTTTTCACGCCACTGTAGAGACAAAATGTGCCTTGTGGCCATAATCGCATTGTGCATGAGCCGTTTTTGGCTTTCGCTCAAAGGGGTACGGCCTTTTGCCCAAAGGGGTACGACCCTTTTGCCCAAAGGGGTATGGCGCTTTTGCCCAAAGGGGTACGACCTCTTTGCCCAAAGATTGAGGTAACGTAAGTTTGGTATAAGAAAAAGCCTTTATATCGTTCCCGGGTGCGGTTTTCAACTTACTATAGTAAGTTTTGTCAGATGCCCGCATGACGAAGTGGCTGGTGTGAAAAGCACGGGGTGATGTTGCCGTTGGTATCTGTGTTAATCTGCGCCATCTGCGGGAAACACTTCCCTGTTTTTCCAAACTTTTGTCAAGGGTGAATAGCCGTCAAAATTATGTTGTACAGCATAGTTTTTAAAATGATATTGATTAATATATAGTTAGATGGCCTGTTGTTGAGTTGAAATGAAATTGAAACGAGCAGTTTGTGAGTTTTTGTGTAGAGAATTTTTGCTTGTCTTTTTGAGAAGCTGCCTATATTTGCAACGTTCAAAGCGAATAAAAACAGAATGATTTTTTACAAATAATAGATGTACATGAAAAAAGGTTTTTTAGTAAGCTGCTTTATCTTCCTCGCGCAGGTGCTGGCGTGGTCGCAATCGGGCGACTGGACGGTGTCCGGCGTAGTGATTGGAGAGGAAGACGGTTGGCCGGTCATCGGGGCCAACATAATGGTGAAAGGAACGTCCACAGGGACGGTGACCGACTTGGACGGCAACTTTTCGTTGACCGTGCCGGCGGGTGCGACGATTGCCATATCTTATATGGGATATGAAACGTATGAACAGAAACTGACAGCCGACAACCAGACGCTCAACGTGTCGCTCAAGAGCGATGCCCTCATGTTGGACGAGGTGGTGGCCATCGGCTACGGTGTGATGAAGAAAAGCGACCTTACGGGGGCGGTAACTTCGGTGAAGGCCGACCAGTTGCAGAAAACCCCTGCCGCCGGGTTGGACCAGGCATTGCAAGGCCGCGCCGCCGGGGTGACGGTGAACTCCAACAGCGGGCAACCTGGGGCGGCGGCTACCATCCGCATCCGAGGTATCGGTTCGGCCATGGGGGGCAACGACCCGCTCTATGTGGTGGACGGGGTCATTACTTCGGATATCAGCTTCCTTAGCCCGAGCGACATCCAGTCCATGGAAATATTGAAAGATGCTTCGGCCACGGCCATTTACGGGTCGCGCGGTGCGAACGGCGTGGTGCTGGTCACGACCAAGTCGGGCACGAAGGGCAAGGCCAACATCTCCGTGGATGCCTATTGGGGGCTTCAGAACCGTTGGCGCAAGCTCGACTTGATGGGCAGCAAGGATATGGCTCTGACCAAGTTGCGTATCGATGCCATGCAGAACGGAGCGGACCAGCTGGCCTATTATATGAATAATGGTTTCAACGAATGGATGTCGGTGTATAATACGGGTAACTCCAAGTATTTCCCGGTGGTGCAGACCGCCCGCACGCCCAACGGGCTGGACTATTCGGCCATCGAGACCGACTGGCAGGATGCGGTGTTCAACCCGAATGCGTTCATGCAGAATTATAACGTGTCCATCGACGGGGGTAACGACCAGGGACATTATGCCTTCAGTGCCAGCTATTACTCGCAGGAAGGTACGATTATCGGGTCGGACTACGAACGCCTCACCCTGCGCTTCAACAGCGATTACCAGGTGCGCGACTGGTTGAAGGTGGGCGAGCACCTGTCGTTCATGACTTCGCGCGGGCGCAATGCCATGAATAACAACAGCAGTCCCGGTGCTTCGGTTATCTCGGCTGCCCTCGCCATGGCTCCGTGGGATCCTGTGCGCTATCCCGAAGGGTCGGTGAACCCCGAAGGTACGGACTTGAGCGGGCAGATAGCCGCCTCATCCAATTTCAAGAACGTGACCAACCCCGTTTCCATGGTGGAACATAGTTACCCGCTGAACAACACCGAACGCTGGGTGGGCGACATTTACTTGGAACTGACACCGATTGAACACCTCACGCTGCGTTCTTCGTTGAGCTTGGACTACTCGCTGGTGCGCAACCGCAACTTCAAGGATCAATACGAGCACTCCAGCTACGACAAATCGGTGAAGAATTTCCTGTCGAGCGACATGACACGTTATTCCACCTTGCTGGAAGAAACCACGTTGACTTATGCCCGTGACTTCGGGCAGCACAGCTTCTCCATCATGGGTGGTCAGACGGCGGAACAATACCTGTATTATGGTATTAGTGGCGCGGGTGCCAGTATCCTCAATCCCGAGGAACGTAACTGGTACTTGAGCAACACGACGGAAGACCGCACTTATGCCTCGGACACCAAGGGGCGCACGCGGCGGCTTTCGTTCCTCGGACGTGCCTATTATTCCTATGCCAGCCGGTACATGATTACGGTGAACTTCCGTGCCGACGCTTCGAGCAAGTTCACGGAAAATCCGTGGGGTTACTTCCCCTCCACCGCCTTGGCCTGGCGCATCAGCGAAGAGCCTTGGATGGATGACTTCACCAATTTGGACAACCTGAAACTGCGCCTTGGTTGGGGGCGTGTAGGTAACGATGGAGTACCCGAAAGCTCGTTCATCACCACCATCGGCAGTTCGGCCGATGTGTTCTACGGATATCCTTTCGGCAACCCGCAGGCATTGCAGACGGGAGCCACGGTGCTTACCTATGCCAACCGGGGCGGCCATTGGGAAACGAACGAACAGTGGAACGTGGGGGTAGATTTCGGCTTCTGGGGCGGCAAGCTGTCGGGTAGTGCCGACTACTTCCTGCGCGACACGAAGGATGCTTTGCTTTATGTGAACGCCCCCGCCCATGCCGGCAACCGCTACCAGCAGGTGCGCAACGTAGGGGTTATCCGCAATCAAGGGGTGGAAATCACCCTCGACCACCAGAACACCATTGGCAAGGTGAACTACTCCATCGGCGGTAACGTGTCGTTTATCAAGAATAAACTGACCGAGCTGAACGGTGGCTCGCCCCTCTATGGCGACCGCACCATTATCGATGAAGGATTGCCGCTCAACACGTTCTGGGGGTATGAGTACGAAGGGGTTTACCAGAGCGATGAAGAAGCCTTGGAACACCTGTGGGGTTACTCGGCTGAAGAAATAGGCGTACATGCCGGTGATGCCAAATACAAGGATTTGAACGGTGATGGCAAAATAGACGACAACGACCGCACGAACATCGGCAATCCCTTCCCGTGGCTTACTTACGGGCTGAACCTCGGGGCGGAGTTCTACGGCTTCGATGTGCAGGTGTTCTTCCAGGGCGTGTACGGCAACCAGATATATAACGCCATGCGCGAACGCACCGAAGGAGCGGGCAGCGAGGCTACCCTCTCCACCTCCATGAGCAATGTGTGGGTGGGCTATACCGACCTGGTGCGCAATGCCATGCTGGCGCAGGGCGTGAACTGGATGGAAATGGAGAACCGCGATGGCACCATCCCGAACCCGCTCGGTTCGCCCAGCAACAAGGAGAACAGTTCGCGTCTTGTGGAGAGCGGGGCCTACTTCCGTCTGAAGAACGTACAGGTAGGTTATACCTTGCCCAAGGACCTCACGCAGAAAATCGGCATCAACCGTTGCCGCTTCTACGTGAGCGGCAGCAACCTCTTCACACTCACCAAGTACACGGGTTACGACCCTGAACTGGGCGTAGGCGGTGTGGACTATGGTAACTATCCGCAAAGTCGCACGGTGACTTTCGGTGTCAATCTTAACTTTTAACCGATAGGAGGAAAACGAAAATGAGAAAAATGCAATATAGTTTGAAGAAACAAGTGGCGAAGCTCCTTTCTTTGCCGATGTTGCTTGCGCTGGCCTCGTGCAACGGTTGGATTAACGAACCGCAACCGGGCGTGACTGAGCTGGAGGACTTCTTCACTTCGGGTGAGGCTGCCAAACAAGTGGTCAATGCCGTGTATGTGCCCCTGGCATGGGAATATAACAGCACGTACTGCAACGAATGGTTTATTGGCGACATCGTGAGCGATGATGCCCTCAAAGGCGGACAGAATACCACCGATATGGCCGATGCCTACGACATGGAGAACTGGAAAACCATCCCCAACAACGGCCTGCTGCTCGACTTCTACCGGGCGCAGTACCAGGGTGTGGGACGTGCCAACCTGGCGATTGCCCAGATAACCCCTATGGAATTGGACTCCACGCTTACCCAGCGCACCAAGACGCGCCTGCTGGCCGAAGCCCACTTCCTGCGGGCGTACTATTACTTCCGCCTCGTGCGGGTGTTCGGAGGTGTGCCCAAGGTGGACTTCGTGGTCGATAGCGACAGCAAATGGCAGCAGGAACGCGCCTCGGCCCGCGACATCTACGACTTCATCCTCTCTGACCTGGCCACGGCGCAGGCTGGGCTGTGGAAAAAAAGCGAATACCCTGCCACCGAGCTGGGACGTGCCACCAAGGGCGCGGCGCAGGCCATGCTGATGAAGGTGAACCTGTACATGGCCGGGGCGGGCAACCTGGCGGGCACGGCAGCCAATGCCACCGAGTACTACCAGGCAGCCAAGGCATGGGGCGACTCCATCATTTCCTCGCAGGAATATAGCCTGTGCCCCGACTATGCCGACAACTTCACGTTGGCAGGGGAAAATGGACCGGAATCTGTTTTTGAAATTCAATACATTGAGTTCCAAAACAGCGACTATGGCGAAGGCTTCGGCTTTACCAACGGCACGTTTACCATTGTGCAGACGCGCTCGCGCTCCTCGAAAGCGGGAGGATGGGGCTTCAACAAGCCTACACAAAACCTCTACGATGAATACGAACCGGGCGACACGCGCCGTGACGTGACCATCTTGAACCCGCCCGACTCGATGATAGAAAATCCTTCGCAAGAAATATACTTGGGCAGTCCCTATCTCAGTCGGAAATATGCGCTTTACAATGAAGACTTGGAAGGCGATTATACGCTCAATATGTACAAACTCGATCATGATACACGCGGTCCGCTCAACAACAAGCAAATCCGCTATGCCGACGTGCTGTTGATGTACGCAGAGGCCTGTCTGGGCTTGGGCGACGAGGGCACGGCTACCACCTACCTCAACCAGGTGCGCCAGCGTCCCAGCGTGAACCTGCCCACTTATCCCGGCTATGCCATTACCATCAATGGCAAGACCATCGATGCGCCTACCCTGGAGCAGGCCATCCGCCACGAACGCCGCATGGAACTGGCTATGGAGGGACACCGCTGGTTCGACCTCTGCCGCTGGGGCGTGGCCAAGGAAACGATGGATGCTTACAAGGCTACCGAGAGTACCGAAGCCCAAAGCCACATGGCCGAGTTCATCAAGGGCAAGCACGAGCTGTTCCCCATCCCCATGGAGGAAATAGACCTCAATCCCGTGATGGATCAGAACCCCGGGTATAATTAATAATAGGTACGCCAAGACGCGGAGACGCGAAGAAAAAATCTTTCCGTCTTGGCGCACTCAAAGAAAAGCGAACAATCATCAACATTTCAATAACTATCTAAACAATTATCAAATTATGAAAACCTACAAGTTTTTTGCGTGCGCATTGGCGGCAGCCGCCGTGCTCACGGGTTGCAACAAGAATGAAGAAACGGGCGTGCAGAGCGTAACGCTTGACCAAACGACCCTCACGGTGGAAGTAGGCCAGACGGCCCAGCTCACCGCCACGGTTACTCCCGAAGGGGCTGCCGAAGTGGTATGGAGTTCCGCCAATCCCGAAAACGCCACGGTTGACGCTACCGGCATGGTAACGGGCGTGGCCGAAGGCAATGCCATCATCGTGGCCACCGCCGGTGACAAGACAGCCAACTGCATGGTGAAGGTGGTCGCCGAAGGCCAGGGCGAAGGCGGAGATGAACCCGGTGGCAACACGGGCGACTTGCATCCCTCATTGCAAGGAAGCGACTATTTCATCTTTCAAATGGATGAAATCACGATGGGAAAGATATCTTCCAAGGTACAGGCTGACTTCCGTGAAAACAAAACCACTCAATTCCTTTATATATGGGATGCAACTTATGTGGCAGGTGAAACCCAAGGCTTGAACTTCTATGGAGAACCCGAAGGCTGGGTAAGTCTTACGGTTAGTAGCGTGGGCTGGTCAGGCTTTGCTTACAGCATTGGTGGAGGTGGCGAAGGTGCCACGGGTACCGACTTCACGGGCATGAATAAATTGGCCGACATAATGAATGCTCCCGAAGACTATTATTTCCACATTGCGTTGAAATCGACCAGTACCGGGTCGCATCTTTTGTTCTTTGACGGAACGGTAGGTAGTGGGAAAGCCTGCATAGGGTCAGCTTCCTTTACTGATGCTGGTGTAACTTATCAACCGGTAGCCGACTTTACTCGCGATGGTGCTTGGCATGAAATCGAAATCCCCATGTCTGATTTGTTAGATCAAGGACTGGTTTATGGCTCGGATAATTTGGAAGCCAAGAACTTGTTCGGCATGTTGAGTGGTGGTGTGCAAGGTACGAACATCCAGTACGATGCCGCTTTCATCTACAAGAAAGCCGCCACGGCTGAATAAAGGGAGCGCACAACCTCATAGCAAAAGCCCCCTTTAGGGGGTTGGGGGTTCACCTGTCGGGGCTTGGTCGCCCCGGCAGGTTCAAAAAACAAAACAGTACATATAATATTAAGGTATGAGAAAGACAAGATTGTGGCAATGGCTGCTGGGTGCAGCTTGGATGTTGATAGTGGCGGGTTGCGCACAGGAAGAGGTGATCATCACCCTGGACCGCACCGTGATGCAACTGGAGGTGGGCGATGCGCAGGTGCTCACCGCCACCGTGGAACCCTCCACCGGCGAGAGCGTGGTGTGGGCAAGTTCGAACCCTGCCGTGGCTACCGTCACCGCCGGTGCCGTGGTGGCCGTGAGCGACGGGCGTGCCGAGATACGCGCCTCGGTGGACGATGCCGTGGCCGTGTGCGTGGTGTACGTCACCCAGCCGGGCGGTACCTATTGGGGCGAGTACGAACTGGTGTGGGAGGACAACTTCGACGGCACCGAGCTGAACGCCGACAACTGGAACATCGAGACCGGTGGCGGTGGCTGGGGCAACCAGGAAAAGCAGCACTATACCGATCGCCCGGAAAACCTGCGGGTGGAAGACGGCTGCCTCGTCATCGAAGCCCGCCGCGAGGATTACGGCGGTAACCAGTACACTTCCGCCCGCATTACCACGCAGGGCAAACAGGAGTTTGTCTATGGCAAGATGGAAGCCCGCATCTGCCTGCCCAAGGGTGGCGGTTTGTGGCCTGCCTTCTGGATGCTGGGCAACGGCAGCTGGCCCACCTGCGGTGAGATTGACATTTTGGAATACGTGGGCAACCGCCCCGGTACGGCACTCCACGCCCTGCACACCCGCCAGCGTAACGGCATGACGGGCGGCAACTGGAACTACAGCTATCAGTACAAGGGAGAAGGTACGTTGGAAGGCGAGTTCCACGTGTTCGGCATCGAGTGGTTGAAGGACTACCAGTACGGGCGCGATGCCATCCGCTTCTACGTGGACGATGTGGTGACTGCTACCCAGTACGAGCAAAACGAGGCATTCAACTTCGAGCAATGGCCGTTCAGCGACGAATGGGACAACCCCTCGGAAAGGCAGTTCTATTTTATTCTGAACATGGCTGTGGGCGGCACGCTCGGCGGCAGCATCAACCTCGACACGTTCAACAACCCCGTGCTGATGAAAGTGGACTGGGTACGGGTGTACCAGAAGAAAATGTAGAGACAAGGCATGCCTTGTCTCTACAAACCATCGCCCTGCAGTTTAATCACTAAACGTTAATCACTAATCGTTACCCCCGTGTTCCGCAACCACCGCATACGCACGAACCCACATCCCCTCTCCTTGGAGGGGCTTGGGGAGGCTTTACATCCCCTACTCAGGAGGGGCTTGGGGAGGTCGTTGGCATTTGTCTTTTTCCTCCTCCTCGTTTCCTGCACTCCCGATGCACCGCAGGGTTACACCCTTTCCGATGCGCCGCGCGAGCAAGTCCGTAGCGGGAAGCGGGGTGTGAGCTATGCCTTCACGCTGGCCGAGGTGGATGCGCCCTTGCTGGGCGGGGGCGTGTCGTGGTTCTACAACTGGGGGCCAGATACCTCCTCCGAGGTACAGGCGGCCACCGAAGCGCAGGGGATGGACTTCTATCCCATGGCGTGGAACGGCAGCTTCGATGCCGACCGCATCCGCGCCTACAAGGCCACCCACCCGCAGTGCGAGTACCTGCTGGCCTTTAACGAACCGAACTTGACCGACCAGTGCAACTATACGCCACAACAGGCGGCCGTGCAATGGTCTCGCCTGAAGGAACTGGCTGATGAATTGGGGATGAAGCTCGTATCGCCTGCCATGAACTATGGGACATTGGACGGCTACGGCGACCCTGTGGTGTGGTTGGATGAGTTCTTTGAATTCGTCCCGTTGGACGATGTGGCAGCCATCGCCGTGCATTGCTACATGCCCTCGGCAGCAGCGTTAAAAGGATATATCGAACGTTTTGCCAAGTACGGCAAGCCCATTTGGCTGACCGAGTTTTGTGCATGGGAGACGAACATCACCTCCCCGGCGGTACAGATGGCTTTCATGAGCGAGGCGGTGGCCTATCTCGAAGCCGACCCCGCCGTGGAGCGTTACGCCTGGTTCATCCCCCGCGCCGATGGGCCGGTGGAAAGTTATCCTTATATGCAGCTGCTCACCAAGGAGTCACCCTACGCCCTGAGCGACCAGGGACGGGTCTATACCGGCATCAGCACGCAGGATAAGACGGTTTATGCTCTTGCGGGGCAGCGTATTGAGGCCGAGCATTACACGGCTTGTAATGTGGCGGACTGCATCGGCATGGACGGTTTCTCCGCCCCGCCGCACGTGCGTCCCTCGACCGATGCGGGCGGTTCAACGCTCGAACTGCACGACTTCACTCGTGACAAGTGGGTAGAGTACCAAGTGGAGTTGGCCGAGGAAGGGGAATACACGTTTGTCTTGCGTGCCCAGGCCTTGTCCGATGCCTCCTTGCTGTTGCAGGTGGATGGAAACAATGCGGCCTTTATCAACTTGGAGCGGGGCGATTGGGTCACGGCGGAACAGTCTTTGCAAATAGCGGCGGGCAAACACACTTTGCGCCTCGAAGCCACATCGGGCAACACCTCGGTGGACTGGCTGGAGGTGAGGTAGCCTCTCCAAGCCCTCCTATAGGGAGGGAATGTGGAAAGGTGAAAGTACAAAGGGGAAAAGATGAAGGTAAAAAGGTGAAAGTAAATAAGGAAAAGATGAATGGGTAAAATTCAAGGGCAACGGTCTTGTGGCATTCAGCGCAGGGCAACGCCCTACGAACAGAGGCAAGAGAGCAAGAAGGAGTGAGAAATTTATGTCGTTCGCGTGATTTGTGTTCTCCTCATATGTGATAATCCGTTCAATTCGTGGTCATCCGTGTGCTGAAATCTGTGTTCATTCGCGTTCCCCCAATCTGAAATTTGAAATATGAAATAGATAAAATATGAATAAGACTTTACTTCTCTGGACGTGCCTGATGGGAGCGACTGCCCTTCCCGCGCAGGTGCTGGTGGACGACTTCGAGGCTTCGGCCAATACGTGGAACAATGTAAGCTGCTTCACCGAAGTGCGTAATAACGAACACAAGACAGGCCTGAACCTGTCCGATAAAGTGCTGTACGTGCAGCGGTCAGTGGAGTGCGACAACTGGTCGGGGGCTATCTTCACGCCTGCCGCGCCCTATACGGGCTATCGCTACCTGCATGTGTTGATGTTCCGCAATAATACGGCGCAGCCCAACCTCAAGGTGGCCGATGAGCATCCCACGGGCGGCACGCTCGACCTGGTGCCCATGACAGACATCCGGGCAAACGAGTGGCAGGACGTGGTATTTGACATCTCGGACTTCGCCACGGCGGGCGTGGACTTCATCATGCTGATGGTGGACCGCACCGAACTGCTTGCTGCCGATGCCTGGATGCTGTGCGACCACATCGAGCTGAGCAACGACCCCGCCCCGCGCACCACGCCGGTGGGGGATGACGATGATCCGCAAACGCCTCCCACACCCTCTGAAGGCGAGGAAGGCACGGGCGAGACGGATGGCTACCGCCTGGTGTGGGCGGACTACTTCAACGATGGCACGCTCGACCGCGACAACTGGAACATGGAGGTGAACGGTGACGGCGGGGGCAACGATGAATTGCAATATTACACTGACCGGGCGGAGAACGTCTCGGTGGGTACCGAACCTGCTTCGGGCAAGGGTTGCCTCATCATCACGGCACGCAAGGAGGATTACCAAGGGCGCACTTGCACTTCGGGTCGCCTCACCACGCAGGACAAGATGACTTTTACCCACGGCAAGGTGGAGGCATCCATCAAGTTTCCTCACACGGCCAACGGACTTTGGCCTGCCTTCTGGATGATGGGTAACGATATTTCCACTGTGGGCTGGCCCCGCTGCGGCGAGATTGACATCGTGGAGATGGGGCACGTCACGGGCATACAGAACGGCACGCAGGACCGCTACTTCAACGGGGCGTGCCACTGGGGATTTTACCGGGACAATGCCTATCCGAATTACTCCAACCACTTCACCGCCTCCTATGGTTTGCAGGACGATTTTCATCTCTTCACCGTGTATTGGGACACGGAGAGCATCCGCATGTACCTGGACCAGGACCGCTACCCGAACGCGGAGCCTTACTTCCAGATGGGCATTACCGATACGAGCGACGACTGGGCGACGGGGAACTATTTCCACAAACCCAACTTCATCCTGCTCAACCTGGCTGTGGGCGGGCGTTTCCCACAGATATTCAACATCGACCAGGTGACTGCCTTGGCATCGGGAGAGGCCTCCATGTATGTCGATTTCGTGAAGGTCTATCAACGGGGGACGGCAGATGAGACGTTCAATGGCAAGCCGACAACCGCTTTGCCCTCCTTGCAAGACGTACCGGCGGTGAGTGTGTATCCCAACCCGGCCGTGGAAGTCGTGTACTTCGACCGCACCGTGCAGCGGGTGGAAGTGCTCGGTATGCAGGGCAACGTGGTAGCCGTGGTCAGCGGGGTCAACAGCCTGGACGTGTCGGCCTGGCAGCGGGGCATGTACCTCCTCCGCCTGACATGCGACGGGCAGCAGGAATGTGTGAAGTTGGTGGTGAAATAGGGGAGAGAACGCGAATTTTGGCACACGGATGACACGGATTAAACGGATTTACACGGATAGGGGAACGCAAATGACGCAAATCGCGCGAATGAACGCGAATGGGTTCTTGCCTCTTGCTCCCTGCCTCTTGCCTCAGCATGGCTTCCAGCAGATGTTCGCAAATTTTTCAGTTAATCCGTTATTCAACCCTCAGTTATAATAAATGAATCGTTTGATAATCTTCATCGGATGCCTCTTGGGGGCGTGCGTTGCTTTCGCCACGGACGAGGGCGGCTACCGGTTGGTATGGGAAGACAACTTTGACGGAACAAAGCTGGACAACTGCAATTGGACGATAGAAACTTTCGGGGACGGGGCGGGCAACCATGAGTTGCAGTTCTACCGGGAGGAGAATGTGTCCGTGGGGCGCGAGCCGGTCACAGGTGAGTCGTGCCTGGTTATCACCGCCCGCCGGGAGCAGTACCGCGACCGGCAGTTTACCTCCGGGCGCATCATCAGCCGGGACAAGTTCACTTTCCAATACGGCAAGATAGAGGCCCGCATCCGCCTGCCCCGCACGGCTGACGGGCTGTGGCCTGCCTTTTGGCTCATGGGCAACGACATCACCGAGGTGGGATGGCCGCGTTGCGGTGAGATTGATATTTTGGAAATGGGGCACGCCAACGGCATCAGGCAAGGTTTGCAAAGCCGCTTCTTCAATGGGGCGTGCCACTGGGCTGCGGGGTGGGAGGATGCACCGCACGCCTATTGCGCCCAGGACCACACGGCGGATTACGACTTGCAGGACGGCTTCCACCTCTACACCTTGGTGTGGGACAAGGACAGCCTCCGCATGTATTGCGACTTGGACCGCAACCCGCAGGCCGCCCCCTATTTCACGCTGGATATCAGCAATCGGAGCGATGACAAAGCCCCAGGTTACTATTTCCACAAACCCGTGTTCGTGTTGTTCAACCTGGCGGTAGGGGGCGACTTTCCCGCCATTTGGGATGCGGACGGCATCACCGCCCTCAACGAGCAAAACGACTACGAAGCCTGCATGTACGTGGACTATGTGAGGGTGTACCAACAAGTGGTTAACGATTAACTATAATGTATTTAATATGAATTCTATTATTTAATTTGCTTTACAATGAAAACAAACTTTAAAATGATGGCACTTGGCCTGGCGATAGCGGGCAGTGCCATGTTCGCGAACGCGAAACAGTATTGCGGTGAAGTGCTGACGAGTGGTGAAAACACGATTACTTTTACTGCTCAGAAATTGTCGGAAGGTGCTTATCAAATCCTCATAGAGGGTGAAGGATTGATCGGGCTTGGTGGTTCGTTCGTGCATATCAATGGGGAAGTTAGCTATGATATCCGAACCAATATGGTAGTGGCAGACGATAATACCTCCATCACGGTAAGCATCACCTCGACTACCGATCCCAGATTTCACACACCTCTTTATGTGCTGATGCCGGGTGAAGTGAACTTTGGTACTTTGAGTGACATTGAATGGGGCACATGCGGCACGGCGGTAGAAGACAATGAAGCCCCCATGATGGGTACGGCTACCGTGGGTACGGTGACGCACAACAGCGCGACCATTGCCGTGGAAGCTACCGACAATGTGGGCGTGTTGCTGTATCACGTGGTGGATGCCACGAACAGCCTGGACATGCGCCTTGCCCCGGTGGACGGGCAAATCGCCCTGACCGGTCTGGCATCGGGCACGGAGTATAACCTTACCATCACCGCCCTCGATGCGGCGGGTAACGAATCGGCCAACAACGCCACGGTGAACTTCACTACGGAAGAACTCGTTTACCACAACTTCCCTACCGGGCAAGAAGGCAATCCGGAGTGGGGCGACCCGAACGGACGCATCACGCTCACCATTGCCAAGAAGAACGAAAACTCGGTAGCGTTCATCGTGAACCCGAACAACGAGAACGGCTTCATTGACTTCGTGGCCGTGAAAGTTAGCGGTCAAGATCCTATCTCTTTCGGCGAAGCAGGTGGCGATGTGTCCGCAGCCAGTCAAGAACTTGTGGTTACGGTTGAGTCGTATCCTCTCATGGTGGAATACATCCAATGGCACACCACAGGGCAGGACCTTGCCGGGCGTTGGCAAGTAAGTAATCTCGTGGTGAACGAAAGCGAACTGTACGTGCCCGAACCGGGTACGGGCACGGGCGTGTCACTGCTGGAAAGCGGCAAAGCGCAAGTGCTGACGGCCGACGGCACGTTGTCGGTACGCTGTGCTGAAGCGGCGAACATCCGCGTGTACAACCTCATGGGGGCTTGCGTGGCCGAAACCCAATCGGCTGAATTGTACACCGCCCTGCCCACCGGTACGTATGTGGTGGCAGTAGATGGCGAAGCCTGCAAAGTGGTGATGAGGTAAGTCAGAAATCAGAAGTCGGTTGGGGTTGAGTGGTACATCTTCCGCCCCTCCGCCCAAGGCCAACGGTCTTGTGGCACTCAGCGTAGGGCAACGCCCTGCGGGCAGAGGCGAGGAGTGAAAGGTAAGAAATGTGCGTTCATTCGTGCCATTTGCGCCATTCGCGTTCCCCTCCCCAATCCGAAATCTGCAATAACAAAAAATCGCGGAGCGTCCTTTGTGGCGTTCCGCGATTTTGTTTTGGAAGATAAATGTGCGTTCATTTGTGCCCTTTGCGTCATTTGCGTTCCCCAATCCGTGTAAATCTGTTCAATCCGTGTATTCCGTGTGCTAAATCCAACCAAAACGTCTATCTTTGTGGGCGGTAAAAAGGGTAAACTCCCCCATGAAGAAGCCTGTTGCTTTCATATTATTAATATTGCTGACCTTGCCGTCCTTGTTTGCGAGGCGGAGCGAGGTCGATTCCCTGTTTGCCGAACTGGACCGGGTATTGCAGCAAGGCGACTTGTACGTGCAGCAGCGCGAGCGCAAGATAGCCGACTACAAGCAGTCGTTTGGCATCCCCAGCCTGTTGCCTGCACAGCGGTACGAAATCAACCGGAAACTGTACGACCTGTATTATCCTTTCAAGCCCGACTCTGCCATCGTGTATGCCAAGCAAGGTATCCGGCTGGCCGAAACTTTGGGCAAACGTGGCTGGCTCATCGAGTCGAAGTTGCGCCTGGCCACCGTGTACACTATCAAAAGCCGCTTCATTGATGCCGCTGAGTTGCTTCGTTCCATTCCCGTGCATGCCTTGAACAAGGATTTGCAACGGCAATATTATGCCACCTACCTCCACTTGCTTTCCCTTTACCCGCACGGGGGTGATGCTGAGATAGAAAAACGCATCCGCGATTGCCGGAGCGAGTTGGTGCGCCTGCTCGACAAGGAAAGCGACGAGTACAAGAGCCGCCTGGCCGACAAACTATCGGGTGAGGGACGTTACGAAGAAGCTCTGTCGCTCTATTTCGAGTTGTACCGCAAGATAGAGCCGGGCACTCACGACCAGGCCAGACAGGCGCACAGCATCGCCCAGTGCTACCGGCGGGCGGGCGACTACGAAATGCAGAAAAAGTACTTCGCCATAGCCGCCATAGCCGATGCTTGTAACGGCATCAAGGAAAATGCCGCCCTGCGCGCCCTCGCCGTGGTGTGCTACGAGACCGACGACATCGAGCGTGCCTACCGCTACATATACCGCTCGATGGAGGATGCCATGTTTGCCAACGTCAGCTTCCGCATGGTGGAGATTTCGCAGATATTCCCCATCATCGAGCGGGCGTACCAGCAGAAGGTACAGGGGCAGCGCAACCGCCTGCGTTGGCTTACGGCGTGCATCGGCTTGCTGTCGCTCTCGTTGCTGGTGGCCATGCTGTTTGTCATGCGGCAGATGAAGAAACTGAACAAGACGCGCATGGCTTTGTCCGAGGCGAACAGCCAACTCAAGGTGCTGAACGAAAGTCTGAAAAAATCGAACGAGAAAGCCCGTCGCGCCAATGAGCGGATCAGGGAGTTTAACAGGGAACTGTCCGAGGCCAACCATTTGAAAGAGACGTACATCAGCCAGTTCCTCACCATCTGCTCGGTGTACATCCGCAAGTTGGAGAACTATCAAAACATGTTGAACAAGAAAGCCCTCGAAAACCGCACCGCCGAGTTGTACAAGATGTTGAAGTCGCGCGACATGGTGGAGGCCGAGCTGAAGGAATTGAATAGCTTGTTCGACACCATATTCCTCGACCTGTACCCCACTTTCATAGACGACTTCAACGCCCTGATGCCCGAAAGCGAGCGTTTTCGTCCCAAGAACAACGAGCTGCTCAACACCGAGCTTCGCATCTTCGCCCTCATCCGCTTGGGCATCAATGACAGCTCGCAGATAGCCGACTTCCTGCACTATTCCTTGGCCACCATCTACAACTACCGCACCCGCGTGCGCAACAAGGCCCTGATACCCGCAGCCGACTTCGAGGATGCCATCATGCGCATCGGGGTCATTGAGTAAGGCATTTGTCGGATTTCAGATCAGAGGAACGCAAATTTCTTCTCTTGCCTCTGCTCGCAGGGCGTTGCCCTACGTTGAGTGCCACAAGGCCGTTGGCCTTGATTTTACCCGGTCATCTTCTCCTTTCTTCTTTCACCTTTAAACTTTTCCCTTTCTACTTTTCCCTTTCACCTATCTCCCTGGCCTTGACTCCTTCGAAAGTGATTTTGACCGGGCGGATATATCCGTCTTGGTCGAACTCCATGCGGTCAATGCATGTCACGCGGTGGTCGCGGGCATTGTCGCCCAGCGGACGGCGGTGGTACACGATGTAGTAATCGTCCGACTCCGGCACGTGCAACACGGAATGGTGTCCGGCACTGGTGGCTACGGCGGAGTCTTGTTCCAATATTTTACCGATGCGGTGGAAGGGGCCGAGCGGCGAATCGGCTATGGCATAAGCCACGCAGTAATCCGGGCCGCCCCATCCCCCTTCGCTCCACATGAAGTAGTAGCGGCCTCCCCGCTTCAGCATGAACGGCCCCTCGGTGTAGTTCGCCGGGGTCACTTCCTTGTACACCTCGCCATCGGGGAAAGGCACGAGGCGGGTAAAGTCGTCGCTGAGTTTCACCACGTTGCAATGCCCCCAACCGCCGTAGTACATATAATGCGTACCGTCATCGTCGCGGAATACGAACTGGTCGATGGGTTGTGCGCCGTTGACCACTTCGCCGATAAGGGGGCATCCTAACAAGTCGCGGTAAGGACCTTCGGGGCGGTCGGCCACCGCCACGCCGATGCCGCCCACCTCGCCGGGATGCACGTCGTTTGCACCGAAGAACAGGTAGTAATGCCCCTCGTTGCGGATGACGGAGGGTGCCCACATGGCCCGCTTGGCCCAACGCACCTCCGTCGTGTCGAGAATGGCAGGGTGTTTCGTCCATGTCACCAAATCCTTGGATGAGAAACAGTCGAAAAATACTTGATTTTCGAACACATCGCTCCATGTGGGATAAATCCAGTACGTGTCATCGTAAATGATGGCCTCCGGGTCGGCATACCAGCCGTCGATCACCGGGTTGCCGCTCGTGCCCTGTGCGGCACGGTTACCCTTGCCACCGCAACCCGCCAACAAGGTTGCCAGGCATAATGTAAGAATGGTTTGCTTCATAAGAAATAGGATGTTTAATTAGACAACAAAGATAAAAAAGTTGAGGCAAAAATAAGGAAATACACGAGTTCGATATATTTTCTTCAAAACATAAGCAGAGGTTTTCCTGACCATGAGCAGAACTTTTCCCGATCGTGAGCACAAATTCTACGACCCACAACTGTGGGTTGTATAACCCATAACTGTGGGTCGTACAACCCATAACTGTGAGTTGTATAACCCATAACTGTGGGCTGTAAAAGTTGTGCTCACGATTGGGAAAACATCTCCGCAGAAAACGGAAAATATTTCGGTACAAGAGGGCAAATCTGAAGCCAAACTCACGTAAGAAATAAATTTGCGGCTATTCGCGTCATTTGCGTCCCCCGATAATTCCCTCCACGTCGCGCCAGAAGTTGGGGTACGACTTGCTCACCACTTCGGGGTGCTCGATGGTGAGGGGGCGGAGAAGGACTACCGGAGCCAGCGACAGGGCCATGCGATGGTCATCGTAGGTGGCGATGGAAGGGTGCTCGTCGGCCGGACAACGGGTGCCGTCCCAAGCGAGTGCACCGTCGGCAGGTTCGTGCAGCACGTAGCCCAGCTTGCGCAATTCGCGGATGAGGGCGGCGATGCGGTCGGTTTCCTTGATTTTCAAGCTGTTCAGTCCGCTGAAATGAAAGGAGATGCCCATCAGGCAGCAAGTCACTACCAGCGTTTGGGCCAGGTCGGGCTGGTCGGTGAAGTCGTATTGCAAATGCGTCACGGCGGGAATGCCGCTTGGGGTGATGCGCACGCCGCCGGGCAGGTATTCGGTGGCGATGCCCAGGCGTTGGAACAGGGTGGCTACTTGGCTGTCGCCTTGCAGGCTGTCGGCTTGCAACCCGTGCAGGAACACCTGCCCGCGCCCCTCGAAAGCCAACATCTCGTACCAATAAGATGCCGCCGACCAGTCGGACTCCACGGTAAAAGGAACGGGGCGGTACGTCTGCGGACGTATGTCGATAACATCGTCCGTACACGTGGCGGTCACTCCGAATGTCTGCATCAGCCCCGCCGTCATGCGAATGTAGGGGCGTGATACCACCCGCCCCGCCAGGCGGATGCGCAGCCCGTGCTGCATGTAGGGGGCTATCATCATGAGGGCGGAGATGTACTGACTGCTCACGCTGCCGTCCAGTTCAATCTCACCGCCCGTGAGGGCACTGCCGTAGATGTGCAGGGGCGGATAACCGGTTTTCTCTAAGTATTCCACCTTGCCCCCGAGGCTGTTCAGCGCATCGACCAGGATGCCGATGGGACGTTGCTTCATGCGTTCGCTGCCGGTGATGGTCCATTCGCCCAACGTCTTGGCCAGAAAAGCGGTGAGGAAGCGCATGGACGTGCCTGCCGCTCCCACATCGAAGCGGGTGTCGTTGGAATCGAACACGCGGGCCAGCACGCGGGTATCATCGCTGTCCGACAAGTTTTCTATCTCGTAGGGACTGTATGAGAGGGCGTTCAGTATCAGCACGCGGTTGCTGATGCTTTTGGAGGCGGGCAGGTGGATGTCGGCTTGCATAGTCAGTTGGCAGTTGATAGTTGATAATTGACAATTGATAGTTGATAGTTGTTCGCGCACTTTATCGAACAAGTTAACTGTCAATTATCAACTGTCAACTATCAACTAAAAAGGCCGGCCTTGCGAGCCAGCCTTTTCATTTTATATTCTTTTACAAATTAGATGCCCAATTTTTTCTTCACCAACGGGGTAACATCGTTGGACTTGGGCGACTGGTAAATGATGCTTTGGGCAGACAGGTCGAAGATGTAGGTGAAAGCGTTTTCGTTGCCCACTTCTTCGATGGCTTTCCTTATCTTCTCAATAACCGGCGTGAGCAATTCCTGGTGCCGCTGTTGCAAGTCGGCACTGGCAGTTTGCTGGAACGTGGCGATGCGCTGTTCCAAGTCGGCTATTTCGCTTTGGCGGGCCTGCTTGATGCTCTCGGGCATGGTGGCCTGCTTGTCTTGGAACTCCTGGATTTTGGTGAGGTATTCTTCACGCATTTTCACCATTTCGTTCTCCCACTGGGTCTGCAAGGTGTCCAACGTCAATTGGATGGTCTTGAATTCCGGCATGGCCATCAGGATTTCCTGCGAATTGACGTGGCCGAACTTGTCTTGAGCCATTGCAAACATGGGGAGTGCGCAAAGCATTAATATTACCGTTTTCTTCAACATGACTTTGTTTTTAAGTTTTACTTATCGTTTGTTTTTGGTTTTAAAGGCGCAAATGTATGAATTTATTTTGAATATCCCAACTTTTGCAGCACCTCGTCGCTGATGTCGAGCTTGGGCGAGGCGATGATGACCGACATGGCCGAACTGCGGTCGAACACGAGGTCATAGCCCTCTTCCTTGGTGATTTCCTGCAAAGCGGTGTACACTTCGTCCTGGATAGGCTTCATCAGGCTTTCACGCTTCTTGAACAATTCGCCGTCCTGTCCGAAATATTTACGCTTCAGTTCGTTGGCCGCTTTTTCCTTGGCAATGATTTCTTCCTCGCGTTGCACCTTCATTTCTTCGGAAAGGAACACGAGTTCCGTCTGATAATTCTTGTACAGTTGTTCCACTTCCTGCATCTGGGTTTCCACTTCCGTCTGCCACTTTTTGGAGATTTGGTTCAACTGTTCTTCGGCAGCTTCATAGCTGGGTATATTCTTCATGATATACTCCATATCCACCATGGCGAACTTCTGCGCACTGATGGCAACGGCCATGCCAGCCATCAAACCGATTGTAAGAATGAGCTTTTTCATATCATCTTGTTTTTTACTGTCAACAGCTGGCAGTCAATAATAGTTCGCTGTCGGCGGTTGACGATGTTTATCTAATGGTTACGTAACAAAAAGCGTGCCCTTTTTCAGTTGAGAGTTGACAGTTGAGAGTTGCTCGTGCACCTTATGCTTACGGCCTAACTATCAATTGTCAATTGTTAATTATTAATTGTTAAAGTTCTTGTCCCAGCACGAAGTGGAACTGGCTGCCGCCTATGCCACCGCTTTGGTTATCCTTGTCGAAGCCGTAGGCCCAGTCGATACCCATCAGCCCGAACATGGGCAGGAAGATGCGCACGCCCACCCCGGCCGAACGCTTCAGATTGAACGGGTTGTAGTTTTTGAAACCGTTGTAGGCATTACCGGCTTCCACGAAAGCCAACGCCCAGATGGTGGCATTCTGTTCCAGTGAAAGCGGATACCGCAGTTCCAACGTGAACTTGTTGTACAGGAAGCCCTTGTACGTGCCCCATTGCGAATCATAAGGAGTCAGGCTACCCGACTCGTAACCGCGCATGGCCACATACTCTTCGCCGTAGCTGGTGTAGGCCGTCATGCCATCGCCCCCGAGCACGTAAGTACCGATAGGCGAACGCAGGTATTCGTTGTAGTGGCCCAGATAGGCAAATTCGGCACGCCCCATAAGCACCAGTTTCTCGTCTTGCGACAGCGGGGTGAACATCTTCGCGCTGAACTTCCACTTGTGGTATTCGATGAAGTTGTAGCGAGCATAGCGATCCTGCAACGACATGGAGGCGTAGTCCACATCGCCCCGGAAGAGGGAGTAGGGTGGTGTAACCTGGATGCCCAGCGAGAACTCGGACCCCTTGCGGGTGTAGATGGGGTTGTCTATGGAGTTGCGGCTGAGGTTCATGTTCAAGCTGATGGAGTGGTAATTGCCATCGCCCAACGGGTAGAGCACCTGCCACCAGTCTTTCAGCATGTATAGCTGGTACGACAATTCTCCGTAGAACGTGAAAAAGTCATCGGGCCATTTCAGGCGTTTACCGTAACCCACCGATACCCCCAAGGTGCGCATGTATTTTTCGGGATCGGTTTCGTATTGCTGCGAATTGTAGTAGCTGTCGTAATAACTGTTATAGTAGTTGTTGTAGTAGCCGCCGTAGTATCCCCCATAGCCGTAGTAATACGGATTGTAATAATTGTACATGCTGCTGTACATATTATTATAATATTCATACCAGCGGTCGCTGATGCCCGACTGCGAGGCGAAGTAGGCCGACACGGAGAGCGAGTTGGGTCGCTTGCCACCCAACCACGGTTCGAGGAACGACAGGCTCACCGAGTTGTAGTAACGGGCGTTGGTGCGGGCGTTGATGGAGAAAGTCTGCCCCTCGCCTTGCGGCACAATCTTGTACATTTCGGGACGGAACAGGTTCTGGATGGCGAAGTTGGTGAACTTCAACCCCAGGCTGCCCACGATGCCCGTGGCACCCCATCCGAGCGAAAATTCCACTTGGTCGCTCCCCTTGGTTTTCAACTGGTAGTTTAGGTCCACGGTGCCTTCTTCCGGGTTAGGCGATATGCCGCCGTTCTGGAAGTCGGTCATCAGCTGCTCCTGGTCGAAGTGCCCCATCTGTGCCAGTTCGCGCAGGGTACGTATCACCTCCGACTGGCTGTAGAGCTGCCCCGGCTTGGTGCGCAGTTCGCGGCGGATGACGTGTTCGTACACCCGCTCGTTACCTATAATATTAATCTCGTTGATAGTGGCGGGCTTTCCTTCGTAAATGCGCATCTCGAAGTCGATGGAGTCGCCCTCGAAATGCGTTTCCACCGGTTCGATGTTGGAGAACAGGTAGCCGCGGTCCTGGTACAGCTTGCTCACCGCGTCGTCATCGGAGTAAAGGCGTTCGGTAAGCTGCTTGTAGTTGTACACGTCGCCTTTCTTGATGCCGAGCACCTCGTCGAGGAATTCGTAGGGGTAAATGGTATTGCCCACCCAGTCGATGTTGCGGATGTAGTATTTATCGCCCTCGCTGATGGTGAGGTACACGTCCACGGTTTTGTCATCGAAGGGCACCACGCTGTCGGCCACGATATAGGCATCGCGGTAGCCCACCTCGTTGTATTTTTCGATGACGGCCACCTTGTCCTTCTCGTATTCCTCGCGAACGAATTTCTTGGTGCGGAAGAAGTTCATCCAACTGGGGTCGTTGGTCTTCTTCATGGCGCGGTTAATCTGGTTATACGTCAAGGCCTTGTTTCCCGTGATGTAGATGGCGTGCACTTTGGTCTTCAGCTTCTTGTCCACATGCACGTCCACTATCACGTGCCCCGGCTTGTCGGGGTCGTTGCGTTGCAGCACGGTAGCCTCGGCGTTGGAGAAGCCTTTTTCCTCCATCACCTTTTCTATGACCGTCTTGGCGCGGTCGGATATGTTAGGGGTTATCTGGCTGCCTTCCACCAGACCCAGCCGGGGCTTCAGGTCGTCCACCTCCGCCTTTTTCAGCCCGTGGTAGTTGATGGTCGAGATGCGCGGGCGTTGTTTTAGCGCGATATGCAGCCATATTTTGTCGTCCTCTATCTTGTCGGCGTATATTTTGACATCGGAGAAAAGTCCTTGCCGCCAGAAGCGTTTGGTGGCATTGGTCACCTCGTCGCCCGGCACGCTGATGATGTCACCCACGGCCAGCCCGGAGTAGCCGATGAGCACGAAGTCCTCGTAGTTGTCGGCTCCTGAAATGCGGATATCGGCTATTTCGTATTTCCGGGGCATACTTCCGTACTCGATGACGGGCAACTGGGTCGAGTCGTTTTCCGCTACCGCATCGGTTTGGGCGAATGCGGTTCCGCCGGAAAAGGCCCCCAAAAGCATATATAAGAGCAGCGTCTTTGTTTGCATTTAGTCAATTACAAATTACAAAGTTACGGGTTACTCGGTTAATCAATCGTTTTATTATTCCGTTATTCTCCTTTCCGTCATTTCCCGAACCGCCGTTCACGTTGCTGGTATTCGTAAATGGCCTGGTAGAAGTTTTCCTTCCTGAAGTCGGGCCAATGCGTTTCCGTGAAGTACAGCTCCGTGTAGGCCAGCTGCCACAGCAGGAAATTGCTGATGCGCTGTTCGCCGCTGGTGCGTATGAGCAGGTCGGGGTCGGGCATGTCGCGGGTGTCCAGGTACGAAGCCACCACCCGGTCCGTTATGTCGTCGGGGTTCAGCCTGCCGTCTCGGGCATCGCGGCACATGGCTTGTGCGGCGGCGGTTATTTCCCACCGTGCGGAATAGCTCAATGCCAGCACCAGGTTCAGCCCCGTGTTGGTTTCCGTTTGCTTCAGGCAGTTCCGCAGTTTGTTTTCCGCTCCTTCGGGCAGGCGGCTCAAGTCGCCGATGGCCCGCAAGCGCACGTTGTTTTTATTCAGCGTGGGCGTTTCCTTCTCTATGGTGTCCACCAGCAGTTCCATCAAGGCATCGACTTCCTGCTTGGGGCGTCCCCAGTTTTCGGTGGAGAATGCGTATAGGGTGAGGTATTTTATGCCGATTTCGGCGGCGGCTTCGGTCGTTTCGCGTACCGAGGTCACCCCGTTCTGATGCCCTACAATCCGGTCGTATCCCCGTTGCTGGGCCCATCGGCCGTTACCGTCCATGATGACGGCGATGTGCACGGGCAGGCGCGACATGTCGATCTTCTCTTTGTAAGCCATCTCGTAGTCTTTGTCTTGTTTGTTAATCCTTTTATAGTTTGTGGCAATCGCAACCCCTCTTCCAGATGTCGAACGTGATGCCTACCGTGAGCGTCTGCAACAGGTCGTTGTTCAACAGGTTGCCTCCGTTCAGGCCATTCGGGTCGTTATACGCGGCCACGCCCTCCAGGTCGTCCTTCAGCAGCAGCCGGTTGGAGAATTGGGCGTTGAAGTTGAACCGCCCGCCCAGTTTCACCTTGATACCGATTCCGAACGGAATGCTCACGCCCAACGTGCGTGCCTGCTCATAGGAATAATCCATGAACCCCACGCCCACGAACAGGTAAGGGGCAAACGTCTTGCTGAAACGCTTGTACTCGTTCCGCTCCAGGTCGAAGAAGTTGAATTCTCCGCACAAATCCAGCATGTTGACCGCGTGGTCGAACGCCGTCTCGCCGCTCCCGCCGTACAGCCTGGCCCTGCTCACTTCGGCCCGCGCCGCAAAACGCGTGTCGAACCGGTAGCGAAACAAAGCCCCATAGTCGATCGTGGTATGCCTGAATGGCGTGAGGTTGGCATCGCCCAAGTAGTACGCCGCCCCGCCCAGCACGCCGATTTCGGCCCGGTAGTCGTTCAGCTGCGCGTGGGACGGCAGGCACAAACCGCATAATAAACAAACGAGTATGAATGTTTTGGATTTAAAATACATGTGACTCCCTATACGTGATTGACTAAAGATGTAAACGTGCATTTATGCCAAAAATTTCATACCCATCGAAATATTTAAGGGCAAAAGTAGTGATAATCTCCCAATATCGGGACAGCGTGCACGGCGGGGGAGGGTTATTTAACATTAATTGCAAATAAAGAAAGGGGTGATGTCACGGGCGAAGTCAAAGAAAAAGAAACCGGGATAGGTGCGTACAGCCCCGGTCTTCCTTACAGGGGACGTTTACAAAAGCTACGGAACGTGAGTTTGGTATAAGACAATGCAGGCAGCGGTCTGAATAGTTGCGAGATATCAAATTGAGACTGCGTCCCAAATAACTATCAAAATGAATACAAATCCTCAGTTTTTTAAGGGAAATAAAATTCCTCATCATCCGTGTGCCAGCATGTAGAAATCCATCAAAGCGATGGCGGCCATGGCCTCCACCACAGGCACGGCACGGGGCAGTACGCAGGGGTCGTGGCGGCCATGGGCTTCCAGAAGCACTTCCTGTCCATGCACATCCACTGTGTGCTGGCACTTCGCTATGGTGGCCACGGGCTTGAACAGTACGCGGAAATAGACATCCTGCCCGTTGCTTATTCCCCCTTGTATGCCGCCAGAGCGGTTTGTTGCGGTTGTTATTTTTCCTTCCTTTGTCATGAAGGCATCGTTCTGCTCCGAGCCTTTCAGGGCCACGCCATCCCATCCCATGCCGTAGTCGAACCCGTGCACCGCGTTGATGCTGAACATGGCCTGTGCCAGCCGCGTCGACAGTTTGTCGAAGATGGGGTTGCCCCACCCGGCGGGCAGGTGCTTGACAACGCACGTCACGATGCCACCGATGGAGTCGCCTTCGGCTTTCAATTGGCGGATGTAGTCAATCATTTGTTCGGCAATTTCTGGTTGCGGGCAGCGCACGATGTTCTTTTCTATTTCGGACGGGTCAATGCGGTCTGCGGGCAGTGTCATGGCGATGTGCCCTACCTGCGAGGTGTAGGCCGTGATTTCGATGCCAGCCTGGCGCAAGGCCAGCTTGGCGATGGCACCGGCCACCACGCGAGCCGCTGTCTCGCGAGCGGAACTGCGTCCCCCGCCCCGATGGTCGCGGATGCCGTATTTTTGTTGGTACGTGAAGTCGGCATGCGAGGGACGGTACACCTCCCGCAGGTGGTCATAATCGGTACTGCGTTGGTTGCCGTTCCAAATAACGAAGGCAATGGGTGTGCCGGTGGTCCGTCCTTCGAAGATGCCGGAGAGAAACTCCACCCGGTCGTCTTCCCGGCGCGGGGTGGTGATGTCCGATTGCCCCGGGCGACGGCGGTCCAGTTCGTACTGGATGAATGCCTCGTCTATCTCCACCAAGGGAGGGCAGCCATCGATAATGCCACCTATCGCCCGTCCGTGTGATTCGCCGAACGAGGTGAACGTGAATATCTTTCCAAAGGTGTTGGACATGAGCGGGGAATTTTACGATTTACAGATTTACGATTTACAGGAACGCAAATTACGCAAAATGCGCAAATATACGCAAATAAAAACTACTTCATTTGCGTTGATTTGCGCATTTCACGTTATTCCTTTCTGTTCTGCTTAGTGGCATCCGCTACAGCCTCCGCCGCAGCAATCATCGTCGTCGCAGCCACAGCCGCAACCGCAGCTTCCGCATCCACCGCCCATGAGGGCAGCCAATTCCTGTTCTGTCGCATCGCGCACTTCGAGTACTTTGCCCTTGAAGTGCAGGTTTTCACCGGCCAGGGGGTGGTTCAGGTCTACCGTCACCTTGTCGGGGGTGACCGATACTACCATGGCGTTCATGCGGTTGCCTTCGGTATCCATGAGTGGCACTACATTGCCCTCACGCACTATTTCGGCATCGAATTTGCCGTCCACTTCGAATACCGAGCGTTCCAATTCCACCACGTAGTCGTCATCGTAAGGGCCGTAAGCCTCTTCGTTCGGGATAGTGAACTCGTAGGTGTCGCCAGCCCCCAGACCCAGTAGGTTTTCTTCGAACTTGGGGAGCATCATGCCTATCCCGAAGATGAACGTGAGCGGTTGTTCAGACGTGGCACGTTCCATCAGTTCCAGTTCGCCATTGCCATTGGCACCGTCGACGTATAATTCATACTCCGCCGACACGAATTTGTTGTTTGCAATTTTCATAACTTTATTGTTTACTATATTTCAAATTTCAGATTGGCACACGGATTATCACGAATTTGTCTTTTCCCCTTTCTACTTTCACCTCGCCTGTTCTTGCTTCTCACCTCTGTTTAGTACCACACCACCGGGTTGGAACTGTACCGACTTTGCTTTTCGTATTTCAAGTCTTGTAGCATACTGGCATTTACGCCGATGCGGAAGTTATATGACTTGTAGTAGCCAAAGGGAACGAAGTTGGCGGTCATGGTCCAGCAGTGCAGGTTGCGGGTCACGTTGACGTTCATTTGGGTGAACTTTTTCGCCTCGAAGTCAAACGACGTGTTTCCCGATATGCTCCAGTTGCTGGTCAGGTTCAGGTTGGCCGACAGTTGCAGCGAGTGCGAGAAACGCATCTTGTAGCGCATTTTGTCGTAGTTGAATTCATTGGACGGGCGGTAGTTCACCGAATAGCTGATGTTGATGTTCCAAGGCATGTTCAACTTCTCGTACCCTTCGGCATCCATTTCTGCCCGTTCTTTTTTCCTAACCCGGCTGCTGGTGCTTTGTTCTTCCTCGGCGGAGGCATTTTCTCCGTTTTCTTGATCGGGGTTTTCGCCTATCTTGTCCGGGTCTTCGCCACGCAGGCGGGCTGCCAGTTTTTTGAAAGTGTCATTGTTCAGCGTCAGCGTGTATGACGCGCTTGTGCCGAGGAAGTGCGGGAACATGCCGTGTTGCCACGTGAAGTCGCCACTCTTGTAGGGCCGACCGTTGCTGTCCAGCTTGTACATGTAGGGGTCGAAGCTGCCGCTGAGGTTGAGCGTCTTGTTCTTGCCCAGCTTTAGACGCAGGTTGGCACTGATGGTGGACAGGTTCATGGAGTCGGCCATCAGGTTGTAGCTGCCGTTGATGGAGAAGTTGTCGATGAGGCTTATTTTTTTGAATGGTTCCTTGCCCGTGGTGTCGTTGTCGTTGCGCACTTTCATTTCCAAGTTGTTGGCTAACGAGAAAGTGATGCTTCCCGACTCACCCGCGCTGGGACCGCCGTACATGGTGCCGTCGTATTTGGAATAACGCACCTCGCGGTAACCGGGATATTGGCCCAGCGGGTCAGGTTCGATGTACGATTCGTAGAAACCCCACATCGGGTTGGAAAAGTCCGGATGGTAGGAAAATCCGATGCTGGGGGTCATCACGTGGCGGATGCGGTCGATTTTGTCACCGAACCATTTGCGGAACGGGATGTAGTAGCCGTAGAGTTTGGTCTGCGCCGAGATGCTCCCGCTGAAGTCGTAGTTGCGGTTGAAGCCGTACACGGTGTCGGTCACCACCTGGTTGAGTTGGTCGTCCCAATGCTTGCGGTACGAACTGGTGTGCCAGCGTTCGTTGTAGGTGAAGCTGGGGGTCACGGTGATGTAGTTGAACAGGTTGAACGAGGCCGAGATGGGAATGGAGTGCCTCATGCCGTTCTTCCAGTCGCGGGCGAAGGAGGACTTGAACAGCAGGTTTTCCTTCGTCTGGATGCTGTTGGCCAGCGTACCGCTGTAGCTCATGGATATTTTTTCATACCAACGTTCTTTGCCCACGGGGTTCTTGCGCTTGAGCGGGTAGATGCGGCTCACGGCGATGGAGAGGTTGGGCAGCGACAGGTTGATGGTGGAGTCGCTGGTACGCTGCGTCAGCTGCATCCCCCCCGAGATGGACAGGGCGGGAATGCGAGCGAAACGTTGCGTGAACGTGATGCTCGAACTTTTGGTGTTCTGCGAGTTGACCGCCGGGTCGTAATAGGCGTTGATGTTGTTGCGGTTGTAGGCGGCGGTGGAGAAGTTGACGCTGGCCGACAGGGTGCGGTACGGGTTGGCCTTGGCATCCTGGCGGTGCGACCAGCTCACGCGGAAACTCTTGGCTTTCTGATAATCGGGCATGTCCTTTTCACCTGTCACGTCTTCGCGGTAGTTGATGTTGACGTTGCCGCTGAACTTGTATTTCTTGATGTAGCCCGTGTTGGCCGTGATGCCCCAAGTACCTTTGGTATACACCTCGCCGCGCAGTTCTAAGTCGAAGTAATCGTTGAAGGCGAAGTAGTAGCCCCCGTTTACTAACCCCATGCCTCGGGTCAATTCGTCGGCGAAGGTGGGCATTAGCAAGCCCGACGAATATTGGTCAGTGAAAGGGAAAAAGCCGAAAGGGATGACCACCGGCAGCGGCACATCGGCTACCACCAGGTTGGCAGGCCCGGATACGATGTGTTTGCCAGGCTCCACTTTCCCTTTCTTGATGTTGAGGTAAAAGTGAGGGTGGTCGTGGTCGTCGCAGGTGGTGTATTTGGCTCCGGCCACGGCCAGCATGTTGTCATTGCCAACCTTTTTCGTGTTCTCGCTCACGATGTAGCCCTCGCCCTGTTGCGTCACTGCATTTTTCACGAAGCCTTTGCCTGACTGTAGGTTGTAGGTGATTTCTTTCGAATTGTATTCCGACTCGCCTTCGCCGAATATTGGGTCGCCCACCGGGTCACCGATGCTGTCCACCGTGCCTTTGGCATACAGCAGGCTGCTGTCCATCTTCACGCGGATATATTCGGCCTTCAGGGTGATGTTCTTGTACTTCACATCGCCCTCGCCGTGCAGGAAGCCCGTGCCGTTGCTCCAGAACACGATAGAGTCCTGGGCGGCATATTCTATCTTGGCATCCAGCGGGTTCGATTTCTTTTTGGGGGAGAGAGTGTCGGCAGGCAGCGGGGCAAGGGTCGTGTCGGACGCAGACAGTTCAGGGGCGGGCATCGTATCCGTGCTGTCTTGCGGCAGGCTCACCGCAAGCGTATCGGCTGGTAGCCTTGTGTCCGGCGACTGTCCGAAGCCGAGCAGGCACGGGGCGGACAGCAACAGCAATGCAAGCAGCAGTCTGCTGACGTTACAAGGATATAATCGGTTACGAACTTGCATCCAGCCGGAAACTCTTTTTTCTGTTTTGATGTTGAAATGAGGGCGTGTCAAAAAACCGAACCTCCTGTTGGCACAAACAGGCCGTGCGGACACACGTTACCCCTTCCACCGGCGCATGTGCCCGTGTCAGTGCTCGTTTCCGCGGGGCAAAGGTAGTGAAAAAAAAGGTGGTACTTCAGCCTATAAGCATTTTTTACATTTACTTCGGTAAAGTCGGCAGTATAGTCTATGGTGCTGCATAAAATCCTTTGCACATAAAATCCCCTTTTTTGTGGTAAAAAACACCCTGCTGATAAAGATACACTTGCACTGAAAGAGATCGGTAAAGAACGTTTTGCCTATTCATAAATCATCTTCTCCTTTAGGAATAAACTTATGGAGCTATCAGTGTTGAAAATGAACAGATACCTGTTTGCTAAAGTAAACATTGATAATTTGTCATAAGACATCGAAAGGCAATCTGTTCCCTCGGCACCAACGATAAATGTATTTGTGCAGGGAAGTAATTCTGCAAGTAAAATATTATCTTCCACCTGCGAAAAAAACAAAATGTGAGTCGCTGACGTTGTGCTGTGTTCTTTTGTACAAAGTGCGTCCAAGCATGAGCAATAATAAGGTTCGGTCCAAACATATTTTTTATTTTCACGAAAAGTGTTTAGCTGCCTTTTGGCTATAGGATACTTTTCTAATTCGGGAGAAATCCAATATCGGTCTAAATCGACAATAGAATCGCTTACGGCTATAATTTTGATTTTGTTTTCCCTAAGTTTGACAATGTGATTGTACGCTTCAAAGTAAAGAAAGAAATCTTTTTCGCAATTTATTTGCCCGGCAGAAGTAAGGCAGACAAAGCAAAAAGCAAGATGTATTGCTCTCTTCATAATCAAAACTGTATGAAATTAAGTTCTGTTCCGGTATCAACACTCATATTAAACTCTAAAATTCTACTTCTCCTTTTGGATTGCGTAATACCTTAAGAGAATGGTCACGGTACTTGATAACCCAACAAGGTGTATCATCCTCCCTTATTGTGAAATTACCAATTTTCCATTCCGTATATGAAAAACTTTTTTTTACATCTTTGACTTTAAGGAAAGCTGGTAACTCGTTGTGGACGAAAACCAAATATTGTTTCAAGGGGAAAAAACCAATAAGATCTTCGGATTTATATGGATAATTACTTAAGCGAAATTCTAATAGCTGGCAACTTGTATCTGATTCAACATATAAATGAAAATAACGGTAGTACTCAAATTCATCTGAGAATTCTTTTTGTGAACCCAATAGAGCACGTTCCAATTTTTGTTGGATGGTTTTATCCTCAAATGTTAGTTGATTTACTTCGTGAGTCACATTTATCCATGTGTCCAGTTCTCTTTGTTGACCTACCACGGCATTTATATATAAGCAATATAGTCCTATGAAAAAGAATTTATACATAAGCCAACTTTTTAAAAGAGTTCAACAGCAAAAAGCACTATGAAAATAGCTTCCAGACAGAACCTTTGCACCTATAGGCAAAGCTATGCATGACAGGTTGTGTTTGGTTTCAACGCCTCAAATGTAAGAAAAAGAATCTGAAACCGCAAAGCTTGTAGTAAGGGTGTTTCAGCTACGAGCTACAAGTGCGGATGCGTGGGGGCAGGTCAACGGCCTTGGGGGCATTCAGCGTAGGGCAACGCCCTACGATACGTAGGAACGGAAAATGCTCCTCCCTTATCTTATCTGCGGGAAAAAGGTAAGAAAATGGGCAAAAGAAGCATTTGCGTTTTTTGCGTCAGTCGCGTTCCTCCAATTCGTATTATCTTATGTTACCTGCGTGTTACTCCTTTTTAACGCTTACGCCGGTCGGCACGCAGATAGGCCACTATCTTGCGGGCGGCGTTGGCGGCGGCACCGGGCTTGCCCAATGTCTTACGCACCCGGGCGTAACCGTCGAGCATGGCATCGCGGTAAGCCTCGTTGCGCAATAGCAGTTCTAACTCGAACGTGGTATTGGCCTCTGTGAAGCGGTGTGCCACCAGTTCCTTCACTACTTCGCGCCCGGCGATGAGATTAACCAGCGAGACGTATTTCACCCGTATCACCATCTTCTTGAGCAACGAGGCCAGCCGTCCGAAGGCCACGTGGTACACCACCACTTGGGGCGTACCGATGAGTGCCGTCTCCAACGTGGCCGTGCCTGAGTTGACTACGGCGGCCGAAGCTTGTTGCAGCAGGTCGTAAGTCTGGCCGAACACTACCGGCACCGTCCGGCCGCCCATGACCTGCGCATAAAACTCCATTTCCACGCCCGGCGCACCCGCCACCACCATCTGGTAATCGGTGAACCGTTCCGCCGAGGCGCACATGGTGGGCAGACAAGCCACTATCTCCTGCTTGCGACTGCCCGCCAACAGGGCAATGACGGGCTTGACGGGCAGGCCGTTGGCCAGACAGAAACCTTCCAAGTTTTGTTCCGGATGCGGACGGGCAGCCACCGAGTCCACCGAAGGGTTGCCCACATATTCCACGGCATAGCGGTGGCGGGCATAAAAGTCTGTTTCAAACGGCAGGATGGTGAACATGCGGTCCACATAACGGCGGATGGTGCGCACGCGGAACTGTTTCCATGCCCATACCTTGGGCGAGATGTAATAGTACACCAGCGTGCCGAGCCGCTCCTTGGCATAACGCGCCATGCGCAGGTTGAAACTGGGGTAATCCACCAATATCAGCACATCGGGGGCGAAGTCGGTCATGGCCTGGCGACAGGCCCGCATGTTCGCCTTGATGGTTCCGGCGTGCCGCACCACCGCAATGAAGCCCATGAAAGCCATGTCGCGGTAATGGCGCACCATCGTGCCTCCTTCGGCTGCCATGAGGTCGCCGCCCAGGAAGCAGAACGATGCATGCTTGTCCCGTCGCTTGATTTCGCGCATCAGGTTGGATGCGTGCAAGTCGCCCGAAGCCTCTCCGGCAATGATGAAGTATTTCATTTTTTTAGTTATTAGTTACAGAGTTACAAGCTACGAGCTACAAGTGCCATGCGGTTGGGAGGCTATCCGTTACTCGCTACTCGCTATCCGCTACCCGTACTTGTAGCTCGTAGCTTGTAGCTACTAAATCACTCCCAGCAGCAGGAACGGCAGCATACCCAGCAGCACTCCTGCCCCGAAGCGGAAACGGTCCAGTTTGTACAACACGAACGTGAGCACCAGGTCGGGTAGGAGGCCCAACAACATCAGCTTGCTGAACAGGGCACTGCCCCACAGCCCCGCTACAGCAGCGGCCAGTCCTTCCCCGCCCGGGTAAAACCGCCACAGGTACACGGCCACGAAGACCACGGGCAACACCAGCCCGCATGTCACACCAAGCAGCAACTGAGCAAGGTTTGAGTTCATATCGGGAGATTTCAGATTTCAGATTTCAAATTTCAAATTTCAGATTGGGGAGAATGCGAATACTTCCCGCTACAAGTTTTCCCATCCTTTCATGCCCAGCAACGTTTCGTAGTCCGTCAAGTCGATACGGGTAGGCACGACGGACACATATCCTTGTGCCAATGCCCACTCGTCGGTGTCCGTGGCTTGCGGCTCGGAATTGACGAACTCGCCTGTCATCCAATAGTAATCGCGTCCGTAGGGGTCGGTGCGCCGTTCGAAGCCCTTGGTCCAATAACCATCGCTTTGGCGCACCACGCGCACGCCCTGCAACGTGCCAGTGGGGGCGTTCACGTTGAGGCACACCCGGTGCGGCAATCCCTCGGCCAGCACCCGGCGGGCAATGGCCGACACATAGGGGGCGAAGCGGGAGAAATCGGCATCGCGCCCGTGGTCGGTCAGCGAGAAGCCGATGGAAGGAATGCCGGCCTCGCATCCTTCGAACACGGCTCCCATCGTGCCCGAATAAATTACGTTGATGGCGGCGTTCGAGCCATGGTTGATGCCCGACACCAACAGGTCGGGCCGTCGCCCGGCGGGCAAGGCGGCTTCCAAGGCCATCTTTACGCAGTCGGTGGGCGTGCCCGTGCAGGCGTAGCGGGTGATGCGTCCCACGCTGTCCACTAGGCGGAAACGCAACGGTGAGGCTGACGTGATGGCGTTCGACTGTCCCGATTGCGGGGTCTCCGGTGCCATGACCACCACCTCGCCCAGTTCGGCCATCAGCCCGGCCAGCACCCCGAGGCCTTTCGCGTGGATGCCATCGTCATTGGTCACTAATATTAATGGAATCATGTATGTTGTGTTATCGTGTAACTGTGTAATCGGTAAATCGCAAACGTCCTCCTTTGGGCAGCTCTGATGGACACATAGCACAGATAGTTGTTTTATTTCCGATAGGAAGCACACATAGCTTGTCCCGAAGTTCCGCATCGGGACGGCTCTGTGCGCTCCCTCCCCGCAAGCCATACAGAATGAAAAACTTTGTACGACTCTGTGTTCATACGTTGCCAAGGCGGCCATCGCAAAGCTCCCCCTTGGGGGGAGTTGAGGGGGCAGCCCTATTTCCTTACCCTCCACACGGTTGCGCCGAGGAACAAGGCTGTCACCGCCACGAAATACGTCATGTTGCGCGAATCGAGTACGCCACGGCTCATGGATTTGTAGTGGGCATGGATGCCGAGGTTGTCCAAAAAGTACACGGTGGCTCCCCCCGAGAAGAAACGCCCCGTCACCTCGAAACCATAATAGAAAAAGAAGCAAAGCACCAGCGCAACGATGAAAGCCACCACCTGGTTGCGCGACAACGACGAGGCGAACGTGCCGATGGCCGCATATACTGCCGACAGGAAGAAAAGCCCGATGAATGCTCCCCAAAACGCCCCCGCGTCCACGTTGCCCACTGGCTCGGCCATGCACCACACCGACCCGTAATACACCACCGTGGGTATCAAGGCCAGGCACACCAGCATCCAGCCTGCTAAGTACTTGCCCAGCACGATGCGCGTGAGGCCGATAGGGCGGGTCGCCAGCAGTTCCCACGTGCCCGCCTGCCGTTCCTCGGCAAAGAGGCGCATCGTCACCGCCGGGCACAGGAAGAGGAACAGCCACGGAGCCAGGTAAAACAGCCCGTCCACGTTGGCATAACCGCTGTCCAGCACGTTGTACTCACCCGGCACCACCCACAGCAGCAGCCCGGTGAGCAACAGGAATAACCCGATGACGATATAGCCCGTGGCATTGCTGAAAAACGTGCGCAACTCTTTCTTGAAGATGGAATACATAACACTCACTCATTTTATCCCGCAGGGAAAGGCGGACAGCCCATGATTTTCCTTACATTTGATAACATAGGATGCGCCTCGACAAAGCCCAAAAAGCAAAGCCGAGCTTTGTTTTTTGCTTTGCGCTCGACTTTCACTATATTTGTCCGCCGAAAAGGCAAGACCTGCCAAGAGGCGCACCTGCCTTTGCGCAGTCAAAGGTAGGCAATTTTGCCGAATAAAGACAAACGCGCAAACTTTCTTTCTGAAAATTTGTTACTGATAAAGACGGGAAAGACAACCAACAAAACCCAAAACATATGAGAAAAAAACTGACCCGGGTCGCAGCCGCCTTGCTGGCCATCCTGCTGGCAGCCTCGTGCGCTCCCAAGAGAACCGCCACCGCCCCCAGCGACGGTAAAGTGAACGTACAGCTAGCCTGCGTGGGGTTTTACAACTTGGAGAACCTGTTCGACACCATCGACCAACCCGATGTGAACGACCACGAATACACGCCCGACGGACCCAACAAATGGAACGGGCATAAATACCTGTCGAAACTCCATAACATGGCCTACGCCATCTCGCAAATCGGGCTGGACCGCTCGCCCGTGGGCGCGGCCATCCTCGGTGTGTCCGAGGTGGAAAACCGGGGCGTGCTGGAAGACCTCGTGGCGCAGCCCGAACTGGCGGGACGCTCGTATGAAATCGTCCATTACGACAGTCCCGACCGCCGGGGCATCGATGTGGGATTGTTGTACAATCCACGCCTGTTCACTGTGTCCAACAGCGTGAAGCACCGCTTTTACATGCCCGAGCAGCCCGACTTCGTCACCCGCGACCAGCTCTTGGTGAGCGGCTACCTGCTGGGCGAGAAGATACACGTCATCGTCAACCACTGGCCGTCGCGCTACGGGGGCGAAGTGGCCTCGCGCCCCAACCGCATGGCCGCCGCCAGCCTCACCCAGTCCATCGTGGACTCCATCTACCGCGTGGAGCCGAAGGCCAAAATCATCATCATGGGCGACTTGAACGACGACCCCTACAATGCCAGCGTGGCGCAGGTGCTGCAAGCCCGCAAGACGCGCGACGAAGTGCAGCCCGGTGGCTTGTACAACACCATGTGGCAGCTGTACGACAAAGGCATCGGGTCGCTGGCCTATCAGGGACAGTGGAACCTGTTCGACCAAATCATCATCTCCTCCTACCTGCTCGATGCGCCCCGCACGGAGTGGCGTTACTGGCGGGCGGAAGTGTTCAACCGCTCCTTCCTCACCAACGAAGAAGGCCGTGACAAGGGCGTGCCCCTGCGCACTCACTCGCGCGGTGTGTGGCTCAACGGCTACAGCGACCACTTCCCCACCCTTATCTACCTGGTGAAGGAAGTGCAGTAGCCACGGATTATAATGGCACACGGAATACACGGATTTTACGGATTTGCACGGATTATTATAACAAAGGAAAGCACCGAGGACCGCCCCCCCCGGTGCTTTTTTGTATCATATAAATCTGTGTCAATCAGTAAATTCCATGTATTCCGTGTGCTTCACCATCACATCCTGTCGCTATTTGTTGCGTATCAGATTCATGAATTCCTCGCGGGTCTTGGCCTGCTGGAACACGCCGGTGAAGTCCGAGGTCGTGGTCACGGAGTGCTGTTTCTCCACGCCGCGCATCTGCATGCACAGGTGTTGCGCCTCGATGATGACCATCACGCCCATGGGGTTGAGCGTGTGCTGGATGCACTCCTTGATTTGGGTGGTCATGCGCTCCTGCACTTGCAGACGGCGGGCAAACACGTCCACGATGCGGGCTATCTTGCTCAAGCCGGTGATTTTCTTGTTGGGGATGTAGCCCACGTGCGCCTTGCCGAAGAAGGGCAGCATGTGGTGCTCGCACATGGAGTAGAAGTCGATGTCCTTGACAATGACCATCTGCCGGTAATCTTCCGTGAACATGGCCGAGCGGAGTATCTCTTCTGGGTCTTGCGCATACCCCTGCGTGAGGAACTGCATGGCCTTGGCCACACGGTCGGGTGTCTTGAGCAGGCCCTCGCGGCCCGCATCCTCGCCCAGCAACTCGATTATCGCCTTGTAATGCGCGGCTAACTGCCGCGTCTTCTCTGCGTCAAATTCCATTTCTTTTCTTGTTACGTGAATGTCCGCTTGCCAACACAAAAACACAATAGACACAACTCCTTGGTCTATTGTGCCTATTGTGTTTATCATTTGGCGCAATGCGGATATTCTTTTCTTGTTAACCGCGTATCGGTTTCACGATGTCACAAATCCACGTTTCCACGCTTTTTCACCTCGTCCCCGCCACGGAAATGTTGTCGGGTACGATGTACATCTCGTGGCGCATGTCGGGGAAAGCCTGCATCAGTTCCGTGAGCAGACCCTGTGCCTCCTCGCGGGTGCGGAAGTCGCCCACACGCACTTTCCAGAAGGGCGATGAATAAGATTCGTACACGCCCCGGTCGGGGAATTTTTCCTTCACCAGGTCTTTGATGCGGAACGCCTCGGTCTTGGCCGTTTGCTGCCGGTTGCTGGAAAATACTTGTACGCGGAAGCCGCTCACCGTGCGGTTGTTGTACACCAGTTGCCGCTCCATGAGCAGGCGGTTGATGAGCGTGTCTTGATACACTCGCACCACGGCTCCGGTGGCGGGGTCGGCTGCGGCCAGGTCGTCGAACACATCGTGCGGCACAAATGGCTGCACAGCCTCCACACTGTCCGCCTGTACGCTGCCTGCCGTCTGCGTGCCGGGCATTTGCGCCCGCCCGGCTCCCGCGCCGAGCAACATCACGAATAAGACACTGAATATGATGCGGTTCATATATTTAAACGAATGAAGAAGATAGTTTGTAGCAAACAGTATCATACGGTCACCCCTTCCGGGGGTAAAGCCGATAACACGAACGATTACCTCCCGCCGTTTGCCGCTGCAAAGGTATCAAATACTTGCCTTTTTCGCAAAACTGCGCCGCAGGCACACTACCAGTGCGGCAAACGCCACGGCACTGAGCACGCTCGCCCACCAGGTGTCGGCGGTGCCGAGGGCGTCCATGTCAGGTATGGTGGGGTAGTGCATTTGCAGGTAGCGGAACACCACCACAATGGCATTGTTCACCAAATGCGCCAGCACGGGCAACCACAAGCTGCCGCTCCACAGCAACAGGTAACCGAAGAATGCGCCCAACAGCATCCGGGGCACGAAGCCGAAAAACTGCATGTGCACGGCACTGAACACGAACGCCGCCAGCCACACGGGCCACGCCTTGGGCATGACCTCGCCGAAGAGCCGTTGCAACGCTCCCCGGAAAAACAGTTCCTCGCCCAGTGCGGGCATCAAGGTCAGCACCAGCAGGTTGAGCCACAGCCCTCCGAAAGTGGGCGCACGCAGCAGGAAGTCGGTCTGCGTCTGCGCTTGGTCTTCCAGCAGCCGCAGGCGCGTCTCCAGCCCGGACATGAATGAGGGAAACGGTACCTGCTCGTTCAGCCACGCCAGCAGGTTGATGCACGGCACGGCTACCAGCATGGCCGCCACCACCAGCAACGCCTGCCGCCACCCTATCGGCTCGTACAGACCGAGGTAGCGCAGCGGCTGCTCGTGGCACAGGGAAGCGAAAAGCAGCGGGGGCAGCAAGAAGGCGAATGCCGACTGCACCAACTGCTGCCACTTGTATGTATTGAGGGGCAGTGTCATGCTCTCGCCAAACAACTCCAACCCCACCAGCAGCCCGCTCAGGAAGCAGAACACGAACACCAGGAAAAACAAAAACAACCTCGCGGAAAACCCGCTATTTTTCATTATCGGTTTCATTGCCTATCTTTTGTTACACGAATTTCTTTGCCGTTGCAAAAGTACTTCATCGCCCGCACGCAGCCAAATTTTCGTTATAGCGGAAGAAAAATTCCGTACCTGCGGAAATGAATTTCCATAGGTACGGAAATAAATTTTCGCACGGACGGAAAAATATGCCGTCTGTGCCATGCGCTTGTCTTGCTCCTGTGCTGGAGAACTTGCCGTTCTCCCCATTTAGGGGGTCGGGAGGTCAGTCGGCAGCAACTTGAACGTCAGGCGGTGGTAGGGGGTTACGCCATAGCGGGCGATGGCCTCGCGGTGGGAGGCGGTAGGGTAGGCCTTGTTCTTGAGCCAGTCATATTGCGGGTACTCGGCGTGCAGGCGGCGCATCAGCGCGTCGCGGTGCGTCTTGGCCAGCACCGAAGCCGCCGCAATGGAAAGGTAGCGGGCATCGCCTTTCACGATGGTGGCGTGGGGCGTGTCGCCGTAAGGCTTGAAGCGGTTGCCGTCCACGATGATGAAGTCCGGCTGCACGGCCAACCGATCAATGGCGCGGTGCATGGCCAGGATGGAGGCTTGCAGGATGTTGATAGCGTCTATTTCACGATTGTCCACCTCGGCCACCGCCCAGGCCAGGGCCTCGCGCTCTATCAGCGGACGCAACCGCTCGCGCTCGTGCTCGGTCAACAGCTTGGAGTCGTTCAACTCGGGGCAGGTAAATCCGTCGGGCAATATCACAGCGGCAGCTACCACCGGACCGGCCAGGCAGCCGCGCCCCGCCTCATCGCAGCCGCATTCGTAACGGGCTTCGGAGTAACGGGGCAGCAAGGGGGAATGGTTCGCAGCGGACATGGTGCTTTCTATCTATCATTTTATCGTGTCCAAGGCAATGGGCACAGGAACTATGTGTGCAAGGTATCGCTATTAGCCTGCTCCGCACCTTTTCCTTCCTGCGGGGCGGGCAGCAGGTCCTTGGTCTCTTCCCACAGCCGGGGGCCGAAATGCAACATGCCGTCGTATAGCAGCGACTCGCGCTTCACCTGTGGCTCCACCCAGGCAAAGCGGCGGTCGAACGTGTCGAACACGTTGAGCAGCACGCTCGCCACCAACGCCCACTTCAGCGCACCGAACACGCCTCCCAGCAGCTTGTTCAACCCGCCGAGGGCGATGGCGGAAAAAAACTTGTCCAGCAACCGCGCCACCATGAGCAGCACCAGGGCTATGGCCACGAACAGCAGCAGGTAGGCCACGGCCTGCGCCATCCCTTCCTGCAAGTCGAACGCATCGCGCAACCACGGTGACACCTGCGGCTCGAACCAACGTGCCCCCATAATGCCCAACACGATGGCTGCCAGCGATATCAACTCCTTAATCAGCCCCTTGAACAGCCCGAAGACCAGCCCCAGGCATACCGGAGCCACCAACACGATATCGAGTATATTCATCTGCGTATCCTCTATTCGAAGTGCAAAAATACGGAAAAATCGGCAATCGGGAGACAAACACTCACAAGCCGTCAGGGCTACTGCAGCAAAATATAACACACAAAAGACACGATAGGAAATCAGCCCCATTCGACACGTGGTAGAGACGAGGTGTACCCAGTCCCGGCACGTTGTGTCGGGACGAGCTATGTGCATTTCCTATCGGACACAGGATGAAAGAAACAGCTATCTGCGCCCTATGTCTATCGTGTTTCCCTTACACAAAAAACTTAACGGTTCTGCGCTGCATGGCGGGCTTATGCAAAAGCCCCTGCCGGAACCTGTCCGGCAGGGGCTTCCTGCTTTTATATCATATCAAACATACTTTCATTACTTTTTGGCGGCCAAGGCTTTCGCTTCGTCCTTCTTCTGTTTGCGCAGGAAGTATTCATATACCACCGGCGAGGCGATGAAGATGGATGAGTAAGTACCCATGATGACACCGAACAGGATAGCGAACACGAAGCCGCGGATGGTTTCACCGCCGAAGATGAAGATGGCAATCAAAACGACCAGCGTACTCATGGCCGTGCTGAACGTGCGGCTCAACGTGGCGTTAATGGCATCGTTGATTACCTGACCCTTGTCACGGCTCGGGTAGAGGCGCACATTTTCGCGGATACGGTCGAAGATAACCACCTTGTCGTTCACCGTGTACCCCACGATGGTGAGCACAGCGGCAATGAACGACTGATCCACTTCGAGCGAGAAGGGCAGCACGTTGTAGAACAACGAATACAAGCCTATCGTAACCAATGCGTCGCAGCTCAGCCCGATTACCGCACCGATGGAGTAACCGAAACTGCGGAAGCGGGCGAAGATGTACAACCCGATGAGGATTACCGCAAATACGATGGCGAAGATGGCCGAACGCTTGATGTCGTCGGCAATGGTAGGCCCTACCTTCTGCGAACTTTGCACATAGTCCTGGATGAACGCTTCGCGCGTCACGTCGGTAGGCAACAGCGATTTCAGATTTTCATACAAGATGCCTTCGATTTCCGTGTCAACGGTTTCCGAATTGTCGTCTATTCTGTACTTGGTAGAGATGCGCACCTGGTTGTCCGACCCGATGGTGATGACCTGGGCTGCCGCGCCTTCAAACGCATCTTCCAACAGTTCGCGCACTTCTTCCGTCTGTACCGGCTGGTCAAAGCGCACCACGTAGTTGCGCCCACCGCTGAAGTCGATGCCGAGGCTCAGGCCGCGCACTGCAAACGACACGAGGCATATCACGATCATGGCTCCCGACACGATGTAGCCTACCTTGCGTTTGCCCATGAAGTCGAAGTGGGTGTTTTGCAGCCAATTCTTCATCAAGTTGGTCGTAAACGACAATTCCTTGGCCGACTCGCGGTTCACATACCACGTCAACATGCTGCGGGTGAGGAACACTGCCGATATAAACGACGTTACCGTACCGATAACCAACGTGGTGGCAAAGCCCTTGATGGGACCCGTACCCAATACCATCAGGATGATACCGCTCATCACGGTGGTGACGTTGGAGTCGATGATGGCCGAGATGGCGTTGCTGAAACCGTCCTTCACGGCACGCTTCTGGTTCTTGCCGGCACGTACTTCCTCGCGGATACGTTCATATATCAACACGTTAGCGTCCACCGCCGTACCGAGGGTGAGCACAATACCCGCGATACCGGGCAGGGTGAGCACCGCCGAGAAAGAGGCCAGGATGCCGAGCAGGAAGAACACGTTGACGAACAAGGCCAAGTCGGCAAACAAACCAGGTATCTTGCCATAGTAGAACACCATGTAGATGAGGATGAGCACGAAGGCAATGACGAACGAGACGAAACCGCTCTGGATGGCCTGCTGGCCCAGCGACGGTCCCACGATGTCTTCCTGGATGATACGTGCGGGGGCAGGCATCTTACCCGAGTTCAGTGTGTTGGCCAAGTCCTTGGCTTCCTCGATGGTGAAGTTACCGGTGATTTGCGAGTTGCCGCCCGTGATTTCGCTGTTCACGCGCGGGGCGGAATATACATAATTGTCAAGCACGATGGCGATGCACTTGCCGATGTTGTCCTTCGTCATGCGCGCCCACGTTTTCGAGCCGTCGGCGTTCATGCTCATGCTTACACTGGCATAGGCCGAACCTTGCGTCATGTCGGCGCGGGCATCGGTAATCACGTCGCCCGCCAGCGGAGCACGCCCGTCGCGGTTGGTAATTTTGATGGCGTAGAGTTCAAAAATCTCGCCGCGTTCGTTCAGCGGTTTCACCGCCCAACGGAAGCCGAGGTCGCGCGGCATCACTTCCCGCACCTGTTTCATATTGAGGTAGGTGTTGACCTGTGCCGTGTCGCGTCCCGATACATAGCCTACCACGGGACCGGCATAGCCGCGCAACGATTCGGTCTGCGTGAGACCGAACAGCGGGTTGGCTTTCTTGTATTCTTCCAGCAGTTTGGCGTTGTCGGTGGCAGCAGCGGCATCATCGCCCATCAGGCTTTTCAGGCTGTCGACAGCCGTCGTGGCTTCATCGGTTGCTGCGGTTTCCTCGGCAGCTTCGGCCTCGGCGGCTTCCGCTTCATCGGCGGCGGGAGCGTACATTTCGGCCAAGATGCGGTTGGCTTCGGTCAAGTTATTGTATATTTCGCTCACGTCATACGTTTCCCAGAATTCGAGGTTGGCCGAACCTTGCAGCAGCTTGCGCACGCGTTCCGGTTCTTTGATGCCCGGCAATTCTATCAGGATACGTCCCGTGTTGCCCAGTTTCTGGATATTGGGCTGCACCACCCCGAATCGGTCGATACGGTTGCGCAACACGTTGAACGAGTTGTTCACCGCGCCTTCAATCTCTTCGCGCAGCACGCTGATGACTTCGGCGTTGGTGGAGTTGAGTGATAGGCGATCTTTCAGTTCGTAGGTGCTGAAAATGGCGGCCAGTTGCGCGTTCGGGTCTATTTCATTATAAGCCTGCACAAACAAGTCCAAATATTCCATCTGGCTGTTTGTCTTTTGCAATTCGCTGGCACGCGCCAAGGCCTGGTTGAAGTTGTCGGTCTGGTTGTAACCGGAGAGCGAACGGATGACATCGGGCACCGATACTTCCAGCGTCACGTTCATACCACCCTTCAGGTCAAGCCCCAAGTTGATTTCCCTTTCGCGGCATTCCTTCAGCGTATAGCCGAGCCATACCTTCTCATATCCGAGCGAGTCGAGATACTGATATTCTTTCATTTTGTCGCCACCGGCATACTCGCTCGCTTTCTTCGAGTAAGTAGACGTTACGACCGTGAACGAAAGATAAAACAAACACACCAGGGTAAGTGCGGCTGTAAAAATTCGAACAAGTCCTTTGTTTAACATGAATTTTTTGTTTTTAAATATATAACGTTTGACAATTTTCGCGCTTCCGGCACATGGGATGAAACAGGGCTTTTGCTTCTTAATTGCTTTGTTTACAAAATATTTTGCCTGTCCATTCTTTCCATTTTATGGAAATTTCCCATTTTAGCCGTGCAAAGATAAGTCTTTTTATCATAAACACGCACATGCAAGGCAAAAAATGAAGCGCATTGCGCCCCATCTGGTGCATGGCAACGGGCATGAAAGCTTCGTGCGTCAAACCTTAATGGAAATAAATTTATGGATGAACGGCAGGAAGATTGAAACGCAGGAATTTCGTGGTTTCTTTGATAAAGTTTTCAAAGTCCAGCAACATCGGGTCTTCATTCCCGCCATGTCCGGCTCTATCCACCACCATCAATTTGCGAGGCATATCCGATGGCAGCAGGCGCAACACTTTTTCGCTCATCCACACAGGGGTGCGGCGGTCATCCGAACCGTTTATCAGAAAAACCGGCTTGGTGAATGTCGGCGCAATGTATACCGGCATCTCATGTACCGGAAAATCGTCCGGCACAAGTAATTGGCTGGCAGACTTGTCACGCACATCCATGACCAGCGGTATCACATCGTCAAAACAGGTGGCCAGCGAGCGGCCGATGAATGCATTGACTTCAGGGTTACGCCAAGCCGTCATCATGGAAAGATAAGCCCCGGTGGACCATCCCATCACCGCCACCGCTCCACGCAGCACTTCGGGTTGGGCAACCACGGCATCGACCACGGGGCATAGTCGGGCAGCATTTCCGTATAACACAAATAGTTTGCATCCGTCGGGAAGGGGGGTACTTGCCCCGAAGCCCCGCCAGTCGAACGTCACCACATTGAAGCCCATCCCCGTCCACGCATAAGCCAGCGGCAGTTGGAAGTAGGACATGTTACCCGCATCGCCGTTACAGATAATGATGGTGGGGCGGGGCATGCCGTCGAGCGGTTTATAAGAACGTACGCCTTTCGTGGCCTTCCATTCCTCATCCGTCAACGCCTCCTGCGCCGGGAAGAACCATGCGGCCAAGTCGTACCCATCCGCCGTGCGCACAGGCAGTTCCCTGTACATCAATCCAAACGATTCCGGGCGTTGTACATATGTAGTATCGGGCAGGATGGCTAAAAGGGGCAGCAATCCGCCCCACAGCAACAAAGTCACAACAAAGCAAATTTTCCTATTCATCGGGATTTAGTGTTGGGAGACAAAGATAGCGAATAAATCCGTACCTTTGCCCTATCCAAACAACCAGCTTATGAAACGAGCATTTTGCCTCACCGCACTCATCGCCTTGCTTGCGGGTTGCAAGCCTGATGAACCGCCTGCCCCGAGCGACACGATAGACCCCGCCATCGTGGGAGCATGGCAAGTGGCCCATTCGCGCACCATCACCGGCGTGCGGATGCTTCCCGATGGCAACTTGGAGCCCACGGACAACGTGCACGACACGCTCACCTTTGACGGCACGCCCGGCACGGTCATCGCTTCCTACCTTTTTGGTACGCAAGAGAATGTGATCGACCTGCGAAGCGACAACCGCATCAAGGTGTACCGCATCAACAGTCGTGGAGGCGTGACCATTACGGGCGAACAAGTGCCCTACGAAGTGCGCAACGATACCTTGTATACGCAGACCTCCACCCTTCGCCATGCACACCGCTACCGTTTGCAAGGCGACTCGCTTGTCATCGAGCGCATCCCCGACGGCAATACAGGGTGGACGTACATCTGCTCGAAGTATTTCCGGAGGAAATTGTGATAAACCACGCCTGTTGTCGCGCTTATGGAATGGTCTAAAAAATGGACAAGGCGGAGAGAATAAAAAAAGAGAAAAGCAGGTCCTGCGTACAAGACCTACTTTTCTCTTTTCCACTTCAAGGGAGTTGCGGAAGCGGGGGGATTCGAACCCCCGGTACGGGTAATTCCGTACGTCAGTTTAGCAAACTGGTGGTTTCAGCCACTCACCCACACTTCCTAAGGCTTTCGCTTTTGCGGTTGCAAATATAGGAAGACTTTTCTAATTCCAAAAGCGCACACGCAAAATTTATAGAAAATAAATCCGTACTTTTGCCTGCATATTGTCATTTACAAGCATGAAAAGATTTATCACTCAAAACAAATGGTTACTCACGGTTGGGCTGCTGGCATTGCTGGGCGTGGCGGGGCTATCGGTGTTGCTGCATTACAACCGCGTGTACAACTCGCCTAACATCCGCGTGTCAGGGGGCGAAACGGTTCTCAACATACCCGATGCGGGCTGGGACGTGCGTGACGTGGTACATGCCCTGTCGGAAAAAGCGGACATCCGACACATCCACACCTTGGAAAAGGCGATGAAAGGGATGGATTACGAAACGGTGCGCTCCGGTCACTACGTCGTTACGGACGGGATGAGCAACAAGCAGCTGGTGGACATGTTGCGCCGGGGATTGCAGACACCGGTGCGGGTCACCTTCCACAATCTGCGCACCAAGCAGGACCTGGCGGCCAGCCTGTCGCGCCAATTGATGCCGGACTCGGCTTCCATCATGGCTTTGCTGAACGATTCGGCTTTCCTGGCCGGGTACGGGTTGAACGTGGACGATGCATTGACCTTGTTCATCCCAAACACGTATGAATTCTTCTGGAATGTGGATGCACCCGGCATTTTCGACCGCATGAAGCGGGAATACGACCGCTTTTGGACGGACGACCGGCGGGCGAAAGCGGCTGCCATCCCCCTGACCCCTGCCGAGGTAAGCATATTGGCCTCCATCGTGGAGGAGGAAACCAATATATATAAGGAATATCCCGTGGTGGCCGGGTTGTACATCAACCGGCTGAAGCGGGGCATGCTGTTGCAGGCCGACCCTACGGTGAAATTTGCCGTGGGCGATTTCTCGCTGCGCCGCGTGCTGAACGTGCATTTGGAAACGGAGTCGCCCTACAACACCTACCTGCATCCGGGATTGCCTCCCGGACCGATACGTATCCCTTCTCCCCGGGCCATTGATGCCGTGCTCAACTACCAGCAACACCGCTACCTGTACATGGTGGCCAAGGAGACGTTGGACGGAAGCCACAATTTCGCGACCAACCTGCGCGACCACACTAACAACGCTATCCGCTATCAACGTGCGTTGAACCGTATGCGCATCTATCGCTGACGGGGGGGGAGACGACACAGAGCTACACAGAAAGTTTTTTGCCTATTCCGTCTTTTAGAGAGCACACAAAACCGTCCCGACGCGGGACGCGTCGGGACGGTTTTGCCTCTGCCAACCTCAATTCATCAGCTCATTCCCAAGTCCAGGCACCATGTGCCGGGACAGCTATGTGTGCTTTTTTACTTCAAACAAAATAATAGCCATGTGCACTCTGTGCCCATTCACTCGCCGATATAATTGACTTCCGGCTGCAATTCGATACCGAAACACCCGTGCACTGACTGCTGTATCTGCTCGGCCAAGTGGCGGATGTCGCGCCCCGCAGCACCGCCCAGGTTGACCAGCACCAACGGCTGCTTGCCCCACACGCCTGCCGGGCCGAGGTTGCGTCCCTTCCATCCGCAACGGTCTATGAGCCAAGCCGCCGAGAGTTTTTCCTCGCTCTCCGACACATAGTAATGGGGCATGTCGGGATGCTCCGCCAGCAAGGCGGCGAAGCGGGCTTTCGGTACAACGGGGTTCTTGAAAAAGCTCCCCGCATTGCCCCATTGCTGCGGGTCGGGCAACTTGCTGCGGCGCATCTCGATGACGGCCTCGCGCACGTTGCCCAGCGACACGTCCCCTCGCTGTCGCACGGCTTCTTCCAAATGTTTATAACCGAAGCAATAGCGGGGCTGCGTGCCTAAGCGGAACACCACGGACACCACCACGTACTTTCCCCGCTCTTCCTTTTTAAATATGCTTTCACGATAGCCGTAGCGGCATTCAGCTTGTGTGAACGTCCGCTTCCGCCCGGTGCCCATCTCCATGGTGCGCACCTCGTGGATGAGGTCCTTCACCTCCACCCCGTAGGCCCCGATGTTCTGCACGGCGGCAGCCCCCACCTGGCCTGGAATGAGCGAAAGGTTTTCCGCGCCATACCACCCTCGCTCCACACATTGCGCCACAAAGTCGTCCCACACCATGCCCGAGCCAACTTCCACATACACCGCGCCGTCCTCCTCCCGCAGCACGGACAAAGCCCGGTAGCGAGAGCGGATGACCACGCCCCGGAAGTCGGACAGGAACAGCAGATTGCTGCCTTTGCCCACCACCAAGCACTCATGCCGCTGCACCAAGTCGCTTTGCAGCACCTCGCGCAGCTCGGCGGGAGAACCGTATTCCACCAGCCAGTCGGCTTTTACGTCCATGCCGAACGTGTTGTATGGCAATAAGGACACTTTTTCTTGTCGGGTTATCATGCTTCGGATGGATTGAATGGGTTGGCTTGTTGCCGGGTCACGTATTGGATAATTTCTTCTTCATCGTCGGGATGGAACCAATGCATTTCCTTGTCGCGGTTGAACCAGCTGAGTTGTCGTTTTGCGTAGCGGCGGGTGTCCTGCTTAATGAGTTCGACGGCTTCGGGCAGGCTCATCCGCCCCTCCATGTAGGCATACAGTTCCTTGTAACCCACCGTATTCAACGTGTTCAAGTGGCGGTATTCGTAAAAGCGTTCCGCCTCGGCCAGCAACCCGTCGGTCATCATCTGGTCCACGCGACGGTTAATGCGTTCGTACAGTTTCTCGCGCGGTCGGTTCAGCCCTATCTTGATTATATGAAAAGGCCGTTCTTTCCTTCGCCCGGTACGCAAGGCGGAATAAGGCCGCCCCGTGATGGTGCACACTTCCAGCGCATGGAGCACCCGCTTGTGGTTGTTCAAGTCCACCTGCCGGTAATGCTCGGGGTCAAGCCGACGCAATTCCTCCTGAATGAAACCCGCTCCCCGCGTGCGGTACTGCTCCAGCCAATAAGCACGCGTGGCAGCATCGATGGTAGGCAGGTCGTCAATGCCGTGGCACACCGCGTCCACATACAGCATGGAACCACCCACCAGCAGCACCAGATCATGAGACGCGAACAGCTCGTCCAGCAGGCGGTGCACGTCCAACTCGAACTGCCCGCTGTTGTATTCATCGTGAATGGAATGTGTGCCGATAAAATAATGCCGCACCGCCCGTAACTCGTCCTCAGTGGGGGCAGCCGTGCCGATGCGCAGTTCGCGGTAGAACTGGCGCGAGTCCGCCGAGACGATGGGAGCCGCCCACTGCCGTGCCAGCCGGATGCTGATGTGTGTCTTGCCCACCCCCGTGGGACCTACGATGACGAGTAAGGTCTTGCCTTGCATGTTGTGCGCCGTAAAGAGGCACACGGATGACACGGATTAAACGGATTTACACAGATGGATGGGATAAATCTGCGCCAATCCGCGTTATCTGCGGGGAAAAATCTCCGTGTAAATCCGTTCAATCCGTGTAATCCGTGTGCTTAATAATTGTCGTCGTTGTACGAGGTGTTGTCGAAGCTCAGGTCGCCGAAGCCTTCTTCGTCCAGTTCGTCGGGGTCGAAGCCGTCGTCTCCGTAGAACGACTCGTCGAGCATCATGCCACCCGCTACGGGGGCATCATCGCCCTGCATGATTTGCACCGGCGGCTCGCCCTGCTTCACCGTGCATACGGCCTTGTCCAAGTGCTTGCCGGTAATGATTTCGCTCAGTTCGATGAAGAAAGCGCGGTCGAACATGCCATCGAATACGTATTGCAGCTTCTGCTTTTCATCTGTCAAATAATCCTCCAGCACCGTGCTGTCCATCACCAGGTTGTCGTATTCCGGATCGGTTTCCATCTCCATCAAGGTGATTTCCTGCTCGCGTTCCCAACCGTCCGAACACAGGAAAAAGGAGGTCACCTGGTCTTTCGTGTAGCCCACGGAATCGAGTATGGCCTCGTGCAGGTCGAAAAACGTGGCCTCGGCATCGATTTTAATGATGCGCATGAAGTCGTCAGCCTCATCGGATAGAATAGTAAACTTGTAAACCATATCAATTCAATGTAAGTGTTTGTTTGGGGTGGTAAAGATACTGTTTTTTTTCGATTGGTGTCCTATTTCCCTTTGTTTTTTCAATCCACCGGCACGCATAAGCCGATGAACCATGTATGAAAACACCGGGGCGTACCGAATACAAATTTCGGTACGCCCCGGTGTTTTTAGGTTTGTACGGTTTCCACCGTCAGGCTTTCAGCCGCTCTTCTATCTCTTGCACGCTGGTGCGGAAGCGTTTGTCCGTCTCCATCAAGTCGCTCACAATCTTGCAGGCGTGCAGCACGGTGGCATGGTCGCGCTTGCCGATGGCCTCGCCAATGGCGGCCAGCGAACTCTTGGTGTACTGTTTGGACAGGTACATGGCTATCTGTCGCGCCTGCACCACCTCGCGTTTGCGGCTCTTGGTGGAGATGGCATCAACAGACAAGTCGAAGTAGTCGCATACCACGTCGCGTATCCGTTCCACCGTGTTGACTTTCGGCGTGATGCTGACGATGCGGTTGATGACCTTCTCCGCCAGTCGCAAGTCAAGCGGTGCGTCGGCCAGCGTGGAGTGCGCCATGAGCGATACCAGCACGCCCTCCAGGTCGCGCACACTGTCGGTCACGTGTTCGGCGATGTAGTCCACCACGTTGGCCGGGATGTCCAGTCCGTCGCGGTATATCTTGTTCTCCAGGATGGCCTTGCGCATGGCGAAATCCGGCTTTTCTATTTCGGCCGACAACCCCCACTTGAAGCGCGTGAGCAATCGCTGTTCCAGCCCCGCCATCACGATGGGCGAGCGGTCCGAGGTGAGCACCAACTGCTTGCCCGACTGGTGCAGATGGTTGAAAATGTGGAAGAACGTGTTCTGCGTACCGGTCTTGCCTGCAAACTCCTGGATGTCGTCCACTATCAGCACGTCGATGGTCTGGTAGAAGTTGAGGAAGTCGTTGGCGGTGTTGTTGCGCACCGCATCGGTATATTGTATTTGGAAAGTGTTGGCCGTCACGTACAGCACTCGCTTGTCCGGATGCAGCTGCTTGGTCATCACCCCGATGGCATTGGCCAGGTGCGTCTTGCCCACGCCCGACTGCCCATATACGAACAAGGGGTTGAAGATGGTCTTGCCCGGGTCATTGGCAATGCTGATGCCCGCCGTGCGTGCCAACTTGTTGCTGGCTCCCTCGATGAGGTTGGCAAATGTGTAGGCAGGGTTCAACTGCGGGTCGATATCCGGCAGGCGGTTCTTGGCATAAGGGTTCACATATCCCGGCTTGGGACGGGGCTGAGGAGCGGCACTAGGCAGCGGTATTTTCCGGTCGTTGCTCTTGTCCACCAGCACCCGGTATTCCAGCCTCGTGCCTTCGCCCACTACCCGGAAGAGCGTCTTGCCCAGCAGGTCGATGTACTTTTCCTCGATGTATTCCACGAAGAAAGGACTGGGCACTTGCAGCACGAAGATGTTGTTTTCGTACTTCAGCGGCACGATGGGGGCGAACCACGTGTCATACGCGGTTTCCGGGATGTTGTCCTTGATTACATCCAGGCAGCTTTTCCACAGTTGTTCGCAAGCCATTGCCATACCGTTTTTACGAATAACGAATCTTTTTGTAACCTAACTATTGTTGAAAATCAATGCGGCAGCGCATAAAAAAAAGTGCCGTGTAGCACTTCACAAAAGTCCGAAACTTTTCCGAACCGTGCAAATAATTTTTCGGACAGGAAGAAACGGCTTTTACATTCTTTTTATTATCAAGTCTTTGCCATACTTTATTGCATACCAACGTATTAAGCAGAATGCGACTTGTTGATAAAGTTGATTTTAAACACTTTGACGATTTGCCGTCCAAAGCCCTCCGCCCCTTGAGACAATGCCCTAAAATCGGTTAAGCAATAGGGTGTCAGCCCGTCTTGGATTGTTACCGCTTCCTTGTCTTATTTTAGACAAAGTCTAAGAATATTCCTTTGACTTTACATAAGACACGCCTTCTTATTACAAGCGAACTTTTGAGTGCAAACGGGACTCCGTAAAGCATGAATTAACGTGGACGCAGGTTTCCACATAACGTGAGTTCGGGTTAAAAATGATATTCAAGTGATATAATTTCTAACCCCTCCCCCTTACGGCTGCTCACCTTTATCAAAAGGGGAGAGTAAAATTGCTTTTGTCTACTGTCATCAGATAGAACATGCCCATTTTGTCTTTTCAGTTCTCCGATAAGGGTAGCAAATGAGTAACAATTTAACAAATAGACAATTAGATAGCACAATATGTTTAAAGATAATATCTTGAAAACCAAAAGTAAGATGCGTCCAACATCCTATTTTACGGAAGCGGGGGGATTTATTATGTGCCTTAAAACCTGTTGTTTGCATGTGATGGGTGTCAAAAATCATGAATTTATCCCCATCCGAGTTCGTCACACCAGACCCATGTGAGGGTGTAGTCTTTTTGGGGTTGTGAGGTGTATTCAAACGTTTCTGTTTCTGGGTAGCAGTACACATATACCATATTCCACCCCTTGTTTAGTTTTATGGCATATTTGTCAGAGCCTCTTTTTCCAGAAACGGTTACTTCCTTGTTGGAATAATAAAAACTTACCCTAAACGGGTCGAAAGCATATCCGTACATGTATTTCCACGGTTCGGACAAATCCGTCAACACGCAACTTGCCACGTATTCATCTCCTAAGTGCAAACTTCCATTGTATATTTCCCCAACCAAAGCAGTAGTGTCGGATATTTCCAATCCCCTAAATTCAACTGTAACTTCTCTGAGTTCTTTGTCTGTCATCTCCCGAAGTTGGATGGAGAAACTTCCCAGTTCGTCAATGTACGAACTTGAAACTATATTCCACAATTCAAACCCATTTCCTGACATTCCGAGTTCAATTTTATCTACGTAACCTACCGGGGTCAATATCCTTCTTGTCCCCGCAGCACAGGTATCGTTGTCAAACACGACTCTCTTCACTTGCTGGTCTGTGAGCTCGACCGTAGTACCCAATGGTCTTGACAATTTAGGCTCGTTTTTCCCATCGCAAGAGCAAAGCACACATGTAACAAGTGAGATAAGCAATATTCTTTTCATTGTTTTCCTATGTTATTGTCTATGATTACCCATTCGCAATCGGACGGGATGTCGTCAGTGGACATTTCTGCCGGAATTATATATTGGCAATACCCAAACCCAAATTCGGGTATCGTATGCGCACTCGAAATCCATTCCCCGCTTTTGCGGGAAACGTACATGTTCCACCCTTTTTTTAGTTTGAGGTTTATCTGTTCAGCTGCTATATCATCATCCACGTTTTCATAGAATATGTTCACATCCCTGTCCGCATACAAATAGCCAACAGTCTCATTCATTCCCGCATGTGCCCCTTTATAGTTTGGAACACATTCCCCTTCCACATAGTCAAAATCAGGTATGTATGTAAGACCCGCAGATTTGCTCATGCGTGATAGGTAGTGTTCTGCATCCGTCTTATTGTCCCGATAGTAGAAATACGCCTCGTTCACCTTTGCGGACTTGTCAGACACTTCGCAGATGCCTGCAAAAAACTCATCTGCCGGGTACAGGAACTCCCCGCTTATCTTATCGGGCAGTTCTATGTTGAATTGCAGGTTCACGTAGTCCGACTTCGCTATAACAGGGCTTTCCACCATCGCCACACATATCTCCACGTCTTTAGTGAACGTCCTTTCCACCTTGTTCTCCTCGCACACGGTGTAGTCCATGCATGTGCCACTCCCGTTCTCACAGGGTACTTCCCTTTTGAAACTTATCTCCTTGATAGACCCGCCCACCTTGTTGGCATCCTTGTACGGGCTGTTTTCTTCACAAGAGCACAATAACAAAATCAATAATGACAGTGCTAGTTTTTTCATAAACGTTCTACATATAAAAATAGGAATACCTACAATTCACTTACAACATATATCTCATTCTCTCATTTTTTATGCTCATTCCTTCCGCCCGAAGAGCGAGAAATGCACGTACCGTTTGGGGTGCAGCCGCAGGTCGATGAGCAGGCTGTCGGCGGCGGAAGCGGTGTTGGTAAGGTCGATGTACAACTGGCGGTCGTTGAGCAGGGCACCCAGCGTGCCGGTGCCGTTGTTTATCTTGCCGATGGTCATGTCCAGACCCGACAGGGTGCGGTCCAAGTTGTTGAACGTGGCGCGGTAGTCTATTTGCTTCAAGTTGCCGCTCACGACCGACAAGTCGCTCAGCAGCAGGTCGGTCTTGTCAAGTATGCGGGGCACGTCGTTGGCCATCAGGTGGCGCAGCGAGCCGGACGTGGCAGCCAGGTCGGCAGCCGCCTGTTCCGCCGAGGCCAGCGTGTGGGCGAGGCTTTCATCTTCCACCAACTGCCGCAGCGAGCGAATGAGCGAGTCGGCCTCCTGCGAGAACGCCTCCAGCTTGGGCAACAGGCTGCCCGTGAGTGCTCCCATCAACCCCTCGTCGGCCTGTGACGGCACCAAGTCGCCTTCCGCGTAACAATCATCGTCTGCGCCCGCCGGGATGAGCAGCCGGATGGCCTTGCCGCCCATCAGCCCGTCGTCAAACAACTCGACCACGGTACCCCGCGTCAGCCGTATGTCCTTGGACACGGAGAAGCGGATGGTGAAAGGCGTTTCGCGGGTGAAGTCGTACACAATCTCGTCCACCTGCCCCACTTTGTAGCCTTTCACGTACACCGGCGTGGACACCACCAGCCCGCCTATCTCGTCATATTGGGCGCAATAGCTGCGGGTAGGCGAGAATATGTTGACACCTTTCAGAAAATTAAGCCCGAAATACACCAGGAACAAAGCCCCTATCACAATGAGGCCAAACTTCAAATCGCGTGATAATGATTTCATATTCGTTACAAGTTACGAGTGGACGAGTAGACGAGTAAACGAGAGCAGTCCCCATCCCAAGCCAACGCCTCACTACTCCTGTTCGCTACTCACTATTAGCTGTTAGCTACTCACTACTAACTATCAGCCGCTACTCACTCTTTCAACATCTTTTGCGCTTCCGCCACGGATATTTTCTGCCCATCGAGGAAAGCCACCACAAAGGCATCGGGGAACTTGGCCTGCACTTCCTTCTTCGTGCGCTGTATCTTGTCGTAGTCGGACGTGCTGCCCGCCGTGTATTTGTACACGCCGCCTTCCACAAAGTATTCCACATCGCGCAAGCCTTTCAGCTTGCGGTCGTTCGTCTTCAGTTTTTCCCGCGAAGTGGCAAACTGCACCTTGAACACCGGCTTGCCTGCCGCGCTTCCCTTCACGGTAGCAGCCCGGGCACCGTCCAGGTTCGACCGGTTGTCGTAGTCGCGCTTGTAATCGTCAAACGCGTTGCTGATGGCCTGCGCCAAAGCCGTCTGCCCTTTCTCGGACACCATGTAGCGTTCCTCCGCCGGGTTGGAGATGAAGCCCAGCTCCACCAGCACGCCGGGACAGGCCGAACGGTGCAGCACGATCAGCTCGCTCTCCTTCACCCCCCGGCTCTCGCGCTTGCAATGCTTCACAAACTGGTTTTGCACGGCAGCGGCAAACTCCACGCTGCGCTCCATGTACTTGTTCTGCATGAACTCGAACATGATGTACGACTCCACCGACGTAGGGTCGAAACCCTCGTAACGGGTGGAATAATCATCTTCCAACAGGATAACGGAGTTTTCGCGCATGGCCACGTCAAGGTTCGACTTCGACCTTGAAAGCCCGAACACGAACGTCTCCGTGCCCACCGTGGACTTGCTGGCGGTGGCGTTGGCGTGGATGGAGATGAAGAGGTTCGCGTGGTTCTTGTTGGCCAGTTCGGCGCGGTCGAACAACGAAGGGTAAGTGTCGCCCTTGCGGGTGTACAGCACCTTCACGTCCGGGTGCCGCCGCTCGATGAGTGCTCCCAGTTTGAGCGCGACGGCCAGGTTGATTTTCTTTTCTTGCGAGATAGCCCCCAGCGCACCGGGGTCGCGCCCGCCATGCCCGGGGTCTATCACCAGCGTAAACGACTGCTGTCCCCACGCCCCGCCCCACGCCAGGAACACCAGCATGAGCACGGACCAATATTTTTTAAACGCCATATATATTATATGTATAAGCTACCGGCAACCCGGTGAGAATAGGAAAACGCCTTCGCGCGTTTCATCTGCAAAAGTAAGACTTTTTGTGCAAGTTCGGGATAGATATTGGCTACATTTACTTATTATTTGTGCTTTAGAACCTCACCCCTAACCCCTCTCCCTGGAGGCTGTGTAAAAAGTACCATTTTCATGCCGTCCTCGTCATTTCGAGCGCAGCGAGAAATCTCACAGTGGCCTTGGAAGCGTTGTAGAAGGGGATTTCTCCCTACGGTCGAAATGACGGCGGGTTTGTTTCGTGGTTTTCACACAACCTCCCAGGGAGAGGGGTTGGGGGGTGAGGTGGTTAGTAGACAGGACTGCTTTTTCTTATCCCGAACTCGCATACTTTTTTGTGCAAACCAGGAATTTAGGATTTCAGATTTTAAATTCCAGATTTCAGATTGGGAATGCAAATGACGCAAAAAACGCAAATGAACGCGAATTGTTTTTCCCGCATTTTTCTTATTTTTGTCCCGCAGATTTCGCGAATAAGTGCGGATGGGGTTCTTGCCTCTTACTCCTTATCTCTTGCCTCTGTCCGCAGGGCGTTGCCCTAGGCTGAACGCCCCAAGGCCGTTGGTCTTGAATGAACGCAAAAGGGCGAAAGATTTTTCGCCCCTACACGCCCGCACTTGTAGCTTGTAGCTTGTAACTCGTAGCTGAATCCCCCTACTAGTTTCCCGGTCATCGTCCTATAGTTTCTTGACCAACGTCCTATAGTTTCTTTGTTAACATTTGACGTTTTTCGCACTTAATACATTCTTGTCCAGCAGCGAACACCCTATTGCAAACCCGAAAACAAACTATAGTATCTTGGTCATCATCCTATAGTTTCCTGACGAACGTCCTATAGTTTCTTTGTCGGTTTTCTATAGGTCACCTCTAAATCCCCTCCCGATAAATCGGGATAAATTCCGGAGACTTTTTCATGTCCGCCTTTTGTAGTGACATGGCGTGCCGTGTCTCGGCGGCCGCGTCTGAAATGCTAACCGCAGAGAACGGGATTTTTTTACCGCAAAGAGCGCGAAGGGCGCAAAGAGATTTGTGCGACATGGTAAGAATACTATTGACCATAGGCGAGTTCGGGATAGATATTGGATACATTTGCTTATTGTCTGTGCTTTAATACTTCACCCCGAACCCCTCTCTCCGAGGAGATAGGTTAGGGATGAGGTGGTTAGTAGATAGGACTGCATTATCTTATCCCGAACTGCGTAAGTCTTAGAAAAACTTTCTCCCCTTTCATAAAAATTCAAACAAAATCCATCGGTTATTTGTTTTGTATGCTGAAAGCATGTATTTTTGCCTGTCATTGAGGGAGTGCTTCTTAACCGCATCTTAACCTGTACGCAACCGGTGATTAATGCCTTGCGCGTTATTTTGCACCTTGAAATAGATGGGGAAGGTTTTGCTTATACAATTTAACATAATAATACAAACAATTTAAATTTTAAGGTGATGAAGAAGTTTACTTTTTTGAAAAGTTTGTTCCTGGCTGCCATCTTGGCGGTAGGGAGCAGCAGCGTATGGGCACAGGATGTGACAATTTGGAGCGAAGATTGGTCATCAGGAAGCAGGAATCAAACTCCGAGTGAAGTCAATAGCACTTTATACACACAAACTGGAAGCGGAACAAAACTTTACGCAGATGCACTTGCTGGTGGCACTTCCCCGGAATTACTATTGGCAAAAAGTGGTGGTACATGGACTGTAACACTAACGGATTTAAAAGGTGCAGAAGGTGGGGCTACTTTGACGTTCAAAAACAACAACAATACTCGGACAACGGTATCATCATCTTCAACCGGCATCACAGTCGGAACTCGTGATACATCCGTGGACAAAGTAACGACCTATCCTATCACCATAGCCGCCGGAACAAAAGAAATGGTACTTGTATTCAAAAACACCGCCACCAGCAATGTACGTATAGATGATGTGGTTTTAACTGGGAAAGCAACACTTCCTACGATAGAAGCAATCGAAAGCGTCACTTTTACAGATGTCGCCGTAGGTGCTACAGCCGAACAAGAAATCACTGTTATTGCTGCTAACTTAACCGACAAGATTACGATAGCAGTCACAGGCGAAGGATTTGCTACTGATGCGCAGGAAATGGAAACAACGGGAGGTACATTGAAAGTTTCCTACAGCCCTGCTGCTTTAGGTTCACACACGGGCACGCTCACCTTAACAAGCGGAGAAACCACAGCTACCGTTGCTTTGTCGGGCAATGCGGTCTTGGGTACTCCTGCAGCTTTGGATGCCGAGAGCGTAACCGCCAATTCGTTTGTGGCTAAGTGGGAAGAGCTGGACGGAGCCACCTCTTATTTGCTGGATGTGTATTCTGGTGAAGTATTCCTTGCAGAAGCATTCGACAACATGGAGGGTGAAGGAGGAAACGATGGGAAATGGGATGACATAAACCCAAGCGCAGTAGCTGAAGCAGATTTCCCCGGTTGGGAAACTGAGCGGGTATACGAAAGTAAAGGTTGCATCAAATTGGGGTCATCAAGCAAAAAAGGCAGCATTACCACTCCGGCACTGGGGTTGAATGGCGATGCTACGCTCACGTTCCGAGCCGGAGCATGGGATGGTGATAATACTACATTGGCACTTTCCATTGCAGGTGGCGGAACATTAAGTGAAACTTCTGTAACAATGCAAAACGGTCAATTTACGGAATATAGCATAAGTATTACGGGTGGTACTACTAACACTCGTATAACATTTGAAGGGGCACAAGATAGCAAAAACCGTTTCTTCTTGGATGACATAATGGTGGATAATTTAGTTAGAGTAGACGGCTACCCGCAAGATGTAACTGGCACTTCGCACGAGGTAACCGGCTTGACCCCGGCCACGGAATATTCCTACGCGGTAACGGCCAAAGCCAATGAAGAAACTTCGCCTGTGTCGAATGAAATATCCGTAACTACGTTGAACGATGAAGGTCACGGTACGGGCATTGCCTCGGTAACCGTTGACGGCCTTTATGCCGTGAACGGCACCATCTACTTCAACGCCGTTGCAGGCGAACGGGTGGAAGTAATCAACACCCTCGGCCAATGCGTATACGCGGGCGCGACTGTTGACGGCCTGAACAGCGTGGCCGTGGAAGTCGGCATCGTGGTCGTGAAAGTGGGCAACAGCGTAGGCAAGGTGGTGGTGAAGTAAAGCCTTCCCTTAGCAAATAGTAATCTCAACAAAAACAGCCGCTTCGTTATAGAAGCGGCTGTTTTTTTATTTGCGAATGACGCTGCACGAGTTCGGGATAAGAGAATGCAGCCCTATCAGTTAACCACCTTGCCCCTCACCCCTCTCCCTAGGAGGCTGTGTGAAAACTACGAAACAAGTCCGTCGTCATTTCGACCGTAGGGAGACACGAAGTTGAGCGTAAGCTAAATCCCCCTCTACAACG
>CASFUX010000135.1 GCA_949297975.1 uncultured Bacteroidales bacterium
CTGCAACTTCTACCCATGAGTTGCTGCAACTTCTACCCACGAGTTGCTGCAACTTCTACCCACGAGTTGCTGCAACTTCTACCCACGAGTTGCCGCAACTCTTACCCACGAGTTGCCGCAACTTCATACCACGACCTGCCGCAGGTGCCGGGCAGGGGCGCATCTTCCCCCAAAAATCGCCACAAGTCCCCCCGCCCTCTTGCTCATTACCCAACTTGTCCGTATCTTCGCAGCACAATTCACCCTCGACATGATGAAAAAAACAACGCATATCGTCTATTCCCTCTGCATCACCGCCTTGCTGCTCGGCCTGCTGCCCGCGTGCAGCAACAAGGACATCCGGGACATGCAGCTCAACGAACAAAACATCTACCTCGGCATCGGCGACAGCCTGCAACTGGGCTACACCAAGGTGGAGGCCGAGGACAAGAACGCCACCATCACGTGGACATCGAGCGACAGCGAAGTGGCCACGGTGGATGCCGACGGGCTGGTCGTGGCACGGGCCGAGGGTCAAGCCGTCATCACCTCGCGTTCGGGGCGCGACGAGGCCAGCTGCGTGGTGCAAGTGATGACCTACGGGTTCAAGAACGCCGCCTTGTTCGGCACGTCCGTGCCAGGCCGCTTCAAGCTCCTGCTGTCGGTCACGCCGCCCGCCGCTCCGGTTGCCGACGGGCAACGGCATCCCCGGCTACTGCTCGACCTCATGCTGCCCCCCGACTCCGCCAACATCGTGAGCGCGCATTACCCGCCGTCGCCCGACGGCCAGGCGCAACCGCCCTGTTTCCTGCCCGGCAACCGGGGCGACGGCACGGGCTCCTGGCTCGTCACCCAGGCGGGGCAAGACACGTTGTTCGTCCACGGCGGAGCGTTCGACGTATATTATTCCAAAACATACCTCATCCACGGCACACTCACGACCGACGACGAAAACCAATTCAGTTTCGTGTACGAAGGCGTCGTGCCGTCCAAGGAAAAGAATTAGGTCTGGGGGAAAAGTAGAAAGGTTAAAGTAGAAAGTGCGGCGTCCTTAACCACGATGCACTTCATACCTTCACCCTTATACTTCACACTTTCTATACTTTTACCTTTATACTTTCCAAACTTTCACCCTTTATACTTTATACTTTCACCTTTATACCCTCACGCTCATGGCAGAAAACAGAACCTACACGAAACGCAACACCGCGCCCGCTCCCATCCCCGCCAATGAATTCGGCAAACTACCCCCGCAGGCACCCGAACTGGAAGAGGCCGTGCTGGGAGCCATCATGCTGGAGACCGATGCCTATTCGCTCGTCTCCGAGATACTGCGCCCCGAATGCTTCTACAAGGTAGCCCACCAGAAGATATACGAAGCCATCATCCGCCTGGCCACCAAGCAGGAACCCATCGACATGCACACGGTGACCGAGCAGCTGCGCAAGGACGGCACGATAGACGATGTGGGAGGCCCGTACTACATCACGCTGCTCACGGCCAAGGTGTCGTCCGCCGCGCACCTGGAGTACCACGCCCGCATCGTGATGCAGAAGTACCTGGCCCGCGAGCTGATACGCATTTCCTCGGAAATACAGACCAAGGCGTTCGATGACAAGACCGACGTGGACGACCTCATGGAGGAGGCCGAAGGGATGCTCTTCCAGGTGACGCAACAGAACTTGAAGAAGGATGCCGTGCAGATATTCCCCGTGGTGGAAGAGGCGCGCAACCGCATGATACAGGCGGCCAGCAAGGAGGGGGCGAGCGGCATCGCCAGCGGCTTCCACGCATTGGACAAAATCACTTCGGGCTGGCAACGCTCGGACCTCATCATCATCGCCGCCCGCCCCGCCATGGGCAAGACGGCTTTCGTGCTGTCCATGGCCAAGAACATGGCGGTGGACTACAAGGTGCCCGTAGCGGTGTTCTCGCTCGAAATGTCGAACGTGCAGCTGGTCAACCGCCTCATCATGAACGTGTGCGAGATAGAGGGCGACAAAATCAAGAAAGGCGACCTCAGCCCGGCGGAATGGGACTTGTTCGACCGCAAAATCAAGATATTGGAAGATGCCCCCATCTACGTGGACGACACGCCCAGCCTTTCCGTGTTCGAACTGCGCAGCAAGGCGCGCCGCCTGGTGAAGGAGCACGGCGTGCAGTGCATCATCATAGACTACCTGCAACTGATGAACGCCAGCGGCATGAACTTCGGCAGCCGCGAGCAGGAGGTGAGCATGATATCGCGTTCGCTCAAGGGGCTGGCCAAGGAGCTGGACATTCCCATCATCGCCCTGTCGCAACTCAACCGTGGCGTGGAAGGCCGCACGGGCATCGAAGGCAAACGTCCCCAACTGTCGGACTTGCGCGAATCCGGCGCCATCGAGCAGGACGCGGACATGGTATGCTTCATCCATCGTCCGGAGTACTACCACATCACCGAGGATGCCGAGGGCAACTCGCTCATCGGCCTGGCCGAAATCATCGTGGCCAAGCACCGCAACGGTGCCACGGACACCATCCGCCTGCGCTTCAAGAACATCTACACCCGCTTCGCCAACCTGGACGATGTGGACGACGACCCCATGGCAGGCGGCGGTGGCTACCGGTCGTTCCCCTCCAAAATCAACGGCGACCAATCCCCCACCCCGCCCCCTCCACCCGATGGCAACCCCTTCGGCAACGTGCTGGCAGGTGGGGTGCCGTTTTAAGACATACTTCTTCCCCATAAGGATCGATTACGTGCAGATCGATGTCGGTATTACCGCTTAACTTGTTCCAATCCAAGCGGACAGTCAATGCGGCTGCTCTTTCAACGTAGCCGTAAAAAGCACTTCATTAGAAATCTCTTGCTCCGTAACCATGTCAATTACCACGGCACAAACTTTTTGCTCTCCCTCCATGCCAAGCGTCCATGAAGTTTCTGCAGAGCGTTTTTCGCCCGTTCCGACGATCGTGTTCGAAATAGATTCAAGATAGAAATTGCGGGAATAATAGGGAAAAGTCCGTCCACCGTCTGCCGGGAGCTGAGACGCAACAGTGGCAAGCGCGGCTACCACCCGAGACTGGCACAGGAGATGGCCGACGAGCGCAAGGAACGCTACGGGAGGCCGCGCAAGTTCACGGAACCCATCCGCAAGGAGGTGGAGAAGTTGCTACGCGAGGAACAATACTCGCCGGAGCAAATCGCGGGTCTGGCCAGGCGGGAAGGCAGGCCGATGGTGAGCCACGAGCGAATATACCAGCACGTCCGGGCGGACAAGGCTGCCGAGGGAGACCTCTACAGGCACTTGAGGCACAAGCTCAAACACCGCAAAAGGTTGGTGGAAAGGAGGATGCCAATCCCAAACCGCATGTCGATAGAGGAACGCCCCGGGGAAATGGATGAACACACCCGGTTCGGGGACTGGGAGATTGACACGATTGTCGGGGGGGGCGCGAAGCCATCGTTACAATCGTAGAAAGGACTACCGGATTCTCCTCATGGAGAAACTGACAAAAGGGAAGAACGCGGAGGGACTGGCGGACGCGGTCATCCGCATGATGCTCCCATACAAGGAATGCGTGCACACCATCACAGCGGACAACGGGACGGAATTTGCACGGCATGAGAAGATTGCCGACAAACTGGATGCACGCTTCTTCTTCGCGCACCTCTACTCCCCATGGGAACGGGGGGGGTGAGCGAGTACACCAACAGGCTCGTCATGGCAGTACATCCCTAAAAACACAGACTTCTGCCATCTGGACAGACAAGATGTCAAACAGATACAAACAAAATATACAAAAGGCCCAGGAAAAAAATCGAATTCGACAACCCTAAAAGGCGTTTCTTCCGAGTACTGAAATAAAAATTGCATTTCACAATTGAACCTGCCAGACGAAACCACAAAGCCGACGGATATATATGAAAAAAGTGTTACTTTTGCAGCTATTAAACCCAAACGGGCAACAAAAACAAAGACATGAGCAAGAAAAAGAACATCCGCCGCACCATAGCCATCGCCTTCTGGTCGTTGTTTGCAGCCGGGGTGCTGGCCGTCGTACTCGTATTCGTGGCCATCAACCAGGGCTGGATAGGCTACCTGCCGCCGCTGGACGAATTGCAGAACCCCAAGAACCGCTACGCCACCGAGGTGTATTCGGCGGACGGCGAGGTGCTGGGACGCTTCTTCACCGGCAACGACAACCGCGTGGGCGTGCCCTACGAAGGCATCTCGCCCAACGTGGTGAACGCGCTCATCGCCACGGAGGACGAACGGTTCTACAGCCACTCGGGCATCGATGCCAAGGCATTGGCACGCGCCATCGTGCTCACCGGCATCCTGCAACGCAAGAACGCGGGCGGGGGCAGCACCCTCACCCAGCAGCTGGCCAAGCAGCTGTACTCACCCACCAGCAACAGCGTGCTGGAAAGGCTTTTGCAGAAACCCATCGAATGGGTCATCGCCGTGAAGCTGGAGCGGCTGTACAGCAAGGAGGAAATCATCACCATGTACCTCAACCAGTACGACTTCAACTACAACGCCGTGGGCATCAAGTCGGCGGCACAAGTGTACTTCGCCACCACGCCGGACAGCCTCACGATAGAGCAGGCCGCCACGCTGGTGGGCATGCTCAAGAACTCGTCGCTGTACAACCCCATCCGCCGCAACGAACTGACGCGCGAACGGCGCAACGTGGTGTTCACCCAAATGGCGAAAAACGGCTACCTGACCGAGGCGGAATGCGACTCGCTGCAACAGCTGCCCTTGGAGGTGCAGTTCAGCCGCCTGGACCACAACGTGGGCATCGCCCGCTACTTCCGCGAATACCTGCGCGGCGTGCTCACCGCCCGCGAACCCGACCCCGACCGTTACCCCTCGTGGATGGAGCAGGAATACAAGGACGACCTATGGGAATGGGAACACAACCCGCTGTACGGCTTCTGCAACAAGAACACGAAACCCGACGGCACGCCCTACAACATCTACACGGACGGGCTGCGCATCTACACCACCATCGACGCGCGGATGCAGCGGTACGCCGAGGCCGCCGTGAAGCAGCACATGCAGGCATTGCAGCGCGACTTCACGGAGGAAAAGCAAGGCAACCCGAACGCCCCCTTCTCGCGCGACATCACCACAGACGAGGCCAACGGCATCATGGAACGGGCCATGCGCCAGTCCGACCGCTACCGGGCGATGAAGGCTGCCAAGCTATCCGACAAGGAAATCGAAAAGGCGTTCAATACCCCCGTGGAGATGAACGTGTTCTCCTACAACGGACGCATCGACACGGTGATGAGCCCGATGGACTCCATCCGCTACCACAAGTTCTTCCTGCGCTGCGGCGTGCTGTCGGTCGATGCCCGCAACGGCCACGTGAAGGCTTACGTGGGCGGGCCGGACTACAACCAGTTCAAGTACGACATGGCTACGGCCGGAAGGCGGCAGGTAGGCTCCACCATCAAGCCTTTCCTGTACACGCTGGCCATGGAGGAAGGCATGAACCCCTGCGACGAGACGGTGAACGAACCCATCACCATCATGACAGAGACGGGCGAGGAATGGACACCGAAGAACGACTCCAAGGCCCGCATCGGCGAACGCGTCACGCTGCGCTGGGGGCTGGCCACGTCGAACAACTGGACTTCGGCCTACCTCATGAGCCTGTTCACCCCACAGTCGTTCGTCAACCTGCTGCGCTCCTTCGGCATACGCGGGCAGATTGACCCGGTATATTCGCTGGCCCTCGGCACGTGCGACATATCCGTCAAAGAAATGGTGGGGGCATACACGGCCTTCCCCAACAAGGGCATCCGCATCGAGCCGCTCTACGTCACCCGCATCGACGATGCCAACGGCAACAACATCGCCACCTTCTCGCCCCAGATGCAGGAAATATTCAGCGAAACGACCTCGTACAAGATGGTGTCCATGCTGCAAAACGTCATTGACCACGGCAGCGGACGGCGCGTGCGCTTCCGCTACGGGCTGCAAATGCCCATGGGAGGCAAGACCGGCACCACGCAAAACCACTCCGACGGC
>CASFUX010000136.1 GCA_949297975.1 uncultured Bacteroidales bacterium
CCCCCAAAGGGGGAGGAACAGTTCCCCCATGGGGATGGACATCGCGGATAAGGTTGCCCCATTCCTCCCCCTTTGGGGGAGTTAGAGGGGGCATAGAGGGAGTCGGCGGAGGCATTGGGAGAGAGAAAAAATTCCGTTACTACGAAAATCCAACGGCGTAGTAACGGAATTTTATTTTCGTAGTAACGGAAAATAAATTTCGCAGTAAGCCCACTCAACTCCGAGGCTGTGCGGGGAGTGCAATCCAAGCCAGCCGTCATTTCGAGCGTAGCGAGAAATCTCCCGCTACAACGCACCCAAAGCCTCTGTGAGATTTCTCCCTACGGTCGAAATGACGGGAATGCCATGAAAATGGAGCTTTTGGCGCAATCTTTTCCATAGAGGTGGAGCTTGTGTGTAGTTGGAAAGGAGCACATTTGGGCAGGGCATGGAGGTTTGTGCGGATGGGAAAGCTCCCCCTCGGGGGGAGTTGAGGGGGCTTCGGGGAATGGGTCAGTCTATTTTTCCCGTGTACACCGGCTCGTGCCCCGGCAGCAGGTCGGGGTGCAGCGTGGCGATAACGTCGGCCAGCAGCAGGTCGGGACGGGGCACGGCGCTTTCCCAAAAGTCGTTGGCCCCGCCGGGCAGCGTGCGGCGGTTGAAGTGGTACACCCGCCCCGTCTGCACCGGGCGGAACAGAGCGTATTTCCCGTTGGCCTCCAGCAGCTGCTCCATCGAGGTGTAACCGCAGTTGAGCCACACGTCCGCCTGGGCGAAGTGCGCCAGCACCGTCTCCATGTTCAGCGGCAGGCTGCCGGTGCTGGGGTCGTCGGCGTAGAAGTAATCCGCCCCCGCGTCGGCAAAGAGGTGCGCCATGAAGCTGTCGCCCCCCGGCATGTACCACGTGCCCCGGAAGTCCGACCCCGCCATCACCCGCGGGTGCGTCCCCGCCTGCCGGGCCAGGGCGGCGAGCCGTTCGTACTCGTCGGCCACGCGGGCGAATACGCTGTCGGCCGCCTGCTCGCGTCCGTACAAGGCTGCCGTAAATTTAATCCACTCGGCACGCCCCAACAGCGACTTCTCCATCCACTCGGTGCTGTACACCACCGGCACGCCCGCTTGCGACAGCCGCGTCAGGTGCGCGTCCGTCTGGTTGTACGCGCTGGCCATCACGGCTTGCGGGTGCAAGGCGAGGGCGCGTTCCACGTTGAGGTTGAAGGCATCGCCCAGGTCGCTGATGCCGCCCGCCTCCGCCCGGGCACGCAGCGTGGCATTGTAAGTCAGGTGGGGCGAGCACAAGCCGACAACCCGGTCGAGCACGCTCAGCTGCTCCATGAAACTCACATGCGTCACCGAGGTGAGGGCCACGTGGCGCAGGGGCACGCGTAGCCTCGTGCCGTCAGCCGGCACGTGCGTAGTGTCGTCCGTCACCAGGTAGTAACGCGCCAGCACCGTACCGGACTGCCAGGGATTATATACCAGCAATTCCGTGAAATGCCCGTGCCGCACGATGTCGAACCCCGTGGCGTAACGCAGAGATACGGTGTCGCCCGCCGGGACGTGGGCCTGCCCGGCGGAAGGCCTGCCCCCGCAAGCGGTGAGGAGCAGGAGGAGGAAGAAAAAGGGGAAAAGGAAAAAGGAGAAAGTACGATGCATGATAGATGGAATGTGATGCAGGATGTTGCTGTGCCCGCTCCGCAAGCGAGTCGGCGGGAAGGAGTTGCAGGAAAAGAAGCGATGGCTGTGACGATACAGGCAAGGCCGAAGGTCTTGCAGCGTTCAGCGGGGGGCAACGCCCCTCGATGTGGAGGCATTGCTTCGCAGGCTTGTGCTCCTACAGAGCGTTTGCCTTTGTCCGTTTTCTTTCACAGGGCGTTGCCCTGTGCTGAGGGCCAGAAGGCCTTTGGCCTTTTCCGCCTCCCGGCCGCACACGCCTCAGCCTTTCAGTTCCCGGTTGATGCGGTCGATGTAGTCCAGCAGTTCGTCGCGCCCCTCGCGCTTCTCGGACGAAGTGAAGAACATGGGCGGCAATTCTTCCCACGTCTCCAGCAGTTTCTGCTTGTACGCTTCGATGTTTTCGTTGAAGCGTGCGCTGCCCAGCTTGTCCTTCTTGGTGAACACGATGGCGAACGGCACGTTGCTCTCGCCCAGCCACTGCATGAACTCCAGGTCGATGCGCTGAGGCTCGTGGCGGCTGTCGATGAGCACGAACAGGTTGGTCAGCTGCTCGCGGAACAGGATGTACGACTCGATGATGCGTTTCAACTTGTCGCGCGTGCTCTTGCTCGCCGTGGCGTAGCCGTAGCCCGGCAAGTCCACCAGATACCACTCCCCGTTAATCCAGAAGTGGTTTATGAGCAAGGTCTTGCCCGGCTTCGAGGATGTTTTGGCCAGGTCCTTGCGGTTCGTCAGCATGTTGATGAGCGAGGACTTGCCCACGTTGGACCGCCCGATGAAGGCGTATTCGGGAAAATGTCCCGCCGGGCATTTGCGCACGTCGGTGTTGCTGATGGAAAATTCGGCTGTCTTGATGTCCATGATGAAACAATGTATGGGAATGTTGATTGAAGAGCGGAGTTGCCTTTCAGATTCTTGCTTGCACTCGCTGTGTTTCCGTGCGTCCGTGCGTCTGTAGAGACGTCACCCCGTGGCGTCTCTAACACGCCGTCTTTTCAGAGACGCCACAGAGTGACGTCTCTACGACAAGCAACCCATCTGAAACTTGAAATCTGAGCATAATTCTCCCTCCGTGTCTCCGTGGTTTGAATGAACCATGTTTACGGTTGCAGGTACGTGCCAATCTTCTGCATGATTTCATCGGCACTGATGCGTTTCAGGCAGGCGTAGTCGCCCCGGTAGCAAGGCCGGTGCCCGTTCACCGAGCAGGGGCGGCAAGGCAAGTCCACCTGCACGGCGTTGTCCGCCGTCTGCCCCCAGCCCAGGAAGCCCGCATAGGGATGCGTGGCTCCCCAGATGGATACCACGGGCGTACCCACGAGCGAGGCCAGGTGCATGTTGCCCGAATCCATGGTGACCATCACGTCCATGTAGCTCATCAGAGCCAGTTCCTGCTCCATGCTGAGTTTGCCGATGACCGATGTGACCCCCTTGTACGTGGATGCCCACGTGTGGGCGACGGACTCCTCCAGATGTCCGCCGCCGAAGAGGAAGATGTGCACGTCCTTCAGGTGGTGCAGGCGCGACACGATGCGTTCCATCTGTTCGGGCGGATAACATTTGACTTTGTGCCGGGTAATGGGGGCGATGCCCACCCAGCGGTCGGTGCCCTTTTCGCCGGTGAGGGGCAGCAGGGCGGTGATGTCGGCCTGCCCGTCGGGATAGATGGACTTGAAACTCGGCTCGAAGGTCAATCCCAGCCGCGCCAGCGTGTCGCGGTAGCGTTCGAAGGTGGTGGGCAGCGGGCGCATCACCTTGTAGTAGCGGCGGGTGAGTTCGTGCTTTTCCTTCCTGCCCTTGTCGATGACGACTACCTCCGTTTTGTGCAGGCGGAACTGCCCGCACAACAGCTTGGTGCGCAGCACGTCGTGCAGGTCGGCCACGTGGGTGAAGCCTTCGCGACGCAGTTCGCGATACAGGCGGAGCATTCCTCCCAGCCCGGCGTAAGTGGTTTTCAAGTCCACCGCCCGCACGTGGGCATTGGGCGGCAGGCTTCTGAAAAAGGCGGCGAACTTCGTGCGCGTCAATACGGTGATGTCGATGTCGGGATATTGGCGTGCCAGCGAATCGACCACCGGCACGGTCATGGCCACGTCGCCCAAGGACGAAAAGCGGATGATGAGCAGCTTCATCCCTCCTTTGTCCCCCGAAGGGGAGGCGGCTTGCATCGTTTCGTTTTGTTTCATGAGATGTATCTTCTGCTGATAGTTAGTAGCTAATAGCTAACAGTTAGTAGTTAATAGCTAACAGTTCATAGTCAGTGGTGGGCGGTTACATGGTGAAGGGCTTTTCCCTTTCACCTTTCATCCTTTTCCCTTTCTACCTTCCCCTTTCACCTTTCTACTTTTCCCCTTGACGGAAGTAGGTATCGAAAAACACGAGGTGGTACTTGATGGAGTTGCGCCAATACTCGGCGGTGTGTGCGCCGGGACGCGAGGTGAAGTCGTGCGGAATGTTCAGGTATTCCAGCTTGCGGTGCAGGCGGCAATTGACTTCATAAAAGAAATCGTCCGTGCCACAGTCGAACGTGATGGCGAGCCTGCCGGGCGTGAGCAGGTGCGTGAGGTTGATGACGGTGTTGCGTTCCCAGTTGTCCGGGTGCTCGGCATACGCGCCGAGGGTCTTGGCCATGTGCCAGTTTTCGGGGAAGGGGCGTATGTCCACGCCGCCGCTCATGCTGCCGCACGCCCCGAACACGTCCTGGTTGCGGAAGGCCAGGTACAACGCCCCGTGGCCGCCCATGCTCAGGCCGGTGATGGCGCGTCCCTCGCGGCAGGCGCGTGTGGCGTAATGGCTGTCCACGTAGGACACCAGTTCGCGCACGATGTAGGTCTCGTAACGGTAGGTGGAGTCCACCGGACTGTCGAAATACCAGCTGTCCGCCCCGTCGGGCGCAACGAAAATCATGTCATACGTGTCGGCGTAGCGGGCCACGTCCCATGCGGGCGATGCCCAGTCCTTGGAATAACTGCCGCCGAAGCCGTGGAGCATATACACCACGGGGTAGGACTTGTCTGCCGTATAACTGTCCGGCTTCACGACGATGGCGGGGATTTCCTTGTGCATGGCCTGGCTGTAGGTCATGACGGTATCGAGCTGCACGGCCTGCACACCGCCCGCCAGGCAGAGGGCGAGGGAGAGAAAAATAAGTTTGCGGTACATGATGAAATGTGGCGTTTTGTTTTGAGAGTGTAAAAGTAGGCATTTCCGCGCAAACGCCCAAGGAAAGGGGTGGTTATTTCAAAACAACCGAAACAAAGCACCCTACAATATCCATATAGAGGCAACCGAAACAAAACACAATAGGCACAATAGATTTGCAACAGGGACAGCACAGGGCATCCTGCGCGGACAAGAAGTTCACAATAGTTTGTCCCGATGCCCGGCATCGGGACGAAGGATGACCATCGGTTGCCCAATATGATCCTTTTGTGGCTGCCTGACTGGGCGAAAGGCTATGTGTGCTCCCCCGGAGACGGGCTTGTCCCGTCTCCATTGCGTGCCGGGTGAGTGGATTTCCTATTGTTCCTATTGTGTTTCATGTGTTGATGCGGTTGCCCTGCGGTTATCTCTCCTCGGGAGGCAGTTGGCGGTATGCTTCGCGGGTTTTGCGGGGCAGCTTGCGCACCACTTCGTCCACGGAGTGGAGCAGCAGCTCGGCGATGAGGCGGTCGGGCACATCGCTTTCCAGAGCCACGGTTATCCAATACTTCTTGTCCGAATGCGGTCCGAAGAAGATGCCTTCGTACCGTTCGCGAAGCTCGGCCGACCGCTCGGGGGCGCATTTCATGTTGGCGATGAAACGTCCGTCGCGCGGGGTCAGCCCGGCGTAGGTGAACACTTTGCCCATCACCTTATATACCAAAACGTCGTCGCCGAAAGGGAAGCACTCTACCGCCCCCTTGACGGCCAGGCAATGATTGCAGAAGTCTTCGATGTTCATGGGAAGGTTGGCTTAGTCCTTTCCAAAAAATAGTCAATGGCAAGGAGCAATTCTTGCAGATTGTTTTTTACCACATCGAAAACAATATCCCCGTCAATGTCAAAATATCCATGTGCAATATGGTTGCGGATGCCGATTACATCGACCCAGGGAATTTCCGGGCGTTCCGCGAGCAACTTGGACTGGGTAAGCTCGTTGATGCGCTTGATGCTTTCCCCTATGGCTTCTATCAGCATGCAACTTGCGGCCAGGTTCTTCATCCCTTCCGGGGAAGCGTAATAGTCGTCGGGAGAGCAAACATCTTTGTTCCACTCCAAAAGCTGCAAAATGGCGTTCTTTATTTGCCCCAACATGTGGTATGTGCGGCTACCGGATGACATATATTCCATCTTTTTCTATTTCGTCAAGCAAAAAGGAATTCATGTGCTTGTGCATCCTCACCACATCGACAGGGCATTGGAGCAGATTGCAAAGGAAACGCTTTAACGCCGCGACCGTGTAAGCTTTGGGTGCCATGTCCACACATACGTCCACATCGCTGCCTTCGTGGTTTTCACCGCGCGACACCGATCCGAACAGCCTTAGCGACTTTACCCCAAATTCGGTTTTTAGCTCATCGGCATGTGACAGGATTAAATGCACGTATTCTTCCCTTGTTCTCATTGTTTAATCCAAGAAGATATGACAATGCAAAGATACTAATTTAGTTTACAGTAAAAAACATCGCCAATACAAAACCTGCTACCTGTGCCGATAACGGGCGGGGCGACTGGGTGCTGACAAAAAGAACCCGCCCTCGCGGGGATGCGGGGGCGGGGTCTTTTGCAGGTTGCCACGGAATGGGTCAGGCCTTGTACAGCTCCACGTCTTCCGGGCGGAAGCCTTCGATGAAAGTGGCGTGCTTGCGCACTTCGGCCTCGCCGTAGTTGAGGTAAACGGCGGCGGAGCGGGCAAACATGTCGTCGCGCGAGGCATCGAGCACGAGCAGGTGCCCCATGACGATGTGCCCGGCCATTTCCACTAGGCGGCGGGCGCAGAAGTCGAGGTACGCACCGTCCTTCGGCTCGGTGACGCGGGCCACGGCCTGTTCGTACAGGTCGGTCATGGCGGCGAGCCGTTGGCGCAGCGGGGCGAAGGCTTCGGCGCAGGGCATGGCCTCGTACTCGCGGATGCGCTTGAGGTAGGTGCCGGTGGTGACGTGGCGGATGGCGGCCACCGTCTGCAACTGCGAAGTGCCTTCATAGATGGTGAGGATGCGTGCGTCGCGGTAGAGGCGTTCGCAGGCATAATCCTTCATGAAGCCCGAGCCGCCATGCACCTGGATGCAGTCGTAGGCGTTCTGGTTGGCGTATTCGCTGGAGAACATCTTGAGCATCGGGGTGAGCGCGTCGGCCATCTTCTGGTATTCCTTGTACTCGGCCTTTTCGTCGGGGGTGAGGCGGCGTTCCTGCTCGATGCCTTCGTAGGCCTTGTACACGTCCACGCAGCGGGTGGTTTCGTACAGCAGGGCGCGGCTGGCATCAAGCTTGGCCTTGATGAGCGACACCATCTCGAACACGGCGGGAAACTCGATGATGGCCTTGCCGAACTGGCGGCGGTCTTTCGCGTAGGCCAACGCCTCGTCATAGGCGGCCTGCGACAGACCCACGGACTGCGCACCCACGCCGAGGCGGGCACCGTTCATGAGCGACATCACGTATTTGATAAGCCCCATGCGGCGCATGCCGACCAGCTTGGCGGGCACGTTCGTGAACACCAGTTCGCACGTGGGCGAGCCTTTGATGCCGAGCTTGTTCTCGATGCGGCGCACCTTAATCTTGTCATCGTGCTTATTGTCCACCACAAAGTAGGACAGCCCGCGCCCGTCGTGCGTGCCTTCCTCGGAACGGGCGAGCACCAGCTTGATGTGCGCGTCGCCGTTGGTGATGAAGCGTTTCACGCCGTTGAGGTACCACTGGCCGTCACGTTCGGTGGCCTTCAGCTGCACGGCCTGGAGGTCGGACCCCGCGTCAGGCTCGGTGAGGTCCATGGAGCAGGTTTCGCCCCGGCACACGCGGGGGAGGAATTCCTTCTTGATATCCTCGGAAGCGAACTCGTTGATGGTCTCGGCGCAGTCCTGCAAGCCCCAGATGTTGGCGAAGCCTGCATCGGCGCGTGATACCAGCTCGGCGGCCATGACGTAGGGAATCATGGAGAAGTTCAGCCCGCCGTACCGTCTGGGCAGCGACATGCCGTAAAGGCCGGCCTGCGCCAGCGTGTCGTGGTTCTGCTGTGTGCCGGGGGCATAGACCACGCGGTTGTTCACCACTTGCGGCCCGTCGTGGTCCACCCCTTCGGCATTCGGGGCGATGATGTCGGCGCATATCTCGCCGATGATTTCAAGCACTTTGTCGTAATTGTCGATAGCGTCGGCGAAGTCGGCAGGCGCGTAGTCGTATTGGTCCTTTTCCGCAAAGTCGCGCTCCTTGAGGGCGACGATTTTCTGCATCAGCGCGTGGCCGAGTTGGAATTTCAATGCGGGATTGTCTTTATAGAAATTAGCCATTTTTTCTTTATCTATGTTTTCTTAAAGTCCCCTTTAGGGGATGTAGGGGTAGCCTATTTGCTATTCTTCTTATAGTACTTAATCATCTTCGGGATGACCTCTTCCACCGTGCCGGTGATGACGTAGTCGGCAATGGTGTTGATGGGGGCATCGGGGTCGCTGTTGATGGAGATGATCATGGAGCTTTCCTGCATCCCGGCGATGTGCTGTATCTGACCGGAGATGCCGCAGGCAATGTAGAGCTTGGGACGCACGGTGGTGCCCGTCTGCCCTATCTGCCGTTCGTGGTCGGCAAAGCCCGCATCGACTGCCGCGCGGGAGGCTCCCACCTCGGCACCCAGCACGTCGGCCAGTTCGTAGAGCATCTGGAAGTTCTCGGCCGAACCCATGCCGTACCCCCCCGCCACGATGATGGAGGCGGCGGTGAGGTTGACGCGCGACTGCTCCATGTGACGCTCGATGACCTCGATGACGAAATCCTCGTCGCGCACGTACCGCGCCACGTCGAGCTTCACGGTGTCGCCTTGGTAACAGGCATCGCGTATTTCCTTCTTCATCACGCCTTCGCGCACGGTGGCCATCTGCGGACGACACTCGGGGTTGACGATGGTGGCCACGATGTTGCCTCCGAAGGCGGGACGGATTTGATACAGCAGGTTTTCATACGTTTTGCCGTTCTTCTTGTCCTCGTAGTCGCCTATTTCGAGCGAGGTGCAGTCGGCGGTCAGCCCGCTGAAGAGGGCGGACGACACGCGCGGCCCGAGGTCGCGCCCCACCGAGGTGGCACCCATGAGGGCCACTTGGGGCTTCACTACCTTGAACAGGTTGACCAGGAGCGAGGTATGCGGCAGCGAAGTGTAAGGTGCCATGCGGGGGTCGTCGGCCACGTAGAGCGTGTCCACGCCGTAAGGGAACACCTGCGCCCCCACGCCATCCAGCCCGTGACCGGCGGCCACGGCTTCCAGTTTGCAGCCCAGCCGGTCGGCCAACGTGCGGCCTTTGGTGAGCAATTCGAGGCTGACATCGCCCACGATGCCGCCTTCTATTTCGAGGTAGACTATGACAGCCCCCCCTGCCCCCCCCGAAGGGTGGGTTTCCGTGCTATGTATGCTATTTGTTACGTCACTCATAAGTTTTGTCTTATATATATTTATGGTATAATGAGCCTCCCCTCGGGGGAGGTTGGTGGGGCTGGACTATCCTATCGTATGGTTAGCGATTAATTCCTTCATCAGGCCTTCTATCTCGTCGTCGGCAGGCGAGAGGCGTTTGCTTTCCTTAGCGGTGAACACCACGTTTTCGATTTGTTTCACCTTGGTGGGCGAGCCGCTGAGGCCCAGCCAGCGGTCCTCGTGCTCGATGTCGGCCACGCCCCATTCGCCGATGTTGAGGTAGGGACGGTCGGCATAGAATGCTTCCTGCCCGGCTTCGCGTTCGGAGGGGATGGCGGCGCGTTTGTACTTCAGCGTCAGTTTGGCGTGGCGCGGGCGGCAGGGTGCGGCCGAGCCGTTGACGGTCACCAGCATGGGCAACGGACCGCGCACTACTTCCACGCCCCGTTCCAGACGGCGGCGCACGGTGATGTGCCCGTCGGCCACGTCGAGGATGTCTTCGGCATAAGTGATTTGCGGCAAGCCCAATTTCTCGGCCACTTGCGGCCCTACCTGTGCCGTGTCGCCATCGATAGCCTGGCGTCCGCACACGATGAGGTCCACCTGACCCATCTTGCGGATGGCGCACGAGAGGGCGTAGGAAGTGGCCAGCGTGTCCGACCCGGCAAATTCGCGCCCGCTCAGCACCACGCCCCGGTCGGCACCCCGGTACAGGCTTTCGCGGATGATTTCGGCGGCGCGTGCCGGCCCCATGGTGAGCACGGTGACGGTGGCCCCTTCGATTTTTTCCTTCAAGCGGAGTGCCTGCTCCAGCGCGTTGAGGTCTTCGGGGTTGAAGATGGCGGGCAGCGCGGCGCGGTTCACCGTGCCGTCGGCCTTCATGGCATCTTTCCCCACGTTGCGCGTGTCGGGCACTTGCTTGGCAAGTACAACGATGTTGAAACTCATATTCACGTTATTTTTATGTTAGTTAATTGATTGCAATTTGTTTGTAAAGCCTTCCTTTGCAAAGTCAGCACAAATGTAGGCTTTTTGCTCGAAGCCGCCAACCTTTTTGTTGTTTTTGTGTAAAATGGGGGGAGAGGGAGTGGATGCGAGGCTAATCGTTCCAATCAAGCGAAGGCAGGTCCTCGTCGTTGAGCCGGTCGAAGTCGGATTGGAACAGGCGGTCTTGTATGATGCGGTATTTTTCAAATTCGGTTTCGGCAAATTCCTTGGCAAATTCAGCCGTAGCCTTTCCAGAGTCGGACAGCACCGGCCGACCTGTTACGTCCAGAAACCGGTCAATGCGCTTGGCCCAATCCTCCATAGTCATGGGGATGTGGCGTTTCGCCATATCCTCGGCCATGTCCAGAAAAGCATTGACTATCCTGCCCATAGCCTCCAGTTCATTCCCTTTCAGATAGTTTTTGGCAATGGAGACATCCGTTTTCACGATTTTCCCGTGCGGCGCATTTTCCCAGGTAGTCAGCCCCATGTGTTCATGTGCCGCATTGGCTCTATCCACGATTAGCTCGGCGGCGGTATGCCCATGCACGGCGTAATGCATTTTGTTCTGTACCTTTTTATAAAATAACCGCGTCGTGGGCGCATCCTTGTTATAGTCGATGGCCGTGGCATAGATGTCGGTGAGTTTCTGGTAGAAGCGGCGTTCGCTCAACCGGATTTCCCGGATTTCGGCAAGCAGATGTTCGAAATAGTCCTCGCCGATGAAAGAGCCGTTCTCCATGCGCTTTTTGTCAATGACATACCCCCGGATGGCAAACTGGCGAAGCACATGCGTGCACCATTGGCGGAATTGGGTGGCGCGGACGGAATTGACGCGATAGCCCACGGAAATGATGGCATCGAGATTGTAAAATTCCACCTCTTCTTTTAATTCTCCACGAAAACCTCGGTTCACGACTGTTTCCATTTTGGAAATAGTCATGGATTTGTCCAGTTCGCCGTCGTCGAAGATATGCTTCAAATGTTTGCTGATGGCAGGAACACCCACGTCAAACAAGGTAGCCATTGCTTTCTGCGTAGCCCAGATGGTTTCATCCCTGTACACCACCTGCACGCCGTCCTCTTTCCCGTCGATGACGAAGGTCAGGAACTCTGCCGTGCTGTTCCGTATCTCAAGTTGCGTTGCCATGTTGTGCCTTTTCTTTGGCTACAAAGGTAATGCAAATAATCGAGCGGGCACAGCGGTTCACATCCTCCTCACCCGCCTTATCCACAAATAATACCCGGTGAGGGGCAGCGTGCCGCCGATGAGGGCGGCAAGGAAGTAAAGCACCTGCGTGACCCATCCGCCCCACGAACCGGTGTGCAGGGCAAAGAGCAGGCCTTTCATGGTCTGCGAGCGGGGCTTGTCGCGGTACAGTTGCGTGTGGGTGATGCGTCCCGTGGCGGGGTCGAAGCGGTAGGTGTCCGCCCGGCGCATGGCTGTGGAGGGGATGGCCGACACCGTGCCGTGCTCGAACTTGAAGGCTGTCGAGGCTGGATAACGTGCCTGCAACCCGTCCAACACCTGCGTCCACACAAGCGGGTCGGGGTCGGAAGCCGATGGACGGGAGGCAGGGGCGACGGTAGCCTTGGACTGGGCGGAGGTTGCCCCGAACAAGGCATACACGGCCTTGCGGTAGCCGGGGTACGACCACGTGAGGCCCGTGAGTGCCATGAGCAGCAACAGCAAGGAGGCGTAGAAGCCTACCGACACGTGTAAGTCGTGCCACCAGCGGGGCCAGCCCCGGCGCACATGCACCGCCAGCCGGTTCTTGAGCCCCCGGCGGGTACGGGGCAGCCAAATAAGCACGCCAGTCACCAGGATGACGACCATGACCACGGTGCTCGCGGCCACCACCTCCTTGCCCAACGTGCGGTCGCCCTTGCGGGGCGGCGCGTCCAGGAACCATCGATGCAGCTGGCGCACAGTGCGGAAGAAGGCGTTGCCCTCTACCCAACCATTCGCCTGTCCGGTGTAGGGATTGACACTCAACGTGCGCCGCCCGGTCTCGCGGAACACAACGAAGGCCGCCCGCCCCTCGCCCCCGCATTGTAGGGAGGCCACGTGCAACGTGTCGGGCACTTGTCCGCGCACGGCGGCCAGCAGTTCGTGGGGCGGCAAGGCTTGTTGCCCGGGCGCAGGCTCCGCGCGATACAAGTGCAGGGCAAGCCGCTCGGTAACGGGCCGCTCGAACACCAGAATGGCTCCGGTAAAACAGATAAGGCTGATGGCCAATCCGAACGGGACGGACAGCCACAGGTGAAGGTGACGGAAAAGACGTTTCATAGGCTGATGATTTATTTTAGCACACGGATATTTTCAGCACACGAAATATCCGTGTACCAACATACATTACAATACCCCTTTGAGCCGTCCCACGGCGGCCACATCGGTGGCGGTCACGGTGAGGCCGGGCGTGGCGGTGGCGGTGGCAGGGTCGATGCGGTAGATGGTGGGGTGGCTGCCGTCGGTGGTACGGATGGGCACGTAGGCCGCCCCGCCCTCGCTGTAGGGCGTGCCGATGGATACCAGCAGGTCGGCGGCGGGCAGCCCCTCGGTCACCACGGCCAGTTCGCCCGTGCCGCCCCGGAACACGGCCAACTCGTTGGTGGGCGCGTTGCTGCCGCTCATGCTGCCCGTGCTGTATAGTTGCAGCAGGAAGTAATCGTCCGCGATGTGCCAGCAGCGGTACAGCGGATGGCGGTTGCCCAGCTCCTCGATGCAGTGGTAATAATCGGGGTCAAAGTCCGTCTCGCCCGCCTTGATGCGCACCACACCCGAGGGCAATTGGCCTTGCACCTTGTTCAGCTCGGCACTGGGGGTGGCGGTGCGTCCGTAACCGGGAGAAAACACGTAGAGGTCGCCGTTGTCCGCCGCCCAGATGGTCTGGTAGTACTGCGACTTGCGCCGCCCGCTGGCGAAACCAATCTTGCCCGTGCGGGCGATGACCGGCGTATCGTCAAACGAATCACCGCTGTAAATGGCCACGAAGGCCGAGTCGGGGTATTGCGTGGAGGGGATTTGCCCGGGGGTGTACGCGCCCGAACCTTGTCCGCCCGTGGTGGTGGTCACCAGCGAAGGGTCGGTTATTTTGTCGGGGAATGCCTTCACGCCGTAGTGGCTCATGCCCATGGGCACCACGGAGGTGTAGAGCCGCCCGTTGGCTTCCACGAACCCGGCGAAGCTCACGATTTCGCCGTTGCCGAGGAAGTTCTCGGCGATGCGGCTGCCCGTGGTGGTCGTGCCGGTCTTGGAGTTGAGGTAATTGAATTGCAGGTACTTCGCCTTGTAGCCGTCCATCTCCTCCTGCGTACCGTCGTTGGTGGAGCAGGTTATCACGTTGTCGCCCCACACGCCGTAGGTGGTGATGCGGTTGAAGGTGTATTTGCGGGCTTCGCGCACCCGCCCCGTGGCGGCATCGAGCACGTAGGACGAGCCGGTACCGGCCTCGCCGTCGTTGTACTTGAGGCTGAAGAGGTAATCATCGCCGTAGAACACCCAATAAGAGCCGCCAATGGTCTCCGTACCGTTGCCCACGGAAGTGACGTTGCCGTCCGTGAGCGAGTCGGCGGTGACCAGGTAGGTGGCATCGTCGTTGGTGGCGGCGATGACGTACTGCGCTACGGTGGCGGAGGGTTCGTGACCGTTGCCGCCATTGGTTTCACACGAGGTGAAGAGGCCCGCCGCGCCCGTGGCGGCAAGGCCGAGGAAGAGGATGGTTGCTTTGTTCATTGTGTTGATGTTATTTTAGTTATGGATGATGATTATTATGTAGAGACAAGACCTGTCTTGTTTCCATATATACCGCGTTATTTCTTATAGGATGCTTGTGGGAGACAAGGCATGCCTTGTCTCTACCAGGGCACATCTTTTCCATTTTCCCATGAGATGTTTTCCCTATCATGAGGGAATGTTTTCCAACTTATGCGGGGAAGTTTTACTGCCCACAGTTATGGGTTATATAACTCATAACTGTGGGTCGTACAACCCATAACTGTGGGTCGTATAACCCATAACTGTGGGCAGTAAAACATATCAGCATAAATCAAGAAACATATCAGCATAAATGAGAAAACATCTCCGCATAAATCGGAAAACATGTGCTGGCATCCGTAGAGACGTCACCCCTGTGGCGTCTCTATCGACCAAGAAGGTTTCACGTTTCGAGCCGCCACGGGAGTGACCGAGCCGCCACAGGAGTGACGGCTCTACAGATGTTATTTGTGTCATTTGCGTTCATCATCATCTCCCGTTCAAATATATCCGCACCTTGCCGTAGAAGGCGCGTCCGGCCTTTTGCAGGCTGAAGTTGTCGTACAGCTTGGCATCGGTCAGGTTGCGGCATTCCAGGGAGAGGTTGTACCGCCCGTCCCGCAGGCTGTAGGACACGGAGAGGTTGTGCGCCAGCTGCTCGGGCACGCGTATCTTGCTGTCCGGGTCGCCGAAAGCTTCCCAATATAGGGGGAAGTCGTGCATCCAATAGCCGTCGTAGCTCACGGTGAGCACGTTGCCCTTGGCGAAGAGGTCGTGCCAATGGAACGCGGCATCGAAGTTGGCGTACAGGTAAGGCTGGTTGGGGATGCGCTGGCCGTAGGTGAGCGACTGCTGCTGCGTGCCCTCGGCCACGGTGCGCTCGGCATCGCGGGCGTTGAGGTTGTTGAACGTGCCGCCCACGCTGAACCACCGCGCGTAACTGTAACGCAGGCTCACGTTGAAGCCCTTGGTCACCACCCGCCCGTGGTTCTCGTAGTAGCCGAAGCTCATGCTGCTCACGGTGGAGAGGCCGCGGCGGATGTAGTCCTTCGTGTCGCGGTAGATGAGGCCGCCCTCCACGGTGAGCGCGTGCCGCCCCCAGCGGGGCGTATAGCCCAGGTTGAGGTTCACGTTGTCGCTGCGCTCGGGGCGCAAGTCGGCCCGCCCGGCTTCGAGGTCCTCGTCGCCAAACAGCTCGTCGGTGGTGGGCAGGCGGTAGGCCTTTTCGTAGGACAGCTTGGCTTGCAGTCCGTGCAACGGAAGCCAGGTGGCGGTGCCCCCGTAGCCTAACGAACCGAACGACTTGCGCATGAGGATGTAGTCACCGATGCCGTCATCGCTTTGGGAGACGGGGCCTTCGTTGAACTGGTGATAGTATTTGGCGAAAGCCGACACGTTCCATCGCTCGGAGGGCATGAAGCGGTAGGAGAGGCCGCTGATGTTCTTGCGGGTGCGCTTGGGCAGGTCGAAGTCCGACAGTTTGGAACTGCCCGCGATGTACGAGCGGGTGGTGCGGTTGAAGGTGCTCAGCACGTGGCTCAGCGTGAAAAGGTGCGCCTGCCCCAGCCGGTAGGTGGTGGTGAAGGTGGCATTGAGGTTGGCATTGCGCGACTCGTTGTTCTGCGCCGACTGCTCGCCCTGCACGCCGGTGTATTTGCGGTCGCCGAACCAGTTGTATTTATAGGAAGCGGTGTCGATGTTGTGCATCACGTTGTGGTTGTAGTTGGCCGTGAGCACCACGTCCAGCCCGGGCGTGAACAGGTTGCGCTTGCTGTACTCCAGCGAAGGGGTGAGGGCGTGGCCCCGGCGGTGTTTCTGCCCGAACACGACGTATTGGTACACGCCCGTCTGTATCTCCTTGTAGAAGTTGCTCCAGGTGAACGAGGCCACCAGGCGGTCGGCCCAGGGCTTGCCCACCACGCCCACCTTGCCGATGGCCGCCTCGTTGTGGAACGCGTCGTTGAAGCGGCGCACGTGGTGGATGACGTTGGGGTCGGTGCTCTCGGTGATGCCGTCGTCGCCGAACTCGGTCACGTAGTTGTCTATGTAATAATTGTTGTCCGAATAGTTCTGGAAGGCGTTGACCTCGTACATCAGCCCGTTTTTGAACGTCTGCCCGGCGTGCACGTAGGACTTGTGCGTGTTGAACGAGCCATAGGAATACGATGCGTCCACGAACCAGCGGCGGCGTTGCTTGTTGGTCACGATGTTGATGACCCCGCCGATGGCATCGGCCCCGAAGGCTACAGGCACCACACCCTTATAGACCTCGATGCGCTCGGCGAAGTTCACGGGGATGTTGTTCAAGTCAAATGCCCGTCCCGCCCCCTCCTGCGGCACGCCGTCGATGAACACCTTGACGTGCCGCCCGCTGAAGCCGTCGAGCGTCACCTGCATGTCCGACCCCACGCCGCCCGACTCCCGCAACCGCAATCCCGGCAACTGCATGAGCGCGTCGCCCAAGTTGCGCGTGGTGTTGTGCATCTCCTTGGTGTCGATGGCCGCCACGTTGAAGGCCGACCGCTTCACGCGTTCCGCCCCGCGCGACACCACCTCCACCTCGGCCAGCTCGTGTACCGAGGGCTTGATGCGGACGGATCGGCGGGCATGTTCCCCCTCACGCAAGTCCACGGGGCATTCGTGCGTGTCGTACCCCATGGCAGACACCACCAGCGTGTAGCTGCCCGCCGGGGCCGAAAGGCGGTACTCCCCTTCGGCATCGGTGGTGCATCCGTAGGTAGTGCCTTTGAGATAGACGGTGGCAAAGTCGATGATTTCTTTCTCGGTAGAAGTGACGCGTCCCGAGATGAGCGGCTGCTGCACCCCGGCAAATGCCAGAAAAGGGAAAAGAAAATATAGAGGAAGAAGCAGGGAGCGGATAATGGGGTTATTCGTTCTCTTCATGCGGAATATACCTGTGTTGGGGATGGCAAAGGTACGCCCATCCGTCCGCCGGG
>CASFUX010000137.1 GCA_949297975.1 uncultured Bacteroidales bacterium
ATCATTTTCTTCATATCTCGTTAATCTTTCTTTTTAGAATGGCTTTGGATGCTCTTCAGCCGTTTCATCACTTTTTTCTCATGTTCACTTTCCTCGATTTCTTCCTGCACCTGCCAGTCGGGCGAAGGTTCGCTCTGCATGGGGCGCACCTTTTCCTGCAACCATTCGAACACCACGAACAAGGTCGGCACCAGGAAGAGCATGGCCAGCGTGGCAACAAGCATACCGCCTACCACACCCGAACCCAAGGCCCGGTTACCATTGGCACCCACACCCGTGGACACCGTAAGCGGGAGCAAGCCCACAATCATGGTGAGGGCGGTCATCAGGATAGGACGCAGACGCACCTTGGCCGCGCTCACCGCCGCCGCGATGATACCCATACCGGCTTTGCGACGGCTCACTGCGTATTCGGTAAGCAGGATGGCCGTCTTCGAAATCAGCCCTATCAACATAATCAAACCCGTCTGCAAGTAGATGTTGTTTTCCAGTCCCAATATCTTGGCGAAGAGGAAGCTCCCCATCAAGCCCACCGGCACGGACAGCAACACGGCGAACGGGATGATGTAACTTTCGTACAGACCGCTCAGCACCAGGTAAATCATCAAGATACAAATGGCAAAGATGATGACCGTGGTATTGCCTTGCTGGCTTTCTTCACGGGTGATGCTACCATAGTCGATGTCAAAGCCTACGGGCAGGGTGGTCGCAGCTACCTCTTCCACCGCACGGATGGCGTCACCGGTACTGTAACCCGTGGCCGGCATGACGTTCAAGCCGATGGAGTTATACATGTTGAAACGGCTCAGCGTTTCCGCCCCATAGGTACGGGTCAAAGTAACAAACTGGCTCAACGGAGCCATCTCGCCATTGGACAGGCGAAGGAAAGTATGATCGAGCGAAGTCTCGTCCAACCGGTATTCCGGTGCGGCCTGCATCATAACGCGGTACACCTTGGAGAAACGGTTGATGTTCGACACATATTGCCCGCCGTAATATCCCGACATCACCGCGAGCACCTCATTGGTCGTGGTACCCGCCCGCTTGCACTTGGCGGCATCCACGTCCACAATCCATTGCGGGAAGCGGATATCGAAGCCCGAATAGGCTCTCGCAATCTCCGGACGCTGGCTCAAGGCGGCTATGTACTGGTTACTTATCTCAAACAGGGTGGTATAGTCGCCGCCCGTGCGGTCTTGCAAGTTCACGTCAAGGGCATTGCCCGCGCCGTAACCCGGTATCATCCCCGGTGCCATAACCAGCAGGTTGGCATCCGTGATGTCTGCCGTGCGACGGTATATCTCGTTGATAAGCGCCGAGGAGGCATCTTCCTTTTCCGGGCGGTCGTCCCAGTCCTTCAAGTCGAGGATGAGCATCCCGAACGACGTACCGCTACCCACGAAGCTGAAGCCCGATGTCTGCTGCACGTTGTCCACCTGCGGCATATCCATGATGCGGTCTGCAATGCGTTCCATGATTTGGTTGGTGGAGTTGAGCGAGTTGCCCGGCACGGTGGTTACACTCACGAAAAGCACGCCCTGGTCTTCTTCCGGCACAAGGCTGGTCTTGGTCGTCTTCATCAGGAACACCAACAGCACGATAGAACCCAAGATGATGACCCACGTGAGCCATTTGCGCTTGATAAAGAACAGCACACCCACCTTGTACTTGTTCACCATCGCCCCGAACGACGTGTTGAACGCCTTGCGGAAGCGGGCAGAGAAGTTATCCTTCTGCGTGCCGTCCTCGTTCATGTAAGGTTTCAGCAGCAAGGCACACAAGGCAGGACTGAGGGTCAAGGCGTTCACGGCCGATATACCCACGGCCACCGCCATGGTCAACCCGAACTGCGTGTAGAACACGCCAGACGTGCCCCCCATGAACGATACAGGAATGAACACCGCCATGAACACCAGCGAAGAGGTGATGACGGCGTTGCTGATGCCCTTCATGGCATCGATACTGGCCATGTAGGACGACTTGTACCCCACATCGAAGCGTGCCTGCACCGCCTCGACCACAATAATGGCATCGTCCACCACCGTACCGATAACCAGCACAAGGGCGAACAACGTAATCAAGTTGATGCTGAAGCCCGCAATGGTCATGAAAGCGAACGTACCGATGAGCGATACCAGGATGCCCACCAAGGGGATGATGGACGAACGCACATCCTGCAAGAACACGTACACCACCAGGATAACGAGGATGATGGCTTCAATCAACGTCTTGAGCACTTCCTTCATGGAAGCATAGAGGAAGTCGTTCGTACTTTGCAGCTGGATGAGTTCCACGCCTTTCGGCAGGTTCTGCCGCGCTTCGTCCAGGAAGGCATTAATATTATTGTTCACTTCCGTAGCGTTGGAGCCTGCGGTCTGGTAAATCATGCAGGTCACGCCCGGGTGACCGTTTGTCTTGCCTTCGTAGGCGTAGGATTCCTGACCCAGTTCGATATCGGCCACGTCTTTCAGCTTCAGCACCTCGCCGTCTTCCGTGGAGCGGATGACTATCTCGCCGAATTCTTCCGGCGTGAGCAAACGCCCGCGATACTTCATCGTGTATTGGAACGTTTCCTTCGAGTTTTCACCGAACGAACCGGTGGACGACTCGATGTTCTGCTCGGCCAAGGCCGCCGTGATGTCGGAGGGCACCAGCTTGTAACGCGACATGATGTCCGGCTTCAGCCAGATGCGCATACTGTAGTCGCCCCCCATCACCATGAGGTCGCCCACCCCGTTGATACGGAGGATTTCCGGCTTCAGGTTGATGCTGATGTAGTTGGTAAGGAACTTTTCGTCATACGTGTCGTCCGGGCTGGTCAGCGTGAACGTCTGCAACTGGCTGGTCTGCCGCTTGGAGGTGGTAACCCCCACCTGCGTCACTTCGGCAGGCAACTGCCCCGTGGCACGCGACACGCGGTTCTGCACGTTCACCGCCGCCATGTCGGGGTCGGTGCCCTGCTTGAAGTAAATGGTCACGCTGGCACTCCCCGAGTTGCTGGCTTCGGAGGTCATGTAGGTCATGTTTTCCACCCCGTTAATGGCCTCTTCCAGCGGGGCGATTACGCTCTTCTGCAACGTTTCGGCACTCGCACCGAAGTAGGTGGTACTCACCCGCACGGTCGGAGGCGCAATGTCCGGATATCGCTCGATGGGCAGGGTGAAAATGGAGATGACCCCTACCACCACGATAAATATGGAGATGACCGACGAGAGTACGGGACGTTCTATAAAATGTCTTAGGTTCATGCGTTAGTCCTCCTTCGTTTGGTTGTCGGCGGTTCCTTTGGGGTGGATGTCCATCCCTTCACGCAGCAGGCCTGCGCCTTCGGCCACGATGACATCGCCCTCGGCCAGGCCGCTTTCTACGATGTATTCCTGCCCGCCGTTGACGCGGCTCACGCGGATGAGGGTGGATACCGCCTTGCCGTCGATTACCTTGTAAGCATACGTCTGGTCCTGTATTTCATACGTGGCCGCCTGCGGGATGACAAACACGTTGTCCCGCTGCTGGGGTATCACCACGTTGCCCGCTCCCCCGCTGTGCAACAATCCTTCCTGGTTGGGGAAGGCCGCACGAATGCTCACCGAGCCGGTAGACTGGTCTATCACCCCGCTGATGGTTTCCACTTTGCCTTCGTGGGCGTACATGGACTTGTCGCTCAGGCGCAGCTGGATGGTCGGCATCTGCGCCAACGCCTTGTCTTTCGAGCCGTATTGGCGGATGAGGTCCAGCAGCTGGTTTTCCGTCATGGAGAAATAGACGTACATCACCGAGTTGTCCGACACCGTGGTAAGCGGTTGCGGGATGGACGAGCTGACCAACGCCCCCACGCGGTAAGGCAAGGTGCCCACCACGCCGTCCGACGGGCTGGTAACGACCGTGTACGACAAGTTGTTGCGGGCGTTCACCTCCTGCGCTTCCATCTGCGCCAGTTGCGCCTGAGCCGTGAGCAGGGCGTTCTTCGCCGTGTTGAGGTCGAATTCCGACACGACTTCTTCTTCAAACAGGGCCTGCTTGCTTTCATACGTCAGCTGTGCGTTGGCCAGCGAAGCCTTGGCCGCTTCCACATTGGCCTCGGCCGTCTTCAAGGCCGCCTCGTAAGGCACCTGGTCGATGATGAAAAGGGGTTGCCCTTTTTTCACGTGCTGCCCTTCGGACACGCACAATTCCATGAGCCTACCGCTCACCTGGGGATAAATTTCAATGTCTTGCCGTCCTTTGATGGTTGCCGGATAGGAAGTAGAGAGCGTCCGGCTGGTCGGAGCAATCGTCATCACTTCATGCTCGGTATTGGCTCGCGTCTGCGTGGCTTGCTTGCAGGCCGGGAAAGCCAAACAGCAGGCGATAACCAAGGTTGCCTGCTTCATGAGAGATAAGTTTTTGTTCATACTAATACCTATTGTTTTATTTCGGCTGCAAAGATACTACCTTTTATAAAAAGGAAACTTTTCAAAGTACGCATACATCTGTTCATTTTCGGAACAAAAAGTGTGAAAAGTGCATAGAATGTGTTATTTTTGCGGTCAATAACAGCCACACGCATGGATCAGCACGATATCGAGATAGCCCTGATGCGCGAGCCGTTCATCGCCGGTTCGGGTGCGCTCCCTTTCTTAGTCAAGCGTTTATGGAAAATGGCAGGCGGACTGGTGTGCCTGTGCAGGCGAGGTACGGCCAAAGTGAACATCGGCATCAAGGAATACACCATCGGCGAAAACACGCAGGTGCTGCTCATCCCGGGCACCATCTTTTACATCAGCGAGACGAGCGACGACCTCTACTTGTCCTACCTCTGCTTCACGCACGAATTGTTCCAGGAGGCCTGCCTGCACATGGAGTCGGCCTTCATCACTTTCCTGAAGGAATTTCCCTGCTACACGCTGCCCAAGCACGGCACGCACGTGGTGGACGGCCTGCTTCGCTCCGCAGAAGCCATCTACCAGGACAAGAAGAACCGCTACCGCGTACAACTGGCTAAAAACCACCTGCAAAGCCTGCTGCTGGACATCTATGACAAATACCACCGGTTCTACAACCGAGGAGAAACTGGCATCAGCAACCGGCAGGACGAACTGTTCAAAAGCTTCATCATGCTGCTGAACGAGTATTCCACCTCCGAACGCGAAGTGGCCTTCTACGCCGACCGGCTGGGCATCTCCACCAAGTACCTCAGCGGCATTTGCCGACACATAGCCGACAAATCGGCCAAGGAAGTCATCGACAACTTCGCCATCCTGCAAATCAAG
>CASFUX010000138.1 GCA_949297975.1 uncultured Bacteroidales bacterium
AATTAAAGCCTACGGTGATATGCCGTATCGCATAATTCCTTTGCGTCCTTTGCGCTCTTTGCGGTTTAAAATAACCCCCTTTGCGGTTGAAAAATGCGTTTACTTCACGTCTTCGGCCTTGACGCGGGCGAAGCGGAGCATCTTCAGGATGCCGTCGGGCAGGGGCTTTTCGGGGTCGCGCTTGCGCAAATTGAGGTAGAGGCCGAGTTTCTTCATGATGGGTATCTTGTGTGTTTCGACGAATTCGATGAGGTAGCCGTCCGGATCCTCGATGTAGGTGAAGTGACCGCCCGCATCACCCATGGTGAACGACTCGGCATCGCTTTGCTGCTTGCTGGCACTGTCGGCGGTGAAAGGGTATCCCATGCTTTGGCATTTCTTTTCCAAGGCGCGGATATTGCGCACATCGAAACATATCTGTATGAAGCCTGGGTCGCCCCAGTAGCGGCCTTCGTATATGCGGCGGGGTGTGCGGTCGAGTGCCTGCGCCAGCTCGATGTATGACTGGCCGAACAGGCGCGAGAAGCTGCCCTTACGGGGCTTCGAGTGGGTGAGCAGTACGCGGCGGTATTGTTGCCCGCCTCCGGGTAGCCCGGCCAGGTCGTCGAATGTGCCGGTACGGTCGGCCAGTACCCGGTCATAGCCCAATATCTCTTGGTAAAGGGGGAGAGTCTTTTCGATGTCCGAGCAGCCCACGATGGCTCCCACAGGGCCGCCGGTGGAGCGGTGCTCGTCGCGGAACACGTAGGGGTCGTCCACGATTTGGAACACGTTGCCGAAGATGTCTTCAATGAAGAACGTGTCCTTGCCGTCGATGGATTTGGACAGGCCGCCCAGCATCTTGACGTTCTTGTGGGAGAATTCTTCAAAGCTTCGTTTCACATCGTGGCTTTTGATTTTGGCAGCGAAGCAGCCGAGGTCGCCGAATTGGAGTACGAAGTCGGGTTTGGCGGGCTTGTGCTCCTGGTGGTTCCATATCTCGAAGCCGCCTCCGCCTTGCATGTTGATGGCTATGACGGCTCGTTTGGCACGGGGCTTGCCGCCCATGTAGGGTGCCATGATGTCGGCCACGTGGTTGTCGTCCAATATCTTCACGTCCATGTTGAACGTGTCGATGTAGTATTTCCAGGCCGTTGCGAGGTCTTCCACCCCGACTCCTATTTGCTGGATGCCAGCGATAATGTAATTGTCCATATTACCCCCAACCCCCTAAAGGGGGCTTTTGTGTTAATAGTTAGTAGTTAGTGGTGGTGGGTTGTTTTTCCCCCTTTCCCCTTTTTCCTTTTTCCTTCTTACCTCTTACCTCTAACCTCTCACTCCTTATCTCTGCCTCTATTCCGGCTTGACCTTGCGGGCCAGCAGGCGGTTCAAGGCGGGGATGAAGCGTTTGAAGTAGACCATCAGTAGTTCCTTGCCTCCTACGAGTACTTCCGGCTGTTGGCGGCGGATGGCACGGACGATTTTCCGGGCCGCCTTTTCCGGTGAGATGCCACCTGCTTGCCCGGCATCGAGCTTGCCGTGTTGCGTGCCGTCCTTTTCCAAAGCGTAGAACGAGATGTTGGTGTTCACGCGCCCCGGGCATACCATCACCGTGCGGATGCCGTTGTTGTAATACTCTGCCCGTACCGATTCGAAGAAGCCGTACAGGGCGTGCTTGGAGGCGGCGTAGGCCGACCGCAGCGGGAAGCCGAACCGCCCGGAGATGCTGCTGGTGGTGACGAACATGCCCCCGCCTTGCTCAATCATGCGGGGCAGCAGCAGCTTGGCGATGCGGACGGGCGCGAAGAAGTTGACTTCCATGATTTTCCGGTCCACCTCGAAGGCCGTGTCGGCGGCTTTGGCGCGTTGGCTGATGCCGGCGTTGTTGAACATGATGTCCACCCGCCCGAAGCAGGCCAACGCCCTCTCCACCAAGGCTGGGATGCCGTCCACGTCGGTCAGGTCATAGGGCAGCACCTCGCAACGCGCCCCGGCAGCCCGGCACTGTGCCTGCACTTCGCGTAGCTTGCTTTCCCGCGTGCCGGTCAGTATCAGGTTGGGCTTTTCCTTCGCCAGTTCGTAGGCGCAAGCCTCACCGATGCCCGACGAGGCTCCCGTTATCCAGATGGTTTTCCCTTCGAATGTCATGGGGTTACAAGCTACGAGTTACGAGATACAAGTTACGAATAGGTGTTGCGTTTCCGCGTTTCCTCACTCCACCGCTTTCCACAGCTGTTCGCGGTATTGCGCCATGGTGTGCGGGTGGCAGTCGTCCACTGAGTTGACGTGCTTGGTGGTGTAAATCATCTCGTTCACGAAGTCGGGTGCGCGGCGCACGCCTTCGCCGGTGTTCAGCAGTACGCATTCCCCGTCCTTGATCAAGCCTTTTTTCAGCGACTCGAAGAACCCGGCGATGCACACGGCCGAAGCCGGGCCGAGGAGTACTTTCCGCTCGAATGCCGCCAGGCGGGCATAGGCGGCCAGCTTGCATTCCTGCATCCGCATGAAGGTTCCGCCGGAGCGTTTGACCAACTTGGCGATGATGGGATAGGTGGCCGGGTTGCCGGTGGCCAGCGTGGGTACGGCGGTCTGCGGGTTGTCCAGCACGGGATAGTCCTGCTCGAACCCTTCGGGGAAACCGGCCTGTTCTGCCCGTTCCCAGGCCTGCACCATGGGGTCGCATTGGTCGGGCTGCACCATGAGCAGGCGGGGCATTTTCAAGTCGGGACGGATGCCTGTCAGTTCGCGGATGCCTTTGTCGAGCGCGATGGGACCCGTGCCGCCGCTGATGGCCTGGATGTACACGTCGGGCAGCCGCTTGATTTGGCGCAGCCATTCGAACACCATGGTCTTCTTGGCTTCCACGCGAATGGGGTCGATGTTGCCGCTTGAAATGAGGATGTGGTATTTCGCCGCGTATTCGTTGGCTATCTTCTTGGCCTTGGCGTAGTCGCCGTTCACGCGCATCACCTGCTGCCCGTAAGCGCTTATCATGGCTTCGGAGGCCGTCAGTGCATTGTCGGGAATGAAGATGGAGGCGTTCACCCCGGCCAGGGATAGGTACATGCCGTAGGCGGTGGCCGTGTTGCCGGTGGAGGCCACGCAGTACTGTTCGATGCCGTTTTCCTTGAACAGGCTGGCCGCCAAGGAGGCCGCCACGTCTTTGAACGTGCCGGTGCCGCCGTTCAGGTCGTTGCGGTAAACCAGCACTTGAAGGTTCAGCCCGTACCGGTCTTTGGCATATTGTTCCAGGAAATCCCATTCTTCCAACGGTATGGCACCTTCGCGGCAGGAGACGATGTTCTTCTTCTCCATGAGCGGCAGGAAGTCGAAGTAACCCCAGAAGCTGTCCGGATGCCCTTCCAGCAGGGCGGGCAGTTGCCGGTAATCCGTGCTATACCACACTTCGGAATGTTTGCTCCCGCATTGGGGGCAAGTCTGGTTTTGTGCAAACCAGGTCTTGAAATCCGGTGTTTCGTATCCGCATTGGACACATTTCAGTTTGTATTTCATAAGTCGTTCTTTCGCCCGGTGCAGGCGGTTTTGTTTTTCGGTTGGATATGTTGCTGATGGTCGAAGCCAAAATGAAAATAAGAAAAGGAAGCGTATTCCTTTTCTTATTTCCTGTATGGATGCCGCAAGGGCATTTAGTCTTTCGACAGTTTCATGTTCTGCATTTCTTCGGACTGGTATTTGCCGGCATCGAGTTTGTCCTTCACTTCCTTGAAGGCGGCGATGGTGCGTTGCACATCCTCCATGGTGTGTGCCGCCGTGGGGATGACGCGCAGCATGAGCACGCCCTTGGGCACCACGGGGTATACCACGATGGAGCAGAAAATGCCGTAGTTTTCGCGCAGGTCGACTACCACGTTCGTGCCTTCGGGCACGCTGCCGTTGAGGTAGACCGGGGTGACCGCCGACTCGGTGTTGCCCAGGTTGAAGCCCTCTTCGCGCAGGCCTTTTTGCAGGGCGTGGGCGATGGACCACAGTTTTTCGCGCAGTTCGGGGCGGGTCTGGATGAGTTCCAGGCGTTTCATCGCGCCGATGACCATGGGCATGGGGAGCGACTTGGCGAATATCTGCGAGCGCATGTTGTAGCGCAGGTTGTCCACGATGTATTTTTCGGAAGCCACGAAGCCGCCGATGCCGGCCATGGCTTTGGCGAAGGTGGCGAAGTACACGTCCACATCCTTCTGCACGCCGTAGTGCTCGTCCGTACCGGCACCGGTGGGTCCCATGGTGCCGAAGCCGTGCGCGTCGTCTATCATCAGGCGGAACTTGAAGTCCTTCTTCAACGCCACGATGTCCTTCAGGTGGCCCAGGTCGCCCGCCATGCCGAATACGCCTTCGGTGATGACGAGGATGCCGCCGCCCTGTTCTTCGGCCAGCGTGGTGGCATGTTCAAGTTGTTTGCGCAGGCTTTCCATGTTGTTGTGCTGGTACACGAAGCGTTTGCCCATGTGCAGGCGCAGGCCGTCCATGATGCAGGCGTGGGCTTCGGAGTCGTACACAATCACGTCCTTGCGGCACACCAGCGAGTCGATGATGGAGAGCATGGCTTGGTAGCCGAAGTTGACCAAGTAGGCTGCCGGACGCTTGACGAAAGCTGCCAGGCGGTGTTCCAGCTCGATGTGCCACTTGGTTTGGCCGGACATCATGCGGGCGCCCATGGGAGCCGCCATGCCGAACTGTGCCGCGGCTTCGGCATCCGCCTTGCGCACTTCAGGGTGGTTGGCCAGGCCGAGGTAGTTGTTCAAACTCCAGTTCAGCACTTCCTTGCCGTTGAACTTCATGTGCGGGCCTATTTCGCCTTCGAGGATGGGGAACATGAAATAGCCGTCCGATTTGCTTCTGTATTGACCGAGATCGCCTTCCGCTTTCTTCAGTCTGTCAAAAATATCTACCATCGTATTATATATGTAGTATGAAAATCGTTTCCCGTTTTGTTTATTCGCCGCCAAAATTACTGCTTTTTTCCAAATTATCAGCTACAATCTCGGCAATGTCTTTCACTTTTACCTTGTTCCCGCCCGAAAAGGTCTTTTTGCACAGCGGGCAGGCCGTGGCCAGCACGTCCGGGTGGCAGCGGGTGAGCATGTCCAGGGCATCGTCGCGCACCTGTTGCTGCTTTTCCGAGGGCAGGATGGCGTTGCCCATGGTGTTGCCGCAGCAGAAGGCGTTTTCCCGTTCGAACTCGGCCTGCCGCAGCGTGCCGACCGACTGCAGCACCCGTCGAGGCTCGTCGTACACCTTGCAGCCGCGCCCCAGCTCGCACGGGTCGTGGTACACGATGGACAGGTCGGACCGGTCCACCTTGATGCGTCCGTATTTGATGAGGTAATCAATATATTCGGAGTGGTGCATCGCCTGCATCCCGGTGAGTTGGTAGTCGTTCTTGAACGTCTTGTAGCAGATGGGGCAGGAGGTCACGAGCAGCTTGATGCCGGACGATACGATGAGTTCCTTGTTCTTCAGCATCAGTTCGTCCGCCTGTTGGAAGAAACCTTGCTGGCGCAGCGGGCGGCCGCAGCACATCCCTTTGTCCTCGTCCATGAACCAGTAGCGTTCGTTGGCCTCTTTGAAAATCTTCTTCATGGAGGTGATGATGGACGGGGTGAGGTGGGTCATGCACCCGGCGAAGTAGATGACGTTGTATTTCTTCCTGGCTTTCTCGGCTTGGTCGTAGGCGTAATACAACTTGCTTTCATCTACCTTCTTGGCGCGTATCTGCTGGCGGATGAGGGTGGACTCCACGCCCACCGGGCAGGCCGCCACGCAGCGGTCGCACATGAGGCAGTCGTTGAGCACCTCGGAGGTGAGGCGCAGGTAGCGCGTGTCGGCCACGAAGTTGACCGGCTGGATGTTGTCCACCCCGGCAGAGAAGCCCAACTGGCAGGCATCGATGCAGATGCCGCAGCGCGAGCAGGCGTTCAGCTGCACCATGGAGTAGCCGTTGAACTCTTCCGTGGTCTGTGCCCCCAGCTTCCGCAGGAAGATGAGCACCACCTCGGTGAAGATGTGCATGTAGCGGGAGAACGGCAGGCAGGCGAAGAACAGGCACAGGTCGAGCGAGTAAATCCACCACATGACCAGCTCGATGGACTCCAGGGGCAGGTGGATGGCCACGAACAGGTTGCCGAGGCTTTGCGTGAGGAAGCTGCCGTTGTGCGCCAGCCCGGCGGTGACGCTTTCGGCCAGCAGGCGCAGGGGAAATATCCACCACAGGGAGGTCAAGGCCACCTTGTCGATGGCGGTCTGCTTGGTAGTCTTCTTCATCCCCACCACCTTGGAGTGGAAGCGTTTGATGATGGCGATGGCCACCCCGCTCAGCACGACGAGCAGCAGGAAGTCCATGATGAACGACAGGGTGTTCTGCCCGGGATAAAGCCCCTTCTCGCGCACGAAGAAGCGGAAGAAGATGGCGAACGACGGGTCATCCAGCAGGCTGTGGTTGTAGATGGAACTTTCCACCTTGCCGAAGCATATCATGAGGAACCACCCGAAGGCCAGGCTCATGTGCATGTAGCCCAGCACAGGGTTGCGCTTGTATATCTTGTGGTGCACGAGCGACTCCAGCACCGTCTCCTTCAAGGCTTCCCAAGGACGGCGGGTGAAGAGGTTGCGCCACATGGCGTGCCGCTGCCTGGGGTCGATGCCCTGAATCCATTTGACATATTTATATATGAGCACCGTGAACAGGAAGATGCACCCCAGGTAGAACGGGACGACAAACGAGATGAAGTGGCTGCTCTTGACGGTGATGAAGAGGGACGTGTCCTGCAGGAACTCGATGAAGGTGCGGCTACTTTCTAACAGCATGGCTTACCCTCCTTTCGTATGACGCGCCTCCCAGCAGGATGCGCATGTTCATGATGACGGCACGGGTGTTGACCCCGCGCGGGCATACCAGCGTGCACTTGCCGCACAGCATGCATTTGTCCAGTTCGGCGGACAGCCCGTCCAGTTGCCCCCGGCGGAACATCAGGTGGCATTTGCGGATGTTGAAGTCGGTGTGGTTGTTGACCGAGCAGGTGGCCGTGCAGCCGCCGCACATCAGGCACCGCTCCAGGGAGGGCACGTGCCGGATGAGCTTCCGGTACAGGCTGGTGTCGGCCTTGTCCAGGTCGATGCCGCGTGGCTTCGATATGTTGAATCCGAAGTTTTTCATTTCAAATAGTCGATGATTTGCAAGGCAGCCGAGCGGGCATCGGCCAGGGTTTCGGGGATGGTGAGCGGGCGTTTGCAGGTGCCGGCCAGGAAGAGGCCGGGACGGGCGGTCAGGTTGTCGGCAGTGAACGTGCCCGCCGCCCGGGCGAAGCCGTACTCGCCCGCGATGCCGCACTGGGAGGCCAGCCGCCGCGTGCCCGTGGACGGCTCCATGCCCACCATGAGCACGAAGAGGTCCACCGTGATGCGCAGGGGCAGGCCGGTGAGGGTGTCCTCGGCCTTGAGCTGCACGCGGCGGTCGATGGTGCCCGATGCTTCGGAGATGCGCCCCCGTATGAAGTGCACCGAGTAGTCCTGCTGGGCGCGGCGGTACAGCTCCTCGTAGCATTGGCCGGACATGCGCAGGTCCATGTAGAAGACGTAGGCCTCGCCGTCGGGCACCAGCTCTTTGTATTCGATGGCCTGCTTGACGGCGTTGATGCAGCACACCCGCGAGCAGTAGTTGTTGCCCACCTTCTCGTCGCGCGAACCGACGCAGTTGAGGAAGGCGACCCGCCGGGGCACCTGGCCCTCGGTGGTGAGCAGGCGGCCTGTGAGGATGGCCTGCTCGTATTCCACGGAGGTGATGATGTTGCCGTAGATGCCGTGTCCCAGTTCCTCCTTGCGCCCGGCGTCGAAGGGCGTGAAGCCGCTCGCCAGCAGCACGGCATCGGCTTCGTAGCGTTGCCCGTGTTCGTCCTCGGCGGTCCAGCGTCCTTGGTGTTCGCGCAGCGTGGCGACGGCGGTGTCCGTGTGCAGTTCGATGTTGGGGTGGTCCAGTTGGGCGAATATCTGTCGGCGCACGTCCTGCGCCACGGTGAAGTCGGGGAAGAGCTTCGCCCAGTTCCGCACGTTGCCGCCCGCCTGTGCCGCTTGTTCGAGCAGGAGCACGCGCAGGCCGTTGTCGGCCAGTTGCGCGGCGGCTTCGGCCCCGGCCATGCCTGCTCCTATGATGAGTACTGTCTTTTGTTCCATATTGTCGATGCTTGTCCTGCCCCGTGGGGGGAGGGGTTAGTTGTCTATCCGTTTGAAGGCTTCCAGGTATTTGTCTATGTAGAGCTGCTTGCTGCGCAGCTTGTATTGCATGATGTAGCGCGGATGCTCCAGGGTGACTATCTCGCCGAAGAAGCCGTGCCGCGCGTTGAGCCGGTGGAGGCATTGGCTGTTCTTGCCCGTGCCGAGGCAGTAGCAGATGTCGGTGGCAAAGCCCATGTCGAGGAGTGTGCGCAGGTTGTCCAGCACGGCGGCCTCGGTGGCTTGCAGCAGCTCGCGCGAGTCGTAGTAGTTGCAGTTCACCTCGCGCCCGTTGCGCCCCACGGTCACCAGCCCCAGGGGCAGCAGGGAGTTGAAGTAGCATTGTCCGTAGAAACGTTCCTCGCCGCCGTACTGGTCGATGAAGTCATAGACGAAGGCGGACGACAGCTCGCGCGTCTCCGGCCCGGTGTAGCCCGTGATGCCGCACCGCTCGCGCAGGCGCAGGGTGTCGGTGAAGGGGATGCCCGTCTGCCCCGCGCCGAACCGCCCGGGGTTGATGCCCATGACGAGGTGGCGGGGACGGGTATCGGCGTAGTATTTCCGATAAAAGGCGGACGACACCTCGAAGGCGCTCGGGTTGTCCCGGTAGGGGTTCATCACCCGCACGCCGGGGGGCAACGCGCCGTGGAAGTCCAGCTGGCGGTTGTAGTCTATTATCTTTTCTGAAAATGGACGTTGGTCGCTCATTGTCAATGTGTTTTGTGTGTCGCGCATCTTCCCTTCCGGGAGAAGCGCATCTGGCCTGTTTCGAGAAGCGCATCTACCCCCTGCCGAGAAGCGCATCTTACCCCCTCCGAGAAGCGCATCTTGGCACCCTCGAGAAGCGCATCTCGACTCCCTCGAGAAGCGCATCTCGACACCCTCGAGATGCGCATCTCGGCAGGGGCGGGGTGCGCATCTTGGTTCATACCTTCAGCACGTCGGGCTTTTCGGGCTCGCCGAGGAAGCGGCCGGACTTGCCCACGTACTTGTCCGCCGGATCGTAGGCGATGCCTATCTTGTCCAGCAGCGACTCCACCTGCACCTGGTGCATTTGCATCCCGAGGTCCCAGGGGTTGTAGCCGAGGAGCATCCCCGCCATCTCCTCGTAGGTGAGCACGGGGATGCCGCGCCCGTCGTTGCCGTAGGTCTTGCCCTCCATCTCGGCGATGGTGTACTGCCAGCGGTCCATGAACATGGCGCATCCGGGGCAGTTGGCCACGATGAAGTCGGGCTTGTAAGGCTCCATGGACTCGAACTTCTTCTTGGTGTTGGCCACCGAGTAGCCCCGGTTGGCCTGCACGATGTAGTTGCGGAAGCCGAAGCCGCAGCAGTGCCGCCGCTCGGGGTAATCGACCACCTGGCCGCCCCATTCGGTAATCATGCCGGCCAGTACCTGGGGGAACTCCGCCCCGCCTACGGCCTTCTCCTTGAATATCTTGCCGTAGTGGCAGCCCACGTGTTCCACTACGCGCAGGGGTTCGCCCGTGCGGCAGTTGACCAGCTGGTACTTCATCTTGGCCTTCAGCTCCTTGCGGAATTTGTAGATGATGTCGCTGGGGTGGGCGATGTTCTCGGGCATTTCAAACTCGCGCCCGGTAGCCTTGCGCAGGTTGTCGCGCGTCTTTTCCAGCTCTTCGGGGAAGTGCTTCCACGTCTCCACCACCTCGGTGAACACGCCGAACGAGGTGACGCACGAGGGCACGTAGTGCTTCAGCCCGGCCCCGTTCATCAGGGAAAATAGCCGTGCGCACACCGCCTGCGTGGTGTCGAATGGCACGATGTCCGAATGGTAGCCGATGCCGGTGCAGGTGTGCGTGTTGGGGTCGTCCACGATGTTCTTGCCCAGCACTTCCCTTAATATTTTAAGGAATGCAGCCTCTGACCCGGGGAAGAACGACTGCCGGATGCAGCTCCGTTCGTAGAAATAGTCGTCGTCGGCTATTTCCTTTTGGTATTCACGCCATTTGCTGATATGTTCCATGTCGATGATTGCTAATTTCAGATTTCATGTTCCGGATAGTTTCCCGCAGATTACGCGGACGGGCGCGGATTGCAGCGGGTGTACTTTCTCTAAGCTCCCCCTCGGGGGGAGTTGAGGGGGCTCCTACTTCTGGTGCTCCTCGTTGTTCTGGGTATAGACGTAGTCGGCATATTCCGTGGGCACGTCGCGTTCCGCGTAGCCCATCTCCTTGGCCTTCTCGCGCGAGTACCGGTCGATGTCGTCCAGCAACGCCTGTCCGCCGGTTACTTCGAATATCCGCCTTACCTCCTCCAGGTTCTCCTCGGCGATGATGCGCAGGGCGCCGGGGCCGGGTCGGTGGTAGTTCGCTCCCAGGCGGTCGGTCACCTCCTGGATGTTGTCCAGGAACCAGCTCCACACGGGACCTTGTTCCGGGTGCCGTTCCGGGGGCATGGCATCCGGGTGCACGCAGTAGCCCGTGTGCAGGATGCCGTGTCCCAATATCTGCTTCAGGGCGTACTGCTGACGGCCTTTCTCGCTGTCGGTGAAGTAACCCAGCTCTTGCGACAGGCGGCGCAGGGCGTTGATGACCAGCCCCGGCGTGTTGCCGCGCGGGCACCGGGTCTTGCACGACATGCACTGCCCGCAATACCAGATGGTATCGCCCCGCAGCAGTTCTTCTATCTTGCCTTCGTCTTTCGACTGCACGATGGAGCATATCTGCCTGGGGTCGTATTTGTAGAATTCGGCGGCGGGGCAGATAGCCGTGCACACGCCGCAGTTCATGCAGGCCGTGAGACCTTCGCGGAAGCGCACGTCGCGCATGAGGAGTTCCGAGAGTTTAGCCATTGTTTCCTAATGTTTTGTGGCGGGGATGCAGGCGGGTAGGATGCGCCCGTCCACCCTGTTACAAACCGCAAAGGTACAAATTAAAACGATTACAAAAAACAGGCAGGGACGTAAACGGGCGAAATGTGGTGGCAGAAAGCCGTCGGCGCGGCTGTTAAGCTCTCCAAAAACAGACACAGAGCAGCACAGAGCTTATTTCGTCCCATGTAACTTTGAGGAAGCACACATAGCTGTCCCGATGGCAAGCATCGGGACTTGGGCTACCTTCGTCCGCATAGAGCGTTCGATACATGCCTAAGCCCCGACACATGGTGGCGGGGCAAGCTATGTGTGCTTCCTGCGGATATTATATAATGAAAGGAATAACTATCTGTGCTATGTGTCCGTGCGCGCCTCACCGCCCCTCAGCCGATGATCCACTTGCTCCCCGGCACGAACGACACGAGCTTGGCCGTGGCGTAGCAGCAGGCGAACGTGCTCGCGGCTATGGCGGGGATGGCGGCCGCCGAGGGCAGGGCAAGCGTGTCCTTGAACACCGTGACCCACAGCCCGAGCCAGAAAATGTGCATGAGGTACATGCCGTAGCTCAGGCGGGACAAGTCGGCCACCCAGCGGGGCGGTTCGGCCTGCCGGATGCACGTGAACAGCAGGAACGTGCCCGCCGTGAGCACCACGCAGTTGATGGTGCAGAACGCCCATCCCACCTCGATGACCGGCGTGGAGTGCACCACGCCCGGCACGGCCTGCACGTAGAACGACCAGATGGTGGCCGCTGCCCCCGCGAGCATCATGCCCAGCCCCGCCCACAGGCGGGTACGGCGGCTCCACGCGAGGTGCACGCGGATGTAATGCGCCATCACCAGGTAGCCGAGGAAGCCCGAGAAATACCACAGCATGTGGTACTCGTTCCAGAAGCATTGCCCCCATACCTCGCCGCACCACCGGTTGAGGTACGGGATGCAGGTGGACAGCAGGAACAGGGCGATGAACCCACGCTCCTGCCGCGCCGTGGCCTGCCGCAGCCAGGGGGACAGGATGGGAATGAACAGGTAAAGCCCGATGAGCGGGTACATGAACCACAAGTGCCCGCCCAGCGTGGGGAAGTTGAGCAGCAGGCGCGAGAGGTCGCGTGCCGAGGTGGCTGCGTCAATTTGTCCCCAAAGCAACGGCAACGTGCTGTACAGCACCATGAACACGAGCAGCGGAGGCAGCACGCGCTTGAACCGCCTGCGGTAGAACTGCCCCATGCTTTGCTCGCCCGGCATGGGCGCGAGCAGGTAGGCCGACACAATCATGAAGAGCGGCACGGCCATGCGCGAGAAGCCGTCGTACAGCGACACCCACAGGCGGTCGGCCTCCGTGGCGATGTACGACTGCGGTCCGGCCATGTCCGTGGCGCCGGGGCCTATGTAAAAATTCTCGCTGGCATGTACCAGCATCACGAGGAAGCAGGCGAATACCCGCACGTAGTCCAGGAAAGCGATTCGTTTCATCGGCTCGTTGTTTCTTAAAGCGGAAGATTGGTTTCCGGTCTGCAAAGGTAATACAATTCTGCGGGGCAGCTGTCCGCCCGTGCCGACGCGGGGGAAATTCCGTTACTGCGCGACCAAATTTCCGTACTGACGCGGCTGAAATTCCGTACCTGCGGAAAATTATTTCCGTACCGACGCTGTCGGCACTCCCTTCGGATGCCCTCGCAGGAGGCCTGTGGGGCGGTTCTCGTGAGAGCGTTAAAAACGGACGGCGGAGCAAATGTTAAACTTCCGTAAAGCAGGCTCCTTTTCTGAATTTTTCCTTGCAAAAAAGAGAAATGTTTCAAGGAAAAGCCTACCTTTGTGGGTGAAGATAAAGTCATTTATCGTTACGCGCAATTCTTTTCGGTATAAATAACCGACAACGCCAATTGACTGTGTTATGAACGGATGATGAGGGCTTTGCAGCCGATGCCCATATTCCTTGGGTGACGGACAAGACCCGGCTTCAGCCAAAACAAAATGGTCGTTATGGAAAAGAATGTAAGAGTCGAAAGCGAATTGCTGGGCCTGCAAGGCAACATGCGGAATTTCGCTTACTCGCTGACGTTGGACAAGGACGCGGCGGAGGATTTGCTGCAAGACACCACCCTCAAAGTGCTGGACAACCAAGAGAAGTTCGCCGAAGATGTCAACTTCAAGGGCTGGGTGCTCACCATCATGAAGAACATCTTCATCAACAATTACCGGCGGATTGTGCGCAACCAGACGATTATCGACAAGACGGACGACCTCCACTTGCTCAACCTGCCCCAGGACTCGGGCTTCGACACGCCGGAGGGTTCTTATGCCGTGGGCGAGATAACCAGTTGCATTGACTCCTTCGCTGACGAGTACCGCATCCCCTTTTCCATGCACATTCAAGGCTTCAAGTACGAAGAGATAGCCCAGGCCATGAACCTGCCCATCGGCACGGTGAAAAGCCGCATATTCCTGGCCCGCAAGCGGCTACAGGAACAGTTGAAAGATTACCGGTAATTAGGCGATATTTCATGTTTTTTAAGATTGAGCCGGACGGGCAGCGATGCGCGTCCGGTTTTTTCGTGCGGGATGCGCTGGGAAAGCTTTTGATATCACAATGTGTGATTTCAAAGCAACGGACGGATGATGCATGTCGTCCGCACAAGGTCAGTCAGGAAACGGAAAGCCCCTGCAATGCTTATTGCAGGGGCTTGCTTGTGCGTCTGTGTACTCGAGGCGGGACTTGAACCCGCACGACCGCAATGGTCACAGGATTTTAAGTCCGGCGTGTCTACCAATTCCACCACTCGAGCGGCCTGGAGCGGAAAACGGGACTCGAACCCGCGACCCCGACCTTGGCAAGGTCGTGCTCTACCAACTGAGCTATTTCCGCGTATGTCGTTGCTCCGGAAAGCGGGTGCAAATATAGGGCAAATTTTTTATCCACCGAAATTTTGCTCTGAAAAATGATGGAAAAATGCGTATGGCGGATAAGCGTGCTGGTTTGTTGCCATGTGGAGTGGATTGGAATGCAGTGAGTTGTGTGCATCTGTTGCTTGTCGGGCGGCGGGTTGGTGCGGGCGGTTGCGTGCCATACCTGTTGAAATCCGTATCTTTTCCTAAGATAAGCTGCACTCGGGAAACTGCAAGCAAGCTTGCTTTCCGCTCGTTTGCATTATCTTTGCAGCGTGAAACGGAGGTATTTCTTATATTGTTCGTACAACGGGGCGGCTTATTGCGGCTGGCAGGTGCAGCCCAACGGCATTGCCGTGCAGGAGGTGCTGCAACACGCTTTGCGCACGGTGCTGCGCGACCCCCGGCTGGAGGTGGTGGGCGCGGGCCGCACGGATGCCGGGGTGCACGCCAAGTTGATGGTGGCGCATTTCGATGCGGATTTGGGCGGGTTGGATGCCTGCGGCCTGTTGGCGAAGTTGAACAGTCTGCTTCCGCCCGACGTGGCGGTGCATGCCTTGCGGCCGGTGCGGGCGGATGCCCATGCCCGCTTTGACGCGGTGGCCCGGCGGTATGAGTATCACGTGGTGCTGCGCAAAGATGTCTTCCGCACCGGCTTGGCGGCGAGGTTGTACCGCATGCCCGATTTCGAACGGATGAACGAGGCTGCCCGACTGTTGCTGGGACGGCGCGACTTCACCAGCTTCAGCAAGCTGCACACGGACGTGAAAACGAACATCTGCACGGTGACGCACGCTGAATGGACGCAGCGGGACGGCGAGTGGGTGTTCACCATCGAGGCCGACCGCTTCCTGCGCAACATGGTGCGGGCGGTGGTGGGCACACTGCTGGAGGTGGGGCGCGGGCGGATGCCGGTGGACGGGTTTGCCCGTGTCATCGAGGCGCGTGACCGATGCCGGGCGGGCACTTCCGCCCCGGCGCAGGGGCTGTACCTGGTGGACGTGCGCTATCCGGACGAATTATTCGACGTATAGTATCTTTTCCCTATCCAATAAATCATGTGGTTGATTCTCGGACTTTGCTCAGCCCTGTTGCTGGGCACGTATGACGTGTGCAAGAAAGTGTCGTTGCAGGACAACGCGGTCATTCCCGTGCTGCTCGTGTCCATCATGGTGTCGTCGGTGCTGTTGTGCCCTCTGCTGGTGGTGTCGCGGCTGTGGCCGGAGAGCCTGGCGGGCACGCTGCTGTACGTGCCGCAGGTTGACTGGCGCGCGCACCTGTTCATCCTGCTGAAGTCGGTCATCGTGCTGGGGTCGTGGATATGCTCTTACTTCGCGCTGAAGCATCTGCCCATCACGTTGGCCAGCCCCATATCGGCCACGCGTCCGGCCTGGACGGTGCTGGGGGCGCTGCTCATCTTCGGCGAGCGGCTCAACGGCTACCAGTGGGCGGGCGTGGTCATCGCGCTGGTGTCCTTCTACCTGTTTTCGGTGGCAGGGCGGCGCGAAGGCATTTCCTTCGGGCACAACAAATGGTTCTGGTTCCTCATAGCGGGCACGTTGCTGGGGGCGGTGAGCGGGTTGTACGACAAGTACCTGATGCGCGAGTTCGACCGCATGGCGGTGCAGGTGTATTACACGTTCTACCAGGCGGCCATCATGGCGGTCATCACGTGGGTGCTGTGGCGGCCGGTGCGCGGGCGGTCCACGCCGTTCAGTTTCCGGTGGTCCATCCTGCTGATATCCGTGTTCCTGGTGGCGGCGGATTTCTTTTATTTTTACGCGCTGAGCTTGCCCGGCTCGCTTATCTCCGTGTTGTCCACCGTGCGGCGGCTGGGCGTGGTGGTGCCCTTCGTGTACGGGGCGGCGGTGATGCACGACCGGCAGGTGCGGCTCAAGCTCATATGCCTGTCGGGGGTGTTGCTGGGCATGTTTTTCCTGTTCCTCGGGTCGTATGAAGGGCTTTGAAAGGAGGGTTCCGGTGCATGTGCCGAAAGGGCGGATGGAAACGCGTGGAGAAAATAATTGAAAATAGTTTGCCCATTAGGTTGAAATTAGTACCTTTGCAGCCCGAAAGTGGAAAATCAAACGTATAAAGTAAAAACATAAGAGCATGAAAAGTGGTATTCATCCAGAAAGTTATCGTCCGGTAGCATTCCGAGATATGTCCAACGGGGAAACGTTCATCACCCGTTCGACGGTGAGCACGAAGGAAACGGTTGAAATCGACGGGGAAACCTATCCGTTGGTGAAGTTGGAAATCTCCAGTTCTTCCCACCCGTTCTACACGGGCAAGCAGAAGCTGGTCGACTCGGCTGGTCGTGTCGACAAGTTCATGAACCGTTACGCGAAACACATGGAAAAGCGGAAATAATCCGCCGCAAGGATACAAGAGAAAGAGGGTTTGCCTGGCAGGAACCGGGCGAACCCTTTTCTTTTTTGCCCGGTGCGGACGTTTGCCCACGGAGCACACAGAGTTTTTACGTTGCTGCCCGGCGCATAGGGATAGTCCACATAGCCGCCCTCGCACCCGATGCCGTCCCGGCATCGGGTCAAGCTATGTGCGCTTTTTTTGTTTAAACCCAATGAAAAACTCTATGCGCTATGTGGCCAATGGCGTGTCCGTGCGGCTCGTGAAATGCGGGGTGCGCATGTGGTTTTCACTCCTCCCGCCAGGTTTTCAGTTCGGCGTACAGCCGCTGGATGGGCAGCCCCATGATGTTGTAGAACGACCCTTCAATCCATTCTACGCCCACGTAGCCTATCCATTCCTGCACGCCGTAGGCTCCCGCCTTGTCGAACGGGCGGTAGCGGTCCACGTAAAACTCGATTTCTTCGTCGCTCAGCGTGGCGAAGCGCACTTGCGAGGTGGCGGCGAAGGTGCGTTGCCGCCTGCGGGTGGTGATGCTCACGCCGGTGATGACCTCGTGCGTGCGTCCCGACAGGGCGTGCAGCATGGCGCAAGCCTCGTCGCGTCCTTGTGGCTTGCCCAGCACCTGTCCGCCGAGCCACACGATGGTGTCGGCCGTGATGAGCAGCGTGTCGTCGGCCAGCGGGTAGGCATCGGCTTTCTTTTGCGACAGGAAGCAGGGAATGTCCGCCCCGCGCAGGGTGTCGGGGTAACTTTCTTCTACATCGATGCTTTGCACCTCGAAGGGCAGGCACAGCCCCCGCAGCAGTTCCTGCCGCCGGGGCGACTGCGAGCCGAGCACGATGTGGTAACGGTTCAGATGGGATAACATAAGCGTTTGTTTTTGCAGTTGTGGAATGTATCGGCAGGCAAAGGTAGTGAAAAAATGCGGTTCCCCGTCCCGCTGCCGACCATCTGCCGTCTGCTCGAAAAATTCGTTACTACGCGGCTAAATTTTCGTACTGACGCAGCCGAAATTCCGTAGTAACGCAGCAAAATTTCCGTAGTAACGCAGTTGAAACCCCTGGCTTGCGCCCCTTCTGCCGGGCGAGGGCAGGCCGGGCGGGAGGTGCCGATGGAGCATTTGAAATGATATGTTTATTCTGATAATGAATATGTTGTGTTGTTGATAAGTTTTGGGTGGGAAATGTGGCGCACTTTGAGGATTATTTTATACTTTTACGCTTGCAAAAATGTACCCTTTCTATCAGCGGGTTTCCGCCGCAGGGGCGGGTTCTGGCGGATGTAAAGGGGCAGGAAATGCTTGGACGGCAAGGCGGTTGTACGATTACCCGATTGCCCGGTTTCACGATTAAACGATTATACATCCTATGTACCACGTGCCGGCATTGTTGGAGGAAACGTTGGCGGGCTTGGATATCAAGCCCGGTGGCGTGTATGTGGATGCCACGTTCGGCGGAGGCGGTCACTCGCGGGCCATCCTGTCGCGCCTCGGGGCGGACGGACGGCTGTTGGCGTTTGACCAGGACGAGGACGTGCTGGGTCACGTGCCCGACGACGCGCGGTTTACCTTCGTGCGGAGCAATTTCAAGTACCTCAAGAACTTCCTGCGCTATCACGGCGTGGGGCAGGTGGACGGCCTGCTGGCCGACCTGGGCGTGTCATCGCACCACTTCGATGAGGCGGAGCGGGGCTTCTCGTTCCGCTTTGACGGCGAGTTGGATATGCGTATGAACCGCCACGCGGCTCTCACGGCGGCCGAGGTGCTCAACACGTACCCAGCCGAGCGGCTGGCGGACGTGTTTTACCTGTATGGTGAGTTGAAAAACGCCCGGCGACTGGCCGCGGCGGTGGTGCAGGCGAGAGCGCGAGAGCCGTTTGCCCGCATCGCCCCGTTTGTGGAGGTGGTGAAGCCTTTTTGCGGCAAGGACAAGGAAAAGAAGGATTTGGCACGGGTGTTCCAGGCCTTGCGCATCGAGGTGAACCGCGAACTGGAGGCATTGGAGGCGCTCCTGCGCCAAAGCGTGGAGGTGTTGCGTCCCGGCGGGCGGTTGGCCATTATCACTTACCACTCGCTCGAAGACCGCCTGGTGAAGAACTTCATCCGCAGCGGTAACGTGGAAGGGCGGATGGAAAAAGATTTTTACGGCAACGTGCTGGCTCCACTGCGGGCGGTGAACAACCGTGTGGTGGTGCCCGCCGACGATGAAGTGGAACGCAATCCCCGCGCCCGCAGTGCCAAGCTGCGCGTGGCGGAGAAAACGGAAACAACGATTAGTGATTAACGATTAGTCCATGCGGCGCGGCATTTGCAGCTCGTAGCGGAACGGTTAACTTGTTAACTCGTCAATTTGTTTACTCGACTACTTGTAGCTTGTAGCTCGTAACTTGTAGCTTGAAAAAGATGAAAGGTTTCTCGATAAAGGACATACTGGGCGGCGACATCCTGGCCAAAGGCTTCGTGCGGCGGCAGTACCCGTTGCTCATCATGGTGGCGATATTGCTCTTCGGCTATATCGGCAACCGCTATTATTGCGAGATACAGCTGAAGGAGGAATTGCGCCTGCGCAAGGAGTTGAAGGATTTGAAATACGAGTCGCTGGGCATATTGGCGGAACTGATGCAGATAAGTCGGCGGTCCAACGTGCTGCGCATGGTGAACGAGCGCGGTCTCGGGCTGGAGGAGTCGGCCGACTTGCCGGTGAAAGTGGAATGATGTATGGCGGATAAACGTAAAGAAATCATATTCCGTTTCGGGCTGGTGTATGTGGTGTTCATTGCGCTGTTTGCGGCGGTGATAGGCCGTGCCATCGTGGTGATGACCGTGGAGCGCAACGGCTGGCTCGACCTGCACGCCCGCACCTCGGGCGAGAAGCAGGACGTGGTGGAGCCACCCAAGCGCGGCAACATCTACGCCTGCGACGGGCGGCTCATGGCCAGCTCCGTGCCCACTTACCGCGTGTACATGGATATGCGGGTGGAGTACCTGGAGGAGAACCCCGATGTGTTCTACGACAATGTGGACTCGGTGGCCATTTGCCTTTCGCGCATGTTCCGAGACCGCCCTGCCTCCGCCTACAAGTCGGCTCTCGTGGCGGCCTTCAAGCGCAAGACGGGCCGCTTCTCCGTCTATCCCAAGCGCATCCCCTATTATCAATGGAAGGAAATGCAGACTTTTCCGCTCTATCGGCTGGGGCGTTACAAGAGCGGATTGTTTGCCGACGAATACGTGCAGCGCGTGAAGCCTTTCGGTTCGCTGGCTTCGCGCACCGTGGGCGACGTGTATGCCGACCTCACCAAGGGCGGGCGCAGTGGCGTAGAATATTCTTTCAATCGCGTACTCACGGGCAAGCCCGGCCTCTCTACTGTGCAGAAGGTGGCCAACCGCTACGAGCGCGTGGTGGTGCAGGAGCCGGAAGACGGCATGGACGTGGTGACCACCCTCGACATCGACATGCAGGACATATCGGAACATGCCCTGCTCGACGTGCTGAGGCAGTACAATGCCCGGTCGGGCTACGCCGTGTTCATGGAGGTGGCCACGGGCGAAGTGAAGTCCATCGTCAACATGTACCGGGGCAGCGAGCCGGGCGTATATTATGAGAAGGAAAACGGCGCGTTGTCCGACATGATGGAGCCGGGTTCCACCTTCAAGACCCTCGTGCTCATGGCCGCCCTCGATGAAGGTCGCGTGAGCTTGGAGGACACGGTGGACGTGGGCAACGGACGCTTGAGGTATCACCCCCGTGCGCCGGAAGTGACCGACCACAATGCTCGCAAGGGTGGCTACGGACGCATATCGGTGGCCAACGTCATTCACGGCTCGTCCAACATCGGGATGCACAAAATCGTGTACGAAGCCTACGGCAACAGCCGCGAGAGCCAGGCCCAACTGGTGGACAAGCTGCACGAGATGCAGGTGGGCGTGCCCATGGACCTCGATATCAAGGGGGCGGCGCAGCCGATGATCAAGCACCCGGTGGAGGACAGCACGTGGTCCACCGTAACCTCGCTCTCGGCTCTCTCTCGTGGATATGAAATCGTGATGCCGCCCATCTACACGCTGGCCTATTACAATGCGATAGCCAACGACGGCAAAATGATACGTCCTTTTTTCGTCAAGTCGGTGAACAAGGACGGGCAGCCGGTGAAGACGTTCTCCACCGAGACCATCACTTCCTCCATCTGCAAGCCCGCCACCCTCCGTGCCATGCAACAGGTGCTGCTCGATGTGGTGGAAGGCGAGATGGGCACCGCCAAGCCCGTGAAGTCCGACTTCATGCACATCGCGGGCAAGACCGGCACTGCCCGCATGGTCGATGAGCGCACCGGCCGCTACATGATGGGGCATTACCGGGTGTCGTTTTGCGGATATTTCCCTGCCGACAACCCGCGCTACACGGGCATCGTGGTAGTGAACGACCCCATCGCGCCCTCGGCTGGGCTGACCAGCGGGGTGGCATTTAAAAACATCGCCGAGCGCACCATGGCCCTGAAAGCGGAAACCACGCCGCGCGAGGTGGCCGCCGACACGCTGCTGATGCGTGGCGTGGAGGTGACACCGCACAGCAAGAAAGGCTATTACGAGGCGTTGCAGACGGTGATGCGCGGCGTGCACCAGCCCCTTGTGGGCGAATCGGCGGAATGGGTGGAGGTAGCCGAAGAAGAAACCCGCACGCGGGTGGCCGCCGCGGATGTGACCGCCGACACCATCCCCGACGTGCGCGGCATGGGAGCGAAGGACGCGGTTTACCTGCTGGAAAAGCTGGGGTTGGACGTCCGGATACAAGGCCGCGGCAGGGTAGTCACCCAAAGCGTGCTGCACGGCACGCCCGCGACCCGGGGACGGAAGATAACGCTGGTGCTGAGGTGAAG
>CASFUX010000139.1 GCA_949297975.1 uncultured Bacteroidales bacterium
CCTCGACGGCACGCCGATGCGCTCGCCCGTGAAGCCGTTCTCCTACGGCATGGCCTGCTACCCGGAGAAGCATGAGGAGGCGCCGAACCTGGAGTCGGACCTGCACTATGCCAAGCTGAAGGTAGAGCACGGGGCGGAATACCTGGTGACGCAAATGTTCTTCGACAACGCGAAGTATTATGCCTTCGTGGAGCGGTGCCGTGCGGCGGGCATCACGGTGCCCATCATTCCGGGGCTGAAGCCGGTGACGCTGCGCAACCAGTTGACGGTGTTGCCCAAGGTGTTCCACACGGACATTCCGGAAGCCTTCGCCGCAGAACTGCGCAAGTGCCGCACCGATGCCGAAGCAGCCGAAGCAGGCGTGGAATGGTGCACGATGCAGGCCAAGGACCTCGTGGCGCACGGTGTGCCGAGCATCCACTTCTACAGCCTGATGGCCACCCAGAGCGTGAAGCGCGTGGCGCAGGCGGTGTACTAATCACTAATCGCTAATCGTTAATCATTAATCGTGCATTTGTTATTAAGTTTTTTGTTTTTCCTGTTCCTGCTGGTGGTCGGGGGATTGCTCTTGGCCGCACGGCTGCTGGGCGGCGTGACTGGCAGGATGAGGCGGCACGACCCGTCCGCCCATGCCGAGGGGGCGCAACGGCATTCGAAGTTCTCGCGCCCGAAAGCGAAGAAGAAGGTATTCGACAAAAACGAGGGAGAATACGTGGACTTCGAGGAGATAAAGGAGTGAGAAGCTAACAGCTAATAGTGAGTAATGAGGTGTCGATGTGCCCGTAGGGCGTTGCCCTTGGACGTAGAGGATGATTGTTAGAATGAATTTATATCCTGCTTACACACTTTCTTACTCGTTTACTTGTTTACTTGTCAACTCGTTTACTCGTAACTTGTCACTGAACAATGGGCATCGTCATTCGGCAAAGCATCAAAGGTACGTTGGTGAACTACGTGGGTACGTTCATCGGCTTTGTCACGACCATGTTCATCGTCACCAAGTTCCTTCCTGCGGAGGACGTGGGGCTGCGGAGCGTGATATACGAGGCCGCGCTGCTGGTGGCCACGCTGGTGCAGCTGGGCACCACCTCGTCCATCATGCGTTACTTCCCCTATTTCAAGGACAAGACCAAAGGGCACAACGGCTTCTTTTTCTACATTCTCCTGCTGCCGCTCGTGGGGTGCGCGGTGTTCATCCCGCTTTACCTGTTGCTGAAGCAGCCCATCGTGGCGTTCTTTTCGGAAAGTTCCCCGCTCTTTACCGGCTATTTCTATTGGCTCATCCCGCTCATCGTGTGCCTGGCCTATTGGGGCGTGTTCGAGACGTACTCCAACGCCAACATGCGCATTGCCGTGCCCAAGTTCATCCGCGAAGTGGTGGTAAGGCTGCTGCTCATCGGGGTGTACGTGGCCTACGGGCTGCACCTGGTGGGGCGCGACGGGTTTGTGGCCTCGTACATGGCGGTGTACGGCGTGGCCATGCTGCTCACGCTGCTGTACGTGTCGCGCATCGCCCCGGTAACGCTGCGGCACGACTTCTCGTACATCAACCGACCGCTGCGCAAGGACATCGTGAATTACACGCTCATCTGGGTGATAGGCGCGTTGGGCAGCACCATCCTGGGCAAGCTCGACCTGTTCATGATTAGCTCGGACCTGGGCTTCGCCTCGGCGGGCGTATACACCATCGCCTTTTACATGGGCACGGTCATCGAGATACCCTCGCGCTCCATCACCCCCATCTCATCGCCGATAGCCGCCGAGGCGTTGCGCCGGGGCGACATGACCGAGGCCAGGCAGCTGCACCAGAAGGTGTCGCTCACCGAGTTCGTGGCCAGTGGCTTCCTGTTCGTCCTGATATGGGTGAATATCGACAACATCTTTTCCATCATGCCCAACGGCGAGGTGTACCGGGCAGGCAAGTGGGTGGTGTTCTTCATCGGGCTGTCCAAGGTGGTGACGGCTATCCTGCACTTCGGCACGGTGCTGATAGGCTTCTCGCGCTATTACCACTGGACGCTCTACTTCGTGTTCATCCTCACCGGGCTGGGCATCCTGAGCAACTGGCTGCTCATTCCCCTGTGGGGCATCAGCGGGGCTGCCATCGCCACGTTGGTCACCTGCTGCGTGTCGTACCTGTTCCAGCAGTGGATTGTGATGCGTAAAATCAAGAGCAACCCGTTTTCGATGGGGACAGTGAAAATGGCCGTGGTCATGGGACTGCTGCTTGGGCTGGATTGCCTGCTGCCGGTGCTCGACAACTATTGGTGGGACTGCGTGTACCGCACGGCCATCATCGGCCTCGCGGGCTGCGCCGCCATCTACTTCGGCAAGGTGTCCGAAGATGTGAACGACCTGGTGAACACGGTGGTGAAGAAGGTGATAGCAAGGAGCAAGGAGCAAGAGGCAAGAGGTAAGAAGTGAGAAGTGAGAAATATTATCTCTTGTAAAGTACAATACAGGAGAAAAGCACTACCTTTGTGCAGACATATTTATCAAGAGATAAGAAAGCCGTATGAACTGGATTATTCTGATTGTTGCCGGATTCTTTGAGTCCGGCTTTGCTTTTTGTCTGGGGAAGATGAAAGAAGTAACGGGCACCGAATGGTACCTGTGGGGTGCCGGGTTTCTGGCCTGCCTTACGCTCAGCATGATACTGCTTGCCAAGGCAGTGCAGACGTTGCCCATCGGCACGGCCTATCCCGTGTGGACGGGCATCGGCGCGGTAGGTACGGTCGTGCTGGGCATCGTGTTTTTCCACGAACCGGTATCGTTCCTCCGGTTGTTCTTCATCACCACGCTGATAGCTTCGATAGTGGGATTGAAAATGGTATCACATTAGCCCCTACAGCTTATGGACATCTCCCAAAAGTGTAAAGAAGCGGGTCGCAAGAAAGGCAAACAGCCTCCTTGCTACCCGCTTCTTTTATGTTCAGACTTCTGACTTCTTGCCTCTTGCTCCTGTCACTCCCTCCTTCCTAAGAATATCATCACGTAATATACCAAGGTGGCGAGCGAGCCTAAAGCGGCCACCACGTAGGTGTAGGCGGCGGCTTTCAGGGCATCCCGCGCCTGGTCGCGGGTAGTGTAGTCGGTGATGCCGGCCTCGTCCAGCCACGCCAACGCACGACGGCTGGCATCGATTTCGACCGGCAAGGTGATGAACGAGAACAAGGTGGTGAGGGCAAACAGGATAATGCCCGCCAACATCAATTGGGGGAACACGTTGATGGTAAGGATGCCCGCCAGCAACACCCAACTCATCCACTGGGAGGCGAAACTCACCACCGGCACCAAGGCCGAGCGCATCTTCAGCGGGGCGTATGCCTGAGCGTGCTGCACGGCATGACCGCATTCGTGCGCAGCCACGGCAGCAGCGGCGATGCTGTTGGATTCGTACACGCTTTCGCTCAGGTTCACCGTCATGTTCTGCGGGTTGAAGTGGTCGGTGAGGTGACCGGGGGTGGCGGTGATGCGCACGTCTCCCACGCCGTTTTCGCGCAGCATCTTTTCCGCCACGTCGCGCCCGGTCATGCCATTGCGCAGAGGCACTTGGGAATATTTCTTGAACTTGGATTGCAGACGCATCTGCACAATCCAACTGATGATCGCAATAGCGATGAAGATAATGTAAATCATTGTTAGTTACGCATTACAAGTTACAAGAGGGAACGGGAATTCCGGTCTTCGAGCCGTGCCGTCCCTTCCTTATTTATCTTATTTAAGTTATTAGCACATCAGCACATTCACCGCATGATGGTCTGGGCGCGGTCGGGACCTACGGATACGATTTTGATGGGGACTTGCAGTTCCTGTTCGAGGAAGCGGATGTAAGCCGCAAACTCGGCGGGGAATTCCGCTTCGGTCTGCATGTGCGTCATGTCTGTTTTCCAGCCGGGCAACTCCGTATATACCGGCTCGATGCCTTCGGAGATGTCGAAAGGGAAATCGCGCGTCTCCACGCCGTTCACCCGGTAAGCCGTGCAGGCCTTGATGGTGTCAAAGTCGTCGAGCACATCGCTTTTCATCATGATGAGGCGGGTCACGCCGTTAATCATCACGGCATAGCGCAACGCCACCAAGTCCACCCAGCCGCAGCGGCGGGGACGACCCGTCACAGCACCAAATTCATGCCCGGTAGCACGCAGCTTGTCGCCGGTGGCATCGCTCAACTCCGTGGGAAAGGGGCCGCTGCCCACCCGCGTGCAATAGGCTTTGAAGATACCATACACCTCGCCGATGTTCCTCGGGGCAACGCCCAAGCCCGTGCATGCCCCGGCGCACACCGTGTTGGAGGAGGTGACGAACGGGTATGAACCGAAGTCGATATCGAGCATGGTGCCTTGCGCCCCTTCGGCCAGCACACGCTTGCCCGCTTGCAGGGCATGGTTGATGGCGTGCTCGCTGTCTATCCACTCGAACTGGCGGAGGCATTCCACTCCGGCAAACCATTCTTCTTCGATGGCTTCCAGTCCATCCAAGCTGTAGTGATATTGGCGCAGTATTTCCTTGTGGCGGTCGGTAGCCGCCTTGTACTTGGCCTCGAAGTCGTGCAGCAAGTCACCCACGCGCAATCCGTTGCGGCTCACCTTGTCGGTATAGGTGGGACCGATACCTTTGCCCGTGGTGCCTATCTTGCCCGCCCCCTTGGCCGACTCGTAAGCCGCATCAAGCAGGCGGTGCGTAGGCAGGATGAGGTGCGCCTTTTTCGATATCTTCAGCCGTTCGGTAAGCGGGTGACCCGATTTGGCCAGGGCTTCCACTTCGGCCTTGAACAGGGCGGGGTCAAGCACCACGCCGTTGCCTATCACGTTAATCTTGCCTCCTTGGAATATGCCCGAGGGGATGGAACGCAGCACGAACTTCTGCCCTTCGAACTCCAGCGTGTGCCCGGCGTTCGGACCGCCTTGGAAGCGCGTCACCACGTCGTAGCCGGGGGTCAGCACGTCGACTATTTTTCCTTTTCCTTCATCGCCCCATTGGAGGCCCAGCAAAACATCTACTTTCATGTCTTATCGTTACGAGTTACGGGTTACGAATTACAAGGCGGGCAGGCCGTCCGCCCCGGTCGCGCAATCCCATTGTTCTTATTAGCACATTATTGCTTGCGGCGTTTCTGCTTGCATTTGCTGCACAGCCCGTATATACATAAGGTATAATATCCCGGCTCGAAGTAGGCGAAACGCCGCGCCTGTATGGTAGTGCGGATGTGTTTGTCTGAAAATTCCTTTACTTTGCCACAACCGGTGCACACCAAATGGTGATGCACCTTGTCGGTCGCCACTTTTTCATATTGCGCCTCCTGCTGACCGAACTGGTGCTTCACCACCAGATGGCTTTGCAGTAGTAATTCCAAGGTGTTGTACACCGTGGCACGGCTCACCCGGTATTCGCCTTGCATGTCGCGGTAGAGCGACTCCGCATTGAAATGCCCCTCCGACCGCCAAATGCGTTCCAACACGGCATACCGTTCCGGCGTTTTCCGCAGGTGGTTTTCCTGTAGGAACTTCGTAAGCGCTTCCTTGGCCTTTTCCAATGCGTATTCCTCTTTCATGCCGGTGTCGTGGGGGAACATCGCCCATGCCAGACAGGCGAAACCGCACAAAAGTACAACAATTTGCCTACATTAATCTATAAAAAATCCAAAAACGACAGTTCTTCCGTCACCTCGTGCACGATGTAGCGAACGCCGGAGGTGGCTGCCGTGTGCGCCAAGGAGCCGACTGCCGCCTGCACCTGTACCGCCGCCGCACGTCCCTGCCGGGCGATGGCCGCCCACGCCAGCGCGATAGCCTTGTACAGAAGGAAGTTGTCCGTCCCGGCCCACTCCGTGCCCCGTGCCAGCAACAGGCCCACATCGGCATCGTCGAGGCGGCTGGCCGTGCGGACAGCGAGCGTGAAAGCCGTCACGCGGCTCCAGTCATCAGGAGCGGCGAGTAACTGCACGCACAATTCCCGTGCCTGGGGCATGTGGGCAAAAAGGTTCATGCACGCCTGTTCCACCAGTTCCACCTGGTTGAAATCGGCTATCCACTGACGTGCGTCATCGGGGGTGAAAGTGTCCGCCGGTGCCACGAGCGTGGCCAGTATCATGGTCTCGCGAATGCCAAGCGACCACAGGCGTTGCGCCAAGTCGCGGTTCTTAGGATAGCGGCGTGCCAGCTCACGCAGGGTGGGTATGGCCACTCCGTAGTTTTGTCGATACGTAGCCCCACGTGCAGCCATGTGCTCGGCTACCACGCCGTTTTGTGCCAGGCGTATGCGGCGGCGCACATCGGCCACCTGCTCGTCGAGTACGGGGTTTGCCAGGTAGTATTTCATCTCCAATTTCTTTATTTCAAATTTCAGATTGGTACACGAATTATCACGAATTTGCCCTTCACCTTTCTACTTTTTCCTTTCACCTCCATTGTTGATTGCACAGATGCCCTGCCCGCAAATTCGGGGATGCCTGCAAAAGTACGCAAAAGTTGCTTGCCCCAACCCAAGGCGAAGTAAACTTTTCTCGCATTTTTCTTTTGAAAAATTTGCACAAAACGGAATGCGGCAGTATCTTTGCACCCGCAAATTAGATGGTGGACGTAGCTCAGCTGGTTAGAGCGTCGGATTGTGGTTCCGAAGGTCGTGGGTTCGAACCCCATCTTCCACCCTTGCCCCGCAGGAGGCCGCTTCGCACAGAAGCGGCCTTTTTTTGTGCGAATGGATGTACGGGGCAGCGGATGCCTGATGAAACAAAAAAACGCCCGCCAATCGTACCGATTAGCGGGCGTATTGAAGTACCCAGAGCCGGGGTCGAACCGGCATGGAAGTGAATCCACTGGTGTTTGAGACCAGCGCGTCTACCGATTCCGCCA
>CASFUX010000140.1 GCA_949297975.1 uncultured Bacteroidales bacterium
ATGTTTTCCCATGCAGGGAAATACAGAAAAACATGCTGATAACAGCACGACTATGAACGCAAAATGACGTGAGTTCGACATCATTTCCATTTCGAACTCGTGTAATGTATAGAATACCTATTCGTGGTGATTGCATAGTTTTCCGAAATGTGCGACCTTTGCAGCCTTGAAAAAAAAGAGGTACGTATGAAGTTATCGGAACTGAAAACGGGCGAGAAGGCTTCCATCGTGAAGGTGTCCGGGCACGGGGGCTTCCGCAAGCGCATCGTGGAGATGGGCTTCGTGAAGGGCAAGGTGGTGGAGGCGTTGCTCAACGCCCCCTTGAACGACCCGATTAAATATAAGGTGATGGGCTACGAAGTGTCGCTCCGCCGCAGCGAGGCTGCGCTCATCGAGGTGTTGAGCGAGGAGGAGGTGTCGCAGTCGATGCAGGCTTCGCCGGAGACCATCGTGGAGGAAGAGCAGGTGCGCCGCGCCGCTTTGGATAAGCGCAAGAGCATCACCATCGCCCTAGTGGGCAACCCCAACTGCGGCAAGACTACGCTGTTCAACTACGCCTCGGGCGGGCACGAGCATGTGGGCAACTACAGCGGCGTGACGGTGGCGGCTAAGGAGGGGCAGTTCGACTTCCGGGGATACCACATCACGCTGGCGGACCTGCCGGGCACGTACTCTATCTCGGCCTATTCGCCGGAGGAACGTTACGTGCAGCAGTATATCGCGGAGCGGATGCCCGATGTTATCATCAACGTGGTGGCGGCCTCGAACCTGGAACGCAACCTCTATCTCACCACGCAGCTCATCGACATGAACCTGCGCACGGTGGTGGCTCTCAACATGTACGACGAGCTGGAGGCCTCGGGCGACCGGCTGGATTACGAGGGGCTGGGCAAGCTGCTCGGCATCCCCTTTGTGCCCACGGTGGCACGCAAGCGGCAGGGGCTGGACGAACTGATGTCCACGGCCATCCACCTGTACGAGGGCAGCGACGTGCTCGATGCCGAGGGGATGCTCATCGGCCCGGCGCAGCACGACACCTTGTTGGACGATTACCACCACGCTGCCGAGATGCCGCACCGCCACACCGCCGGGGCGCAACTGGCTGACCTGGAGGGCGGGCAGGACGTGTACGAGACGGTGCGCCACATTCACATCAACTACGGCGAGCAGATAGAGCAGAGCATCGGCCGCCTGAAGCCGCTGCTCGCGGGGGAACATGCGCTCACGGCTCTTTTCCCGCCCCGTTACTGGTCGCTCAAACTGTTGGAAAAGGACCCCGATGCCGAGGCCTGTGTGCGCCGTCTGCCCCATGCCGATGCGTTGCTGCGTGCCCGCGACGAGGAGGTGGAGCGGCTGGTACCTGAGCTGGGCGAGGACGTGGAGTCGTACATCGCCGATGCCAAATACGGCTTCATATCCGGCGCGTTGCGCGAGACACTCACCGAGGGCAAGCGCGAGGACAAGTACCGCCGCACCTCGGAAATCGACGCGGTGGTGACGAGCAAATACTTCGGCTACCCGCTCTTCCTGCTGTTCATGTTCGTCATGTTCCAATGCACGTTTTGGCTGGGGCAGTACCCGATGGACTGGATTGAGGCGGGCGTGGGCTGGCTGGGCGAATGGCTGGGCGGCGCGATGGCTCCCGGCCCGCTGCGCGACCTGGTGGTGGACGGCATCATCGGTGGGGTGGGGGGCGTCATCGTCTTTCTTCCCAACATATTAATATTATACTTCTTCATCTCGCTGATGGAGGACTCGGGCTACATGGCGCGGGCGGCCTTCATCATGGATAAAATCATGCACCGCATGGGACTGCACGGCAAATCGTTTATCCCGCTCATCATGGGCTTCGGGTGCAACGTGCCCGCCGTGATGGCCACCCGCACCATCGAGAACCGCAACAGCCGCATGATTACCATCCTAGTCAATCCCTTCATGTCGTGCAGTGCCCGACTGCCGGTGTACCTGCTGCTGGCGGGGGCGTTCTTCCCCCAACATGCCGGGCTGGTGTTGTTCGGGCTGTACTTCACGGGCATCGTGCTGGCGGTGGTCATGGCTCGGGTGTTCAAGCGGTTTCTGTTCCCGAAGGACGAGACCCCCTTTGTCATGGAATTGCCGCCTTACCGCGTGCCCACGATGCGCTCCATCTTCATCCATACGTGGGAGAAGGGGAAACAGTACCTGAAGAAGATGGGTACGGTCATCCTGTTGGCCTCCATCGTGATATGGTTCTTGGGTTATTACCCGCGTCCGGCGGCGGAGGGTGAACTCACGGCGCAGGAGCAGATGGAGCAACAGGCCAACTCGTACATCGGGCGCATCGGCCATGCTATTGAGCCGGTGATGGCACCTTGCGGGTTTGACTGGAAGATGAGTGTAGCGTTGCTTTCTGGTGTGGCAGCGAAAGAAATCGTGGTGAGCACCCTCGGAGTGCTCTACACCGGCAATGCGGACGAGGACGATGCCACCCTCACCGAACGCATCCAGTCCGACACATATCCGGACGGCAGTCCCGTGTTCACTCCCGTGGTGGCCTTGGCTTTCATGCTGTTTGTGCTTATCTACATCCCGTGCATCGCCACGATAGTCGCCATCAAGAACGAGGCGGGTGGTTGGCGTTGGGCGTTGTTCTCGGCAGGCTACACGCTGGTGCTGGCATGGCTGGCGGCCTTTACTGTGTTTCAATTGTTTGGATAATTCGGTTACGAATGACAAGAAGTTAGTTTATAGTTGTTTAACTATGCAACAAATAGCAGTTATCATCATCGGCATATTCGTATTCGGATGCGTGGCGTGGCGCACGTGCCGGCTGCTGGCGGGTAAGAAGAAGTCCGGCAGCCCGTGTGCGGGGTGCAGCGGGTGTGCGTTGAGGGAGAAAAAATGTGCGGAGTAATATGTTGTGTCTTCTCTATAGATTTTTGCGAAACCACCAAGTTTGAAATGCTCTACAAGTACAATATTGGGTAATCAACAAATGTTCATCTGGATATGTTGTATAATTGAGACTTTTGTAGAGACATCCTTCATTTTTTTGTGTATGTAGTTGTTATTAGTATTTGATTAAGGTGTAATTAAGGTTGTCGGAGTACTTTTGTAGTCACTTTAAACAAATGAACCTACATGGCATGTATATTCCTTTTTTTATTGATGCTTTTCCCTTTTTGTGTGAATGGGCAAGAGGTGAAGCCTACTTTTAAGGATATCCCTTATGGGGAACATGAATTGCAAAAATTAGATATCTATTTGCCTGATACGGTTGGACCTTATCCTTATGTGATAGACATACATGGTGGCGGATGGTGGAATGGGGATAAAAAATGGCAATCAGTCGAAGCCATTCAGCGCATATTGTCTGCTGGTTGTGCTTATGTCGCTATTAATTACAGGTGTTTACCTCAAGCAGCAGAAGCTGATGTCTTTCCTCCAGTTTGCATGCCTTACCATGATGCACGTTATGCTCTACAATTTACTCGCTGTTATGCAGCACGATATAATTTAGATCCAGAGAAGGTGGCTTTGCATGGAAGTTCAGCGGGAGGTTGCACGGCTTTGTGGCTTGCTTTGTCGCCCGATATGGCAGAAAAGTTTGCAACTGATACTATACTGAGAATTTCTACTCAGGTGTTAGGCGTGGGAGTAGAAGCAGCACAAACATCATTGGACCCTAAACAGATGCGTAAATGGGTAGGCAAGGGGTTGTGTTATGGCGGACATGCTTTTGGCTTGCCAGAAGCTGATTTTGACACCTTTTTAGCCAGACGGAAAGACTTCAAGCCTTACTTTAAAGAATTGTCGCCAGCAGCTTTGGTTAATCGTAATTCTCCTCCAATATATCTTAGTTACGATAAGCGGCTTGATCGTTCCGATGCTACGCATGAGTATTGCATACACAGTCCTTTCTTTGGCGTTGGCTTCCAAAGATTGGCGCAAAGGAAAGGAGCTATATGTTATTTGTCTTATCCTGGTTTTACGCCTCAAGGGCAACCTGAAGATGTGACCGCGTTTTTGATACAAATATTAACCCAATAAAAACATAATCAATTAAAGGCATGAAAAGAAAAATCTTATTTACGGCAGGTCTTTGTGGTCTGTTGCTGGTTCCCGTAAGGGCACAACATGAGGGAGAGTATAAGTATGTAGACTTTAATCATG
>CASFUX010000141.1 GCA_949297975.1 uncultured Bacteroidales bacterium
CCATGTGCAGCTGCGGCGCGACCACCATCCCCGAACTACAACGCACGGCCAAAATCACCCTCGTGTCGTCCACCAGCATCGTCGAAGGCGGCGCACACGACGTGATACTGAAAAACAATGACTGACGCAATTAACAATGAACAATTAACAATGAACACCTCACCCCTGACCCCTCTCCCCGGGGAGAGGGGTCAGGGGTGAGGTGTTAACCACTAACCGTTAATCACTAATCACTAATCATTAAGTAAAACCTCCGCACGCGCATCATTCCGCATGAAACCAAGACATCTCCTATCCCTGCTCCTGCTCCTGGCCGCGCTGCCGGTGCTCGCCCAAGACAAGGTGCGCGTGTACGGCTACGTCATCGACACCAACAACCGGGGCATCGAATACGCCAACGTGTACCTGGAGGGCACCACCACCGGCACCAGCACCAACCGCAACGGCTACTACGAGATTGAGGCCGAGGTACGCGACTCGGCCGTCATCGTCTTCTCCATGCTGGGGTACGAGACGCTGCGGCACACCCTGCGACCCACCGGGCGGGTGCTGCACCTCACCGTGGAACTGCCCGCCGCCTCCACCGAGATAGCGGGCATCGACGTGGTGGCGCAGCGCATCCAAACCTCGACCAAGGAGGTGCTCGACCCCTCGAAGTACCGCCTCATGCCCAACGCCACGGGCGGCATCGAGTCGCTGCTGCTCACCTTCACGGGGGTCAGCTCGAACAACGAGCTCAGCTCGCAATACAACGTGCGGGGCGGCAGCTTCGACGAGAACATCGTCTATATCAACGGCATCGAGGTGTACCGCCCGCTGCTCATCCGCACGGGGCAGCAGGAGGGGCTGAGCGTCATCAACCAGGACATGGTGGAGCAGGTGGCGTTCTCGTCGGGCGGGTTCGACGCGGAATACGGCGACAAGATGTCGTCCGTGCTCGACATCACCTACAAGCAGCCCGAGCGGTTCGAGTCCACCGTGTCGCTCAGCCTGCTCGGCGCATCGGCCTACGTGGGCACGGCGGGCAAGAAGTTCACCCAGATGCACGGCATCCGCTACAAGACCTCGGCCTACCTGCTCGGCACGCTGGACACCGACGCCGAATACCGCCCCAACTTCCTGGACTACCAGACGTACATGACCTACCGCTTCGACCCGGAATGGGAACTGACCTTCCTGGGCAACTTCTCGCAGAACTCCTACGAGTTCGTCCCCCGGCAGCGCACCACGCGCTTCGGCACGTACAACATGGCCCGCGAGCTGACCATCTACTTCAACGGGCAGGAGCAGGACCTCTTCCGCACGGCATTCGGGGCATTGACCCTCAACTACCGCCCGCAGACGGACTTGCGCCTGAGCCTGGTGGCATCGGCCTTCCATACCAACGAGCGCGAGACCTACGACATATCGGGCGAGTACCGCCTGGGCGAGGTGAAGATGGAGATGGACGAGGAGGACAAGCAGGGCGAGACGCTGGGCGTGGGCAACTACCACGAGCACGCACGCAACCGCCTGCAAGCCACCGTGGCCAACATCGGGCACCAGGGACGGTACAGCGTGGACGGGCACAACCTGAAGTGGGGCATCAGCGGGCAGATGGAGCGCATCGACGACCGCATCAGCGAATGGGAATGGCGCGACTCGGCCAACTACTCCCTGCCCCACCGCCCCGACCGCATGGAGCTGTACGAGAACCTGAAGTCGGACGTGGAGATGCTCTCCTGGCGCGGGCAGGCCTTCATACAGGACACGTACAAGCTGGACGCCAACGCCGGGCGCTTCACCTTCACGGGCGGCGTGCGGGCCAACTACTGGAGCTTCAACCGCGAGCTGCTGGTCAGCCCGCGCCTGTCGATGGCCTTCGTGCCGCACTGGGAGCACGACTTCAGCTTCCGCTTCGCCACGGGGCTGTACTACCAGGCCCCGTTCTACAAGGAACTGCGCGACACGGTGACCGACGCGCTGGGCAACGTGTCGGTGCAGCTCAACCGCGACATACGGGCGCAACGCTCGCTGCAATTCGTGCTGGGGGCCGACCACTACTTCCGCGCCTGGGGGAGGCCCTTCAAGTTCACCACCGAAGCCTACCTCAAGCTGGCCGACCGCGTGACCACCTACACGATGGACAACGTGCAGGTGCGCTACTCCGGCCGCAACGACGCCGTGGCCTACACCGCCGGGGTGGACTTCAAGCTGTTCGGCGAACTGGTGCCCGGCACAGACTCGTGGATAAACTTCTCGCTCATGCGCTCGCGCGAGAAAATCGTGGACGGCAGCACCTACACCCGGCATATCTACGACGACGATGGCAACCTCACGGGCACCGAGGAGGTGGCGCACGGCTGGGTGCCCCGCCCCAACGAGATGCGCTACGCCTTCTCCCTGCTGTTCCAGGACTACTGGCCCACGAACCCCAAGTACAAGATGCAACTGCGCTTCATCTTCAGCGACGGGCTGCCCTTCGGCGTGCCCGGCAGCGTGGAATACCGCGCCATGAGCCGCCTGCGCCCGTACAACCGCATCGACCTCGGCGCGTCGCGGGGCTTCATCAGCGGCAAGGACAAGTTCATGAGCCGCCCCTTCTTCAAGCACTTCGAGAGCATCTGGCTCAACCTCGAAGTGTTCAACCTGCTGGATTACAAGAACGAAAACTCCATGTACTGGGTGAACGACGTGTACGGCCAGCAATGGGCCGTGCCCAACTACCTCACCGGGCGGCAGTTCAACTTCCGCATCATCGTGGACTTCAAATAGCCTGCCTGCCCCTCCCCCGCCTCCGCAAGCCGGCCGCGTCGCCTCCGGCATCTCACCCCAACCGACCATACTTAGTCACTGCAAGTGACCATGCTTTGACACTACGAGTAACAATACTTGGTTACTGCAAGTGACAATACTTGGTTACTGCAAGTGACAATACTTGGATACTCCAAGTGACAATACTTGGGTGCTGCAAGTGACAATACTTGGGTGCTGCAAGTGACATTATATGGTCAGTGCAGATGACATTATATGGTCCATGCATCCGACATGATACAGCCCGGGACCAAGACATAGGCACCGTGCAGACGCAACAAGGGGCGACCTCGGATGTGAGGTCGCCCCTTGTCGTCGGGATGATGCTGCCGGGGTTAGTCGGACAGCTTCGCCTTGATGAACTCGCGGTTCAGGCGGGCGATGTGCGTGATGGAGATGGCTTTCGGGCATTCGGCGGCGCAGGCACCCGTGTTGGTGCAGTTGCCGAAGCCGAGTTCGTCCATCTTGGAGAGCATGGCCTTCACGCGGCGTTTGGCTTCCACGCGGCCTTGCGGGAGCAGGGCCAGCTGGCTCACCTTGGCGGACACGAAGAGCATGGCCGAGCCGTTCTTGCAGGCGGCGGCACACGCCCCGCAGCCGATGCAGGCGGCGGCATCCATGGCCTCGTCGGCCTTGTCCTTGGGGATGGGTATGGCGTTGCCGTCGGGCACGCCGCCCGTGGTGACGGACACGAAGCCACCGGCCTGCATGATTTTGTCGTAGGCCGAGCGGTCCACCATCAGGTCCTTGATGACGGGGAAGCCCGCCGAACGCCACGGCTCGATGGTGATGGTCTCGCCGTTCTTGAACTTGCGCATGTGGAGCTGGCAGGTGGTGATTTCGGAGTCGGGCCCGTGCGGGTGCCCGTTGATGTACAGGCTGCACATGCCGCAGATGCCTTCGCGGCAGTCGTGGTCGAAAGCCACGGGTTCCTTGCGCTCGTTGATGAGCTTTTCATTCAGTATATCCATCATTTCCAGGAAGGAAGCATCGGTGGATATGTTATCCAGCTTGTAGGTTTCGAAGTGCCCCTTGGCCTTCGGCCCCGCCTGACGCCAGACTTTGAGCGTCACGTTTATCGTTTTGTCCATGTTGTTTACGCTTTGTAGTTTCTTTGTTGACGTTTCACGAATTCATAGTTCAACGGCTCTTTGAGCAGTTCGGGTTCGTTGCCTTCGCCGGTGTACTTCCAGCAGGAGACGTAGGCGAAGTGTTCGTCGTCGCGCAAGGCTTCGCCGTCTTCCGTCTGGTGTTCTTCGCGGAAGTGTCCGCCACACGATTCTTCACGCAGCAGGGCGTCGCGAGCCATGAGTTCCGCGATTTCGATGAAGTCTGAGAGGCGGAGCGCCTTTTCCAGTTCCACGTTCAGTTCCATGTCCGTGCCCGGCACATAGACGTTCGCCCAAAACTCCTTGCGGATGGCCTTGATCTTGTCGAGGGCTTCTTCCAGCCCGGCCTTGTTGCGGGCCATGCCGACGAATTCCCACATCACCAAGCCCAGTTCGCGGTGGATGGAGTCCACCGAGCGTTTGCCCTGGATGGCCATTATGCGCTTGATCTTGTCCGTCACGCCCTTTTCGGCTTCGATGAATTCGGGCAGGTCCACGCTCATGCGGGGCACCTGGATTTGGTCGGCCAGGTAGTTCTGGATGGTGTACGGCAGCACGAAGTAGCCGTCGGCCAAGCCCTGCATCAAGGCCGAAGCCCCGAGGCGGTTGGCACCGTGGTCGGAGAAGTTGGCCTCGCCGATGCAGAAGAGGCCCTTGACGGACGTTTGCAGTTCGTAGTCCACCCAGATGCCGCCCATCGTGTAGTGGATGGCGGGGTAAATCATCATCGGGGTCTTGTACGGGTTGTCGTCCACAATCTTTTCATACATCTGGAAGAGGTTGCCGTAGCGGGCACGCACCACGTCCTCACCCAGGCGGTTGATGGCATCGGCAAAGTCGAGGTACACGGCCAGACCCGTGCTGCCCACGCCATAGCCCGCGTCGCAACGTTCCTTGGCGGCACGCGAAGCCACGTCGCGGGGCACCAGGTTACCGAATGCCGGGTAGCGGCGTTCGAGGTAGTAGTCGCGGTCTTCTTCCTTGATGTCCGTGGGTTTCAGCTTGCCCGCGCGGATGGCTTCGGCATCTTCCTTCTTCTTCGGCACCCAGATGCGCCCGTCGTTGCGGAGCGATTCGGACATCAGCGTCAGCTTCGACTGGTAATCGCCGTGCACGGGGATGCAGGTGGGGTGTATCTGCGCGTAGCAGGGATTGGCGAAGTAAGCCCCCTTGCGGTACATCTGCATGGCCGCCGAGCCGTTGGAAGCCATCGCGTTGGTGGAGAGGAAGAACGTGTTGCCGTATCCGCCCGACCCTACCACCACGGCGTGGGCGAAGAAGCGTTCGATGCGGCCCGTCACCAGGTTGCGGGCGATGATGCCGCGTGCACGACCTTCGATAACCACGATGTCGAGCATTTCATAGCGGGTGTAGAGTTTCACCTGCCCGCGTCCCACCTGGCGGCTGAGGGCCGAATAGGCACCGAGGAGCAGCTGCTGCCCGGTTTGGCCACGGGCGTAAAAGGTGCGCGATACCTGCGCCCCGCCGAACGAGCGGTTGTCCAGCAATCCGCCGTAGTCGCGGGCGAAAGGCACACCCTGCGCCACACATTGGTCTATAATATTATTGGATACCTCGGCCAGGCGGTACACGTTGGCCTCGCGGGCGCGGTAGTCGCCCCCCTTGATGGTGTCATAGAACAGGCGATATACCGAGTCGCCGTCGTTCGGATAGTTCTTGGCAGCGTTGATACCCCCCTGGGCGGCAATGGAGTGCGCACGACGGGGAGAGTCTTGTATGCAGAAGTTCAGCACGTTGAAGCCCATTTCGGCCAACGATGCGGCAGCCGAAGCCCCGGCCAGCCCCGTCCCCACCACGATGATGTCCAGGCGGCGTTTGTTGGCGGGGTTCACCAGCTTCTGGTGCGCCTTATAGTTCGTCCACTTTTCGGCCAGCGGGCCTTCGGGAATTTTCGCGTCGATAGTGCCCACGGCAGCGGTTTGTTCTTTCTTTGCCATAATTTCAAATGCTTTTACGAGTTAATGATTATATGCCGAAGACATTTATTATCAGATAATACACCGGCACGGAGATGAACAGCAGCACCACGATGGTGGCCACCACGTTGGCGATGGCCTTGATGCGGGGCAGCCACGTCTTGTTGTCCAGCCCCAGCGAGTGCAGGCAGCTCCACACGCCGTGCGTGAGGTGGAACCACAGGGCGCACAGCAGCACGATGTACACGATGGCATACACTGGCTGGCCGAAGTAATACTGTATCCAGTACGCGCCATCGGCCGCCAGGGCATGGTCGCCGCAGCCGGTGAGTTCGACCAGCTGCATCTTGCTCCAGAACTGGATGAGGTGCAGCACCAAGAACCCGATGATGATGATGCCGAGCACGAACATGTTCTTCGATGCCCACGACACGCCTTCCTGCCGCGTGGTCACCGCGTAACGGTCGCGCCCACGGGCACGCAGGTTCTGCACGGTGAGCAGCGCCGCGTACAGGAAGTGAATGACCACGCCCGCCGCCAGCACCAACGTGCCGATGATGGCGTACCAATTAGCCCCCAAAAACTCGCAAATAGCGTTGTAGGCCTCTGGAGAAAACACCACAACCACGTTCATCAGGCTGTGGAACAAAAGGAACAGCACGAGGAAGCCCCCCGTGATGCCCATGACGAATTTTCTCCCCACTGAAGAGTCAATTAACCACATAGAATTTAGCTTTTGTTTTAGTTTGTATTAAAGAATTGATTGATGAATTGATTTGCAAAACCGCAACGGGACAAGCACTTGGCCGGGAAAGCCACACCCCTTTTCCCGCAAGCGCAAAAGTAATGCATTCGGCGGGATAATCCAAAGGATTGCGGAAAAATTTCAGTATTTACACGGATGGGAGAGTGTGGATAGAGCGGATGGACGCGAATAGCATTCCGTATTCTTATTTTCCACCAACCCGTTTCCCGCTTTTTTTGTACTTTTGCGGCATGACACATCCGGGGTTTGGGCATCCCTCCCGTAGGGCGTTGCCCTACGCAGAACGCCACAAGAACACCCCCAACCCCCTCCCGATAAATCGGGATAAATTCCGGGGGCTTTGCATGTCCGGCCATGTTGCATTGTAGAGACAAGGCATGCCTTGTCTCCCTTGCCCCCGCGCAAATGAACGCATGCAAAATATCCATTTTGAGACAAGGCATGCCTTGTCTCTACATTGTGTCACCCTTTGTCCGTAGGGCGTTGCCCTACGCTGAACGCCCCAAGGCCGTTGGCCTTGAATGAACGCAAAAGGGCGAAAGATTTTTCGCCCCTACA
>CASFUX010000142.1 GCA_949297975.1 uncultured Bacteroidales bacterium
ACGGTGGAGGCGGCTTGCAGGCTGAGCGCGGGCTCGCCCACGGGCGGATTGTCGCCGAAGCCCGAGGCGGTGAGCGTGATTTCGCCAAAGACACCGCTGCCGTCCGCCGCCGTGGCGCGTATGGTAGCCGTGCCGTTCACGCCCTTGGCGGTCACCAGGCCGGTGGCGGACACTTCCACCACCTGCGAACCGCTGGGGATGCTCCAGCTATACCCCTGCTCGGTGGCGTTGGCCGGGAGCACTTGCACTTCCAGCTGCACCGTGGGCTGCGAGGGGCTGAGCGAGGTGGTAGGTGCCGTGAGCGTGATGCTCTGTACCGGCACGTCCGAGGGCGTGTCGCCGCCGAAGCCGTCCACCGGGATGTCCTTCGTGGCCGTGCAAGCCGAGCCGTCGATGGTCGTGGCCTTCACGCGCACCGTGCCGTTCTCGCCATTGCCCGTGTAGGTCAGCACACCCGCATCACTGAGGGTGGCCAGGTGGCTGCCGGACACGATTTGCCAATTCACCCGCTTGTACGTAGCCGCCGCCGGGAGTATCTCCGCATAGAGGTGCAGTTCCTGCTGCCCGGGCGTGAGGCCGCCGCTGCTTTCCACCACGAGGATGCTCACCGCATCGGCCAGCGTGATGGTAGCCGAGGCGTTGGCGTTCACCACGTTGGAACGTCCCACCGTGGTGGGGGCGGCCCGCAGGGCTTTGGACTTCCGCGCCGCGCGGGGCTGGTAGAGCGCATCGTATTGCACCGCATAATACACGTCGCCTTCGGGACGCGCCTGGTCGGTGAAGCTCGTCTCATAGCCGCTGGCCGTGGTAAGCACTTCGAGCGCGTCGGGCGACGTGCCGCGCAGGATGGCGTACTCGTTCACCACCCCGCCTTCATAGGCCGTCCACACGATGTTGACGCTGTTCGGTGCCAAGCCTTGGTTGAGCATCACATGCACGCTGCCGTGCACTTCGCTGCGCCCGCTCACCATGCCTTCCGGGGTGCGCAGGGCGATGCAATAGCGGCTCTTGCGCACCGAGGGGTCGGAGGTGGGGTCGATGAACCGGCCATCGGCCACCGCTGCCTCGCCCACTTGGACGAAGTTGTCGGTCGCGCCCACTTCGCGATAGATGAGCACGGCATCAAACATCGGGTCGATGCCCGCCGCATCCCAATAGACGCAGTTCTTGCCGTCGGCCACGCCCACGATGCTGATGACGGGACGGATGTCGAGCACTTCAACGGGGGTAGTCTCCGCCAGCGTGCCGCAAGCCTCGCTCTCGTAACGCACTTCCAGCGTGTGGTTGCCCGGTTCGTTCACGCACAAGCGGGCTTCCCGTGTGCCGGGCTTGCGCTCGATGGGCAGTTGCCAGCACAGCAGATGCGCCTGCAAGGGGTCGGTTTCGCTGCTATAGGTGCCGATGGGCAGGGGCTGCGTACCGCCCTCATAGAGCGGGCTGTAGATGCCCACCTGGTTGGACGGGTCGGCAAACGCCTCGGGCAGGGTGAAATAGACCACGCTGCCCACCAGGAGCGATGCGGGCAAGTCCAATGCCAAGTCGGGCGTGGCATGCACCATGATGCTGCGCTCGCTGCTGAGGCCGTTCACCGTGACGCGCACGGTCTTCACGCCCGGCGTGCTCCAGGCCATGCTGGCCGTGTTGCCCGTAGCTTCCAGCACTTCGCCGCCTTCGCCCGCTTCCCATTGGGGCGTGCCGCTCTCCGTGCCCTGGTAGGTGAGGGTGACCGGCTGCTCCGTGCAGGTTTCCGCCGGGGCATCGATGGCCACCTGGCTTTCCATGCGGAAGGTGAAGGTCTGCGAGAAGGGCGAATGCGCGTTCCACAAGTCGATGGCCTGCACGCGCAGTTCGTATTCCTCGCCCACGGTGAAGCGCGAGGCGGGCACTTCCATGCGGGTGGCGGCGAGGTACGGATAGCCTGGGATGGCCGCCGCTACGTCGCTGCCCTCGTTGAGGGGCGAGAGGATGTAACTGTCCGCACCCGTTGCCCCCTTGCGCTTCAGGCTCACGTTGTAGCGCAGGTGGGCGGCAGGCGTTTCGGCATCGGTGGCCGCGTCCCATTGCAGCAGCACGGTGCTTACCTGCTGCATGGCCCGCACGTTGGTGGGAGCAGCCGGAGCTTCGTTGGTGTGCTTGGTGCGCATGAGGCTGCCGTCATAACCATCGCCGCCATCAGGACTACCGTCGCCGTTGAGGTCGGCAAAGGGATGGTGATTGTTGCCGTACTTGATATCGCCACTGAAAGATGGGCTTTGTTCCTTTTCAAACACCGTCTCCCAGTTGGGGTAGAAGTAGAGCGTACCGTCTGCCGTTTGCAAGTGGACGGTTACGCCGTCCACCGCCGTGGTGAAGCCGTCCGTCGCCTTCACGGGCAGGTCGAGCCAGCCGTTGTTGTCCATGTCGTACAGGCGGTTGTCTTCGCTCGGCAAATTCCTCATGCCGTAGCCGTCTATCACGATTTCTTCCTTGCCCGCGTAGTTCATCGAGGCATCGCCCAGCACGATGTGGATGCTGCCCGTCTCTAATACACCGCCTTGCAGACCGGGCCGGATGCTCCAAATCATGTCCGGGTAACCGTCGTTGTTGAGGTCGAAGAAGTAGCGGCTTTCATATTCCCAATAGGGGTGCTCGCCCAATACCTTCCGCTCGAAAGTGCCGTCACCGTTGTTCAGGTAGAGCACAAGCCTCCACACCGACCATACGCGGGTGTCGGTCTCTTCCCACCAGAAGTCCATGTAGCCGTCGCGGTTGAAGTCCATCCAGTTGGGATAGTTGTTCTGCCATCCTGTGGGAGACGTGGGAAGCTCATGCCTGACAAAAGTGAGGTTGTCGCCCTGGTTGATACCGAGCTGCCCGCTTTCCCTTACGTCAAGGTAGCCGTCGTTGTTGAAGTCGAAACGTCGGTACATAGTATGCAGGGAGTATTCGTCTATGTTGTTCTGCCCCGACAATTTTGGCGGCAGGTTGTAGGTCTCGGTGGAATGTTCGAAGTCGAAGCTGCCCTGATTGACGAACAGGTTGCCCTTGTTGGTCGTGCCCATGAAGTCGGGCTTGCCGTCCATGTTGTAGTCGATGGGGACAAGGTCATACCCGTTGGTGGAGGGGTCGAGGTCGGTGTTGTAGGTGCGTCCGACCTTGGTGAAGCGGTTATTGTTCTCCTTATTCTCGAACACGCCTTTGAGGTTCTGCACCTCGCCATTGGACAACAACACGGTGGACTGTCCCACGAGGTCGAGCGAGCCGTTGCCGTCCAGGTCCAGATACAGGCCGTCGGAGTATTGCACCCGGTCGTGCGTCAGGCTGTCCACCTCCCAGGCGATGGGATACACGTCCACCGTCTGCTCCGCGGCCACGGCCATCAGCCCGTCGGCATCGGTGAGGATGAGGCCCAGGGTCTTGCGCCCGGCGTGGTCGAACACCACCTGCCAGCGGTTGCCCTCGCGCCCCACGCTGCGCCCGCCGTCGCCGAAGTTCCAGGCGTAATCGAGCGTTTCATCGTAAGGCAAGGACGTGGTGACGATGAGCGTATCCAGCAGGTTCATGTAGTCTGCCGACAGCGTGACGGAGGCCACGAGCCCCGTGTATTCAAAGGTTACTTCCTCGCTCCAGGCACCGCCCAGACCGTTGGCATCCACCGCCTGCACGGCGATGTAGTACGTGCCTTTCTTCCAGCCCGCCGTGGAGACGAGGGCATAGGTGTTGTACCCCGCGTTGCCTTCGCCCGGACGCAGACGGCGGCCGTTGGCATCGGCGTGGGCAACCCACACGTCGCCCAGCCCCGGCTTCGTGCCGATGCGCAGGGCATAGGTGAGGTCGCAGGCGGAGTTCTCGGCATCCGCACCGGCAGGCCATTCCACCCGCAGCATGTTGACGGCGGGGTCGTACACGTAAGAGGGCGTGCCCTGTTGTTGCGGGGCAGTGTTGGGCGTGGCGGCGGCAAACAGACCAACCTCGCGGGTGGAGTAGGGCGTGGTGCCCGACCAATTGCTTGTGAAGTCAATGCCGCCCCACCATTCCATCAGACCATCATTATTGAAGTCGCCAATGGTGAAGCGGTAATCCCCTTCGTATCCGTAGTCCTTCGGGTCGGGCACGGTGGCTATCACCTCGGACTGTGCGCCCACGTTGAACGTCTGCTCGCAATCCACCAGGAAGATGTTGTTGCCCTCGCGGCACACCACTTCAAACTTGCCATCGTTGTCCACGTCGCCGCCGCCAAGGAAACTCAGTTCGCGCCCCATGTCAAATGACCGCTCACGCTTGGAAAAGGTGTTGCCGCCCTCGTTTTCAAAGAACACGAGGTAGGCATACTGCGAGGAGTCCGTGTAGTCGAACGGCAGCAGGATATCCACATCGCCGTCGTGGTCGAAGTCGTAAGTGTAGATGCCCGTGATGTTGAGGTTCTGCATCAGCGTCTGTTTCTTGAAGCTGTTGTTGCCCTCGTAGAGGAAGAGGGTGACGATGCGGCTCTCTTCATCATATAATATAAAGTCCGGCATCCCGTCGCCGTTGAGGTCCTTCACGGTGGTCTGCCCCTCGAACGAACCGTAATAATACCTGCCGTCGCCCACGCTGAGCAGCGCGTCGCCGTTGTCCAGGTTCAGCAGGTCGGGATAGCCGTCCAGGTTCACGTCCAACGCCACGGGCGAGGTGTTGCCGTAGAAGAGTTCCGCCGAGCGCGTCTTGCGCATCACCCGCCCCGCCGGTACGGAGTTGCGCCCCGCACTCTTGGCCAGCGACACGCCGCTGAAGTTCACGGGCTTCGTCACCGTGGCATTGGCTCCGTACTGGGCAAAGAGGGCGTTGTCCACCTCGGCGGGGTCGTCCAATATGGTCAGTTCCTGCCGCACGAACGAGCCGTCGGGCTGCTGGTAATAGAGGAAATGCTTGTAGCTGTCATCGTCGTTGCTGCCGGTCCAATAGGTTTCGACCACCACCTCCATGTAGAAGTCCTGCCGCCCGTCGCTGTTGGCATCGAGCATCACGGTGTAGGTCTTGCTATTCAACGCCACAGGGAACGAGCTTTTCAGCGTGCCGTCCAGCCCGTGCACATACACGCCGCCCGGGTTCTCCTGGGTGCCGCCCTGGCTGCACACGATGTCCAGCACGCCGTCATTGTCCATGTCGTCCAAGGCGAAGAGGTAATGCCCCGTAGGGATAGTGGCGAGGTACGAGCCGTCGAACGAGTATTGCTGCACGTTGGGATAATCATCGACGAAATACTCCATCCGCCCGTCGCCGTTCACGTCATAGAGATAGCCATGGGAAGAGGGGAACGGCCCGTCGGACGCGCCCCAGTTGCCTTCGCCCATTTCAGTGGTGGTAAGGGAGAGGTTGCGCACCTCCCACGTGGCGGCCACGGCATCGGTACTGGTGTAGCGGAAAGCGAAGCGCGTCTGCGCCGAACGGTAATCGGTGAGGTCAAGGCGCACATTCAGGAATTGCCACCACGTCGCTCCCTCTCCATAAGCTGGCCAAGCGGTGATGGGCACTTCCGTCCAAGTCTGCCCGTCGGTCGTCACGAGCAAGGCGAAAAAGTCTGCCGGGTCAGTCACATCGTTCACATAACCCAAGGCATGTTCAAAATAAAGGGAGAGATACTCCACTCCCGTGCAGTCGAAAGCAGGCGACACCAGCCACGACTCCGCCGGCGTGTTGCCCCCGATGTAGCCTGAAGCCTTGGCGTAACCGTTGCGGTCAGCCTGCCAAATGGCCGCGTCCGAGCCGCTGAGCCGTGCCGCATCGAACACGGTGAAGTCGCCCAGCGTATTGTCAAAGGCTTCCTCGTAACCCGCATCGGTCAGCGTTACGGTCTTGTCTGCAGCGGGAGGCACGCTGCTACCACCCGACACGCCCACCGAAATGTCTGTGCCCGATTGCGACAACAGACGAAATGTGCCCCCCTCCAGCGTTTCCACTTCCTTGGTGCGGTTACCCGCCCCATCGCTGAACACCAGACGCACCGGGTAGTTCTGGCATTCCGTTTGCGTGCCGCCGCCTTCCACTTCGTACACATTGCAATAGCCATACGGCATGGGGAAAGTGTAGGTATAAGGAGCTTCCAACTTCACGCCGGGCATGGCACCCGTCAGGTCATAGGATGTTCCATTGATATTCACCCGCGCATAGAGGTACACGTCCGTCCACGTGTCGCAACTCGTGGGGTCAAGGCTCACGGTAATGCCAAAGCGTTTGCCCGTAAGCTGCGTGGTAGGACGGAAGGCGCAATAACCCATTTCCTCCACCCATTCGGGAATATGGACCGGGCCTTGCAGGCTTTCGCAGTCAAAGAACAGCCGCGATGGGATACGCCGCACATCCTCGCCAATCGTAACCGCTGCAAGGTCGCGGTGGGAAGACAGGAAATAGCCGACGGCATCCGCCACCTGTGGCGCATTATATATAAAGGTAGAGAAAGGCGATCTGTCAAACGGGTCATTCGCGGGCAGGTAATGGGCATTCCACGTCACCGAAGCCAAGGCGGAACAACGGGCAAAGGCATCCCTCCCAATCTCCGTCACCCCGGCGGGGATGGTTACGGACTGCAAGCCGGTGGAATAAAAGGCTCTTTCCCCTATCTGCGTCACCGCATCAGACCAGTTCACCGTGGTAAGCTGCCTCTGGTCGCGGAACATGTTGGCTGGGACAACCGTCACTTCGTCGCCGAACGTAACGGTAGTGACGGGCGAATCTACAAAAGGCGATCGCTCCACGGTGCAGTTGACCGCGTTCCACGTCACCGAAGTGAGTTTGGCACATTCGCTGAATGCAGCCTTGCCTATTTCCCGCAAGGTGGAGGGAATGGTAACCGAAGTAAAGCCGGTATTTTTAAACGCCTCCACTCCGATGCGTGTCAGTCCGGATGGAAAAGTAAACGATGCCAGGCCCGTAGCCCCCGAAAAAAGGTAATCGGGCACAGCCTGCACGCCCTCGCCAAAAGTAACCGAGGCCAAAGCCGTACAGCCCTCGAAAGGCGGATAGTACCCCCAACCGGTATACAGCAGCGTGCAATCCGTTGCATTCCACGTCACGGAAGTCAGCATCTTACACCCCTTGAACGCACTATGCGCCATGCTCTGCACCCCGGCGGGGATGGTGAGCTGGCGGATGCCCGTACCCGCAAAACCTGCGGGGATGTGACGCACGCCATCGCCTATATTGAGGTTGGCGATAAAGTTGGACCCCGTGAATACACCCGCGTTATAGTTCACGGCCATGTAGCAGCTGTCGGCGTTAAGATTCACCGTGCCCAACATCGTGTTGTTGGCAAAGGCATTCAGTTCGATGCGTTCCACCTGTTCGGGGATAGTGAGCGTGTACAGCCCGCAACCGTTAAATGCCCTCGTAGGTATCACCCGCAGCGTGGAAGGCAGTGACACTCCGGTCATGTTCCCTTTGGTGGACAAACCCGAACTAAAAGCCCCGGCCGCCATCACTTCCACCCCTTCGGGAATGGTGAGGGTGGTGTTAGGCTCTAACGAACCTTTGTAGCCCAACAGGATGCGCCCGTCCATCAACGTGACCAACCCATCGGGGGATTTGTTCCACAAAGCCGTACCATCGAACACCTGCGACCCTATCGATTCGGGCATGGCAGCAAAGGTGACCGTGGCCAATGCCGAAGCACTATTGAACACAAAGTCAGGGATATTCTTCAACGAAGCCGGTAAATGCACCGTGTGCAACATGGAGCAATTGGCAAAGTGTCTACCACCGTTCAAGGTGGTCAGCCCCTCGGGCAACGTCATTTCGCGCACATTGCAGAAACGAAACGCCTCGTTCTCTATCGTGCGGATGCTGGAGGGCAAGGTAATCTCATTCACCGCCCCGTAGTAGAACGCCCGGCTGCCTATCGCCACCACGTCATAAGTTGTGCCGTTGAGGTGCGACACCGTGGCTGGGATGTGGATGACCTCCGCACTGTAGCGGTTGCCCGACGTGGAAGACGAGGGGTCGCCCTTGGGATACACCGCCACTTCCGTACCCGAATCAAGCAGTTTGTAGTACAACGTGACCCCATCGGCATTCACCGCCGAGAAGTCTGGGGTCTGTCCCCAAGCCTGCGCCAGCCCTACAGCCAGCACGGTCCACAAGAAAGTCAAAAGTTTTTGTTTCATAGTTTTATTGGTTTATATGGTGAATAAATAGTGTTCGTGTTTATTGAAACACAATAGGGACAATAGAGGCCTTTTAGCCTCCCATGAGAGGACTTATCGGGAAAAACGGCTTCGCCTTTCTTCCCGAAGTTCACAGTAACAACCGCATCCTATGTGACCTTCGGTGAAAGGCTTTCCGGCCTTTCACCGCATTGCTCTTTGCTTGTCGGGAACGAACGGAAAGGCTATTGTTTCTATGTGTTTCAACATTTCTTTCCACCCGCCTCTGGCGCAAGTCTGCGACTTGTGCCGAAAACAACCCTGCGAAAACTTCCCGTAGCACAAATGCACGTTTTCGCCCTTTCAAAGGTAACGGAAACGTCCCGCACATGAAGTGTCAATGCGTAAAAAATGAAGTGTCAATACGTAAAAAGAGTGTCAATGCGTAAAAAATGCAGTGTCAATACGTAAAAAGAGAACGGCCCGAAAATCCCATTTTATATTTTTATCAGGCGCAATGTGCGCGTCAAGGCATAGAGAAGCGTTTTCTCGCCATTTATTAGTATATTTTCACAATACGCGCATAAAGTGGTGCATTCGCCCGCATGAAGTCGTGCACACATGCGGGGAAAGTTCTCGTCTCACCCGGGTGGAACAGGTGTCTCACCCGGGTGGAACACCTGTATCACCTTGGTGGAACACCTGTATCACCCGGGTGAGACGAGAACTTCATGCAAGGAAGACCAGAAAAGTGCTGGCAGAAAACAAGAAAAACATACGGGCAGGAACAACAGAAGGGAAGGAAGGGGCGGATTGCATATTCCGGCGATAAGCCGTACTTTTGCACCCGGTTATTCAGTTATTCAGTTATTCAGTTACTCAGTTACTCAGTTACTCAGTTACTCAGTTACTCAATCATTCAATTATTCCCATGTCTGCCATTATCGGTACTTACCAATTCAACATCGATGCCTACCTCACCGACTTCCGGGGCAAGGCCACGCTGCCGCTCATGAGCAGCTTCATCCTGCAAGCGGCCACCAAGCACGCCGAGGAACGCGGCTTCGGCTATTCGGCCATGACCGCCCAGCGCAAAGCCTGGGTGCTGTCGCGCTTCGTGCTCGAAATGAACGAATACCCGAGGAACGACGACCCCGTGCACGTGCGCACCTGGGTGGCCGATGCCAACAAGTTTTTCACCGAACGCTGCGTGGCCTTCGATGCCGCCGACGGACGCTCCTTCGGCTTCGCCCGCACCCTGTGGGCCGCCATCGACATGGACACGCGCCGCCCCACCAACGTGCTCGAACTGGGCGACCTCATGCGCTACCGGTGCGAACAGCCCATCCCCATCGAAGGCACGCGCAAGATACCCCGCCTGCACGAGGACGACCCGGCAGGCAAGTTCACCGTGCGCTACAGCGATATCGACATCAACGGGCACCTCAACAGCATGAAATACGTGGAACACTTCGTGGACATGTTCGACATGGAGCGGTTCCGCACCGGCGACATCCGCCGTTTCGAGATAAACTACGTGAACGAAGCCCGCTTCGGCACACCCCTGCGCCTCTACCGCCACGAGGAAGCACCCGGCGTGTTCATCCTCGAAATGCGCCACGAAGACACCCTCATCAGTGCCGCGCGGGTAACGTGGGGGTAGGAGCTACAAGCTACGAGCTACAAGCTACAAGTGCCATCCGGCACACAAGCACGGAAGCCTCGTAGCACACGACTTGTAGCTCGTAGCTTGTAGCTCGTAGCTCTAATAAAACTCCACATACACGGGCAGGTGGTCGGAGTAGCCGCCCTGGTAGCGCATGCCGTGGTAGGTGCGGAAGGGGCGTTGTCCTAAATAACGTTCGTCCTCGCACAGCAGGAAAGCGGCATCCAGCACCCGGAAGCGGGCAGGCCGGGTGGAAAAACGGTTGCCCGCATCCAGCAGGCTGCCCGACACGATGATTTGGTCGAGCATCCCCCACTCGCCCTCATGCTGGTACGTCCCCTTGCCCTGCACATGGAGCGGGTACGCGAGGTTGTACAATTGGTCGGGACGGATTACGGTGGAGTCGGACACAGGACACGCCCGCAGCACCTCCACCAGGCTGCGGTCGGTAGGATAGTCGTTGAAGTCGCCCATGACGAGTATGTTGGGGCGCACGCAAGCCGCCAGCAGGCTGTCCACCACGCCCCGCAGCACCCTCGCTGCCTGCAAGCGGCGGTGCGCCGAAGCCGCCTCGCCCCCCATGCGCGACGGGGCATGGTGCAGCAGCACGTGCAGCGTGTCGTCGTACATCGTGGCGCCCTGCACATACAGGATGTCGCGCGTGGGCCGCTCGTCCGGGTCGTCGAACACCACCGGGACGGCCTCCGCCCGGATGGGAAAGAAGCGGTACGGATGATACAGCAACGCCACGTCCACGCCCCGCACATCGGGCGAATCAAAATGGATGAACTCGTAGCCGAACGAACGCAGGGGCGAGTAGCGAACCAAGTCGGTCAACGCCTTGCGGCTCTCCACCTCGCACAGCCCCACGAGGGCAGGCGTGTCCCACCCGGACAAGGCGGCCAGCACGCGGGCTATGTGCGCCTGTTTCAGCCGGTAGCGTGTGCCGTTCCATCCCCGCAGACCACCGGGCAGGAACTCGCTATCGTCGGTCAGGCTGTCGTCCACGCAGTCGAAATAATTCTCCACATTGTAACACACCACCTTGAACGGGCGCAACCCACTCCCCTGCGCCCGCATCGCCTGCCCGCCGCACCCGGCCAGCAACAACAATATGACTACACGAAAAAGCATCGCCTTGAGATTTTCCCGCAGGTATCAACCCGCAACCATGCAAAGGTACAGGGAAATATCCGGAACGCAAGCGAGGAGAGGGATGCTTTTCGAAGGAAATGCTATGTGAGATAGGGATAAGAAAATGCAGACCTATCTGCCAACCACCTCACCCCTAATCCCTCGGCTCTGCGAGACACTCCCAGCCCCCTCTAACTCCCCCCAAGGGGGCGAACTGGGGAAGAGTAAGGTTACCTCCGTCCGCTTTTATCAGGCAAAACATGTTTAGTTCTCCCCCTTTGATAAAAGGGAGTACCCGTAAGGGGGAGGGATTAGAAAACATTTCGCTTGAATATCAACACACAAGCACAACTCCTTATACCGAACTCACGTTACGTAGGGCGTTGCCCTACGCTGAACGCCACAAGGCCGTTGGCCTTGCGCCTGCAAAGGCATCCCCTTTGTGTGGCACACCGCGTCTCTACCCCATCCCCCGCAACAAAAAAGGGAAACCGACTTTCATCGGTTTCCCTTTTCCTATTATAATTATATATATGTACCCTTACTTCTACTTCCCTGCTGCCAGATACCCCAAGGCTTTTTCCACGGCCTGTTTCAGACCGGCGAGGTTCTTGCCGCCTGCTGCAGCGAAGTTGGGTTGGCCGCCACCGCCGCCTTGTATTTCCTTGGCGGCTTCGCGGGCTATCTGCACGGCGTTGAGGCCACGCTGCACCAGGTCATCGGAGAGGAGCACCGTGAGCGAGGGCTTGCCGTTGTTCACCGTGCCCGCCACGAAGAAGAGACCTTCGGGCAGGGCGTTGCGCAGCTGGAAGGCCAGGTTGCGCACCATGTCGGGCGCGGCTTCCATTTCCAGGCGCACCACCTTCACGCCGTCCACTTCCTCGGCATTGGCCAGCAGTTTGTCGCGCAGCACGGCCACCTTTTCGTGTACAAACTCTTCCACTTGTTTCTTCAGTCCCGCATTTTCGTCGATGGTGCGCTTGATGGCCGACACCAGCGAGGGGGCATTGTTGAACAGTTCGCGGATGCCATCCAGCAAGTCCTGCTGCACGTCGAGCATCCGCTCCAGCCCGGTGGCCGTGACCGCCTCGATGCGGCGCACCCCGGCGGCTATGGAGCTTTCGCTGAGGATGCGCAACATGCCTATCTGCCCCGTGGCAGCCACGTGCGTACCGCCGCACAATTCCACCGACTGCCCGAAGCGGATGACCCGCACCGCATCGCCATACTTTTCGCCGAAAAGGGCCATCGCCCCCATGGCACGCGCCTCGGCAATGGGCACGGAGCGCATTTCCTGCAAGGGCAGGTTGGCACGGATGCGACTGTTGACCAAGTGTTCCACCTGGCGCAGTTCCTCCTTCGTCATCTTTTGGAAATGGGAGAAGTCGAAGCGCAGCCCGTCGGGACTGACATACGAGCCTTTCTGCTCCACGTGCGTGCCGAGCACCTCGCGCAAAGCCTCGTGCAGCAGGTGCGTGGCCGAGTGGTTGCACGAGGTGGCCAGGCGGTTGTCTGCATTGACCTCGGCGGTGAAGGTGGCCGTCACGTCGGCGGGCAGGGCGGTTGCAAGGTGCACGGAGAGGTTGTTTTCCTTCTTCGTGTCGGTGATGGCAAGGCGGTTGCCATCGCCGTCCACCAGCCAGCCGCTGTCGCCCACCTGGCCGCCCATTTCGGCATAGAAAGGCGTGACGGATAGCACAAGCTGGTAATATTCCTTGTTTTTCTGTTTGATTTTGCGGTAACGCAGCAGTTGCGTTTCGCACGCAGTGCAGTCGTAGCCCACGAACTCAGGCTCGCCTTCGCGCACCGTGACCCAGTCGCCCGTTTCCACGGCGGCGGCGTTGCGGGCGCGGTCCTTTTGCTTCTGCATCTCGGCCTCGAAGCCCGGCACATCCACCGTGAAACCGTTTTCGCGCAGGATGAGTTCCGTGAGGTCGAGGGGGAAGCCGTAGGTGTCATACAACGTAAAAGCATCCTTGCCGGTGATTTCCGTCTTGCCGTGCTTCTTGGCATCGTCCATCACGCGGTCGAGCAGGCGGATGCCGGTATCCAACGTGCGGAGGAAGGCTTCTTCTTCCTCTTTCGTCACCTTCTCGATGAGGGTCTGCTGCGCCGCAAGCTCGGGATAAGCCCCGCCCATGACCTGGATGAGCACCGGCACGAGGCGGTACATGAACGCCTCGCGCTGTCCCAGGAAGGTGTAGCCGTAGCGCACCGCCCGGCGCAGGATGCGGCGGATGACGTAGCCCGCCTTGGCGTTGGACGGCAGCTGCCCGTCTGTGATGGAGAAGGCGATGGTGCGGATGTGGTCGGCCACCACGCGCATGGCCACATCGGTCTTGGGGTCGGCCCCGTAGGCCACGCCCGCAATGCGCCCTATCTCGCGGATGATGGGCTGGAACACGTCCGTATCGTAATTCGATGTCTTGCCCTGCATGGCCATACACAACCGTTCGAAGCCCATACCCGTGTCAATGACCTTGGCGGGCAGGTCTTCCAGCGTGCCGTCGGCCTTGCGGTTGTATTGCATGAACACGTTGTTCCATATCTCGATGACCTGCGGATGGTCCTTATTAATTAAGGTACGTCCCGGCACAGCCTGCCGTTCGGCCTCGGGGCGCAGGTCGATGTGTATCTCCGAACAAGGGCCGCAGGGACCCGTATCGCCCATTTCCCAGAAATTGTCCTTGCGCGAGCCGTTGATAATGCGGTCGGCGGGCAGGAACTGCGCCCAGATGGCGGCCGCCTCGTCGTCGCGTGCCAGCCCATCGGCGGGCGAACCCTCGAACACCGTAGCGTACAGCCGACCGGGGTCTATCCGCAACACCTCGGTGAGGTATTCCCACGCCCACGAGATGGCTTCCTTTTTAAAATAGTCCCCGAACGACCAGTTGCCCAGCATCTCGAACATGGTGTGGTGGTACGTGTCGTGCCCCACCTCCTCCAGGTCGTTGTGCTTGCCGCTCACGCGGAGGCACTTCTGCGAGTCGGCCACGCGCGGATAGCGCACCGGGTCGTTACCGAGGATGATGTTCTTGAACTGGTTCATGCCCGCGTTGGTGAACATGAGGGTGGGGTCGTCCTTGACGACCATGGGAGCGGAAGGCACGATGTGGTGCCCCTTGCTGGCGAAAAAGTCGAGAAACGACTGCCGTATTTCCTGTGAAGTCATACTTGAATGAGTTGGAACTACAAGCTACTAACTACAAGCTACAAGTGCCATCCGGCGCAAGTGCGGAAATCCTCGGAGACTACGACTTGTAGCCCGTAGCTTGTAGTCCGTAGCTATTTAATTATTGTCAATGAAAGGTGCAAAAGTACGCCATTTTTATTACTTTTGCGCCAAACTTGACAAGGAAAATATGGGGAAAAAGAAAAAATTCCGCTTCAACCCGGAGACTCTCAATTATGAACAGATAGAACACACGTTCGGCTACAAGCTGAAACGCTTTCTGATGTACATACTGACGGGGGTGTTCTCGGGAGTCATTTTCTTCTTCGCCTTCATGCACTTCGTCAAGTCGCCGCGCGAAAAGCAACTGATGCGCGAGAACCAGAACATCCTGTCGCAATACACCCTGCTCAACAAGCAGCTGGACGAGTACGATGCCATCCTGTCCGACATCCAGCTGCGCGACGACAACCTCTACCGCGTCATCTTCCAGGCCGAACCCATCCCGCTGTCGGTGCGGCACTCAATCTCGCACAACAACGAATACTACGATGACCTGCTGGAACAGACCAACTACGAAATCATCGTTAACACCACCCAGCGGCTGAACTAAATTCGCTAGCAACTTTACGTG
>CASFUX010000143.1 GCA_949297975.1 uncultured Bacteroidales bacterium
CAGTAAAATATTCCAGCATAAAACGGAAAACATATGCGTATTAAACAAAAAATATCTCCACACAAAACGAGAAACACCGACCCGCTTTCGAGAAAAAACGCTACCTTTGGAGGATGAATTAACTTTCAAATTTTACGTACAAATGAATCTGCTTGACCAACTGAAGACCTGCACGCAGGTCGTTGCCGATACCGGCGACTTCAACTCCATGCTCGCGTTCCGCCCCACCGATGCCACGACCAACCCATCGCTCATCTACGCCTCGGCCAAGGACGAAGCCTACCGCCCGCTTGTGGACGAGGCAATTGCCTACGCCCGCCGCACCACCTCCAACCCGGCCGAACGGCTGCAAAAGGCTATGGACCGGGTAGCCGTCAACTTCGGGCTGCGGATACTCGACATCGTACCGGGACGTGTGTCCACCGAAGTGGACGCCCGCCTGTCGTTCGATACCGAAGGCACCATCCGCAAGGCACGCGAGCTTATCGCCCTATACGAGGAAGCCGGTGCGCCGCGCGAACGTATCCTCATCAAGATAGCTGCCACGTGGGAAGGCATACGCGCCGCCGAGGTGCTCGAACGCGAAGGCATCCACTGCAACCTCACGCTGCTGTTCTCGCTCGCCCAAGCCGCCTGCTGCGCCGAAGCGGGCGTGAGGCTCATCTCGCCCTTCGTGGGGCGCATACTTGATTGGCACAAGCGGGCACGCGGTGTAGATAGCATCCCTCCGACCGAAGACCCCGGCGTGTTGTCCGTCACCCGCATCTACAACTATTACAAACACTTTGGGTATCCCACGCAGGTGATGGGCGCCAGCTTCCGCTCCATCGGCGAAATCGTGGAACTGGCCGGATGCGACCTGCTTACCATCTCGCCCGCCCTGCTTCACGAACTGGAAAGCACCGAAGGTGTGTTGGAAAAGAAACTCGATGCCGACCAATCCAAAACCCTGCTGCTCGAACGCGTGCCCACGGATGAAAAGTCATTCCGATGGCTGATGAACGAAGACCCCATGGCCACCGAGAAATTGGCCGAGGGCATCCGCAACTTCACCCGCGACATCGTCCGTCTGGAAGAAATGCTGGAAACAGAGGCGAGGATGTAAAGAGGCAAGCCAAGCATAGAGGTAAGGGGAAAGAGGCGAGTAAACAAGTAAACACAATCTGCGTAAATCTGCGCAATCTGCGGGAAACAATCTCAAATAAGAAACAAAATGAAAATACTCTTCATCGGTGGCACGGGCACCATCAGTTCGGCCATCTCCGCCTTATTGGCTGCGCAAGGCCACGAGCTTTACCTGCTCAACCGGGGCAACCGTCCCGACCGCCTGCCCGAGGGCGCACACGTCCTCCACGCCGACATACACGATGAAGCCGCCACGACCACCGCGCTGCAAGGGCACGAGTGGGACGTGGTAGCCGACTTCATCGCCTTTACCACGGCCGACGTGGAGCGCGACCACCGCCTTTTCCGCGAACGGACGCGGCAATACGTGTTCATCAGTTCGGCCTCGGCCTACCACAAGCCCCTGCCCGACTACCGCATTAGCGAAAGCACCTCGCTGGCCAACCCTTACTGGGAATATTCCCGGCAGAAGATAGCCTGCGAGGAATACCTCATGCAGCAATACCGCGCGGAGGGCTTCCCCGTCACCATCGTGCGCCCAAGCCACACCTATAGCGAACGTTCCGTGCCGCTGGGCGTGCATGGCGACAAAGGCAGCTGGCAAGTGCTGAGCCGCATGCTGCAAGGCAAGCCGGTCATCATCCACGGCGATGGCACCTCTTTGTGGACCATGACACACAGCCGCGATTTCGCACGTGCTTTCATCGGCCTGCTGGGCAACCCGCACGCCATTGGCGAAGCAGTGCAAATCACCTCCGACGAGACGCTGACATGGAACCAGATATACGCCAGCATCGCCCGCGCCTTGGGCGTGGAGTTGCGAACCGTGCACGTGTCGTCCGAATTTCTCGATGCATGCGGCGGCTACGACCTGCGTGGCACGTTGCTGGGCGACAAGGCACATTCCGTAGTATTCGACAACACGAAGCTACGCCGCCTCGTGCCCGGCTTCACCGCCACCATACGCTTCGACCAAGGCGTGCAGGAAACCATTGACTACATCCTGACTCACCCCGACTGCCAGACATCCGATCTAGCCTTCGACACATGGTGCGACCGTGTAATCAATGCCTTGGAACGAGCAAAAAAGGAGGTGAGGGAGGAAGAAGGCAAATAGGGACAGATAGCCCCAATCGGTCTAATGACTGATTGGGGCTAAAAATGGGAGAAAACACACCGTTTCTTCTACCCTCTTTTCACCAAATTACCATATGAAAAAAAGAGAGCCACATCTCTGTAACTCTCTTACTTTCAAGTGGTGCCACCAGGAATCGAACCGGGGACACAAGGATTTTCAGTCCTTTGCTCTACCAACTGAGCTATGGCACCATCGTTTTCGTTTGCGGTTGCAAAAGTAGCACATTTTTTTTTCCCGGCAAAACTTTTGGGCGAAAACCGCCGAAAAAAGTTCTCATCATCCATCAAACAATGCCTGCCACCGGAAACGAGAGAGGGCATCCCCGCCGAGCTATCCATCTGGCTCTGAACGGTATACCCTCTTCCATAGCTACTTACCCATACTTTTTTACAAGGTGGGGGTATTTTCTTTCTTTTCGCGCATCAGTACACGGTCTATCATACCGTAATCCAAGGCTTCCTGCGAAGTCATCCAATAGTCGCGGTCGGAGTCCTTGGCCACTTGTTCGAGCGGTTTACCCGAATGGTCGGAGATGATGGTGTAAAGTTCGTTTTTCAGTTTGAGTATTTCGCGGGCCGTAATTTCGATGTCCGAGGCTTGGCCCTGCACGCCGCCCATGGGCTGGTGAATCATGATGCGCGAATGCTTCAAGGCCGAACGCTTGCCTTTCGTGCCCGCCACCAGCAGAACAGCCGCCATCGAGGCCGCCATGCCTGTACAGGTAGTGGCCACGTCGGAGGTGATGAACTGCATCGTGTCATAAATGCCCAAACCGTCATATACCGAGCCGCCGGGCGAATTGATGTAAATGGTCACGTCCTTGCCGGGGTCGCTGGAGTCGAGGAACAGCAACTGTGCTTGTATGATGTTCGCCACGTCACTGTTCACCTGCGTGCCGAGGAAAATGATGCGGTCCATCATCAGGCGCGAGAACACATCCATTTGCGTCACGTTCAACTGGCGTTCCTCCATGATGTTCGGAGTGATGTAGTCGTTGGTAAACCTGGCATAGCGGTCGAGCGTAAGGCCGTTCATGCCCAAGTGCTTCACCGCATATTTGCGAAATTCGTTATTTTCCATATATTTATTCCGATTAAATTGTTTTACTTGCTTCTCCTAACAAAAGCCATACCAAATAAGCACGCAAAGATAAGGGTTTTATGCGAGGATGCAAGGAATGACAGGACACAAAAGCCATAAACACGGAAAATGGCGCGAAAGAGCAGCCTCTTCCGCACCATTCATCCTATCGGTATTCCTATTATCTACTTCGCTTCAAACAACTTGGAGAATTCGTCCAGCGACACTTCCTTTTCCGTCACTTTCACGACAGCCTTCACAGCTTCCACTACCTTGACTTCTGCCACTTTGTCCACGATGTTCTTCACCGTGTCTTCTTTCTTCAGCATCTCCTTGGCGTAACGGTCCAGCAGGTCGTCTTCCATGCCCATCATGCCGTACTGGGCAAACTGCGCACGGGCCATTTCCCTGGCGTAGGCATCCACATCGGACGATTCCACTTTCACGTCATACGCTTTCGCCAGTTTTTCCTTGGCCAGATGCCACTTCAAGTCGTCGATAATCTTCGGATAATCTCCTTCCAGTTTTTCTTCGGTCAAGTCCTTGTTGGCCGAGAGCAGCCAGCGTTTCAGGAAAGCATCGGGGAAGGTCACGTCGGCCATCTTCTTCAGCAGCATGTCCCGCACGTCGAGCGTGAATTTATAGTTGCTGTCGCCTTTCCACGATTGCTGCAAGTCTTCTTTTACCTTGTTGCGGAATTCTTCTTCGCTCTTGACCGCGCCTTCGCCGTATACCTTGTCGAACAGTTCCTGGTTGACTTCCGCTTCCTGGTAGCGGGTGATGCTTCCGATTGTGATTTGGCAGCCGGCCTCGAACTTTTCGGCTTCCTCTTTCGATATTTTCAGCAGGGAAGCCAATTCGGCCGCCGCTTCAAACGCCTTCTTGGGGTTGAACACCACCACGTCGCCTTTCTTGGCTCCGATGAAAAGTTTTTTACTTTCTTCATCTTTCATGTAGCCGGGTGTCAGGATGGCGTTTTCCACATGCAGGCCGCCTTCCTTCACCGCGCCGTTTTCCATTTCGAGGAGTTCGCCTTTCACCATGTCCTTTTCTTCCACGGTGTCTCCCTCCACGTAC
>CASFUX010000144.1 GCA_949297975.1 uncultured Bacteroidales bacterium
CTTGATGATGCTGCCCGCATCGCCGTGGTTGGTAGCCACACACACCACCTTGTAGTTGCCCGGGGTCTGATAGGAATAAGTGAACAACCCCTTGTTGACCACCAAGCCGTAATTGCTTTGCTCGCGCAGTTCATAGTTATGGTCGGTGTCGCCGGTATAGATGACCACATTCTCGGCCTGCCCGGTGAAGTGCACCTCCATGGTTTCATTGATGTTATAGACGTACTGGTCGCCTTCCACCGACACGGCGGCATGGGGCTGCAACACCTCCACGTCTTCGCAAGCCGAGAAGAGACCTACCGCCAGCACAGCCATCATTGTTTTTATTGCTTTTATTTTCATTGCGAAAGAATTTTTAGTTGCCCCCTCAACTCCCCCCGAGGGGGAGCTTTAATTGCTCTGGCATGTTTACATCCCCTCCCTTTGGAGGGGCTTGGGGAGGCTCGTTAATCATTAAACATTAAACATTAATCATTATGATTAGTACCCCGGGTTTTGTTCAAGTACACCGTTGGACACGTCGATTTCCGTCTGCGGAATGGGGAATATCTCGTTGACCCCGGTGCGGAAGTAAGACCCGCGTTTGTTCGGGCGCATGTTGCTGTATTCCTTCAACACTTCGGCGGCACGTCCCTGGCGCACGATGTCCCAGAAGCGTTCCCATTCGAAGGCAAACTCCTTGTGGCGTTCATCCCATATCTGGTCGCGCAAGTAACCGTAACCGCCGGCCTTGTACAGCTCACTACCATTGTTGGGCGTGCGGCCATCGATGGAAGTCGTGTTGATTACACTCTTGTAGCTGTTCAGCTGTGCCAACGCTTCAGCCCCCAGCCCGCATTCGTTCAACGCTTCAGCATACATGAGCACCACGTCCACATAGCGCAGATAACGGCGGTTCTTGGCATTGTCGCCCCCGAAGGTCGGCTTGTCCTTCACGGGTGTGTACCACTTCAAGGAGAAGATGCGTCCCGCCCCGATTTCCGTGTTCTGCAAGTCGGGTGTCGTGGCATGGTGGCCGATGGTGGCCTGCTTGCGCGCATCGTTGCCGAATATCTTGCTTATGATTTGGTCATCGGCATACATGCGGCAGTTGTCTTTCGAGAACAAGTCGTCGTAGATGTAGCCCCCTTCGTTCGTGTCGCCATCGGTACCGTCGCCCGATTCCTTGAACACGACTTCGAAGATGGAACCGCTGCAAAACTCGCCATCCTGATACCACTGGTCCAGGTAGCAGATGCTGTTACCATAAGCATCCTTGCAATTGAACGTGTACGTGCCCTGCAACACGCGCAAGTCGGAGTCGAGCGTGTACGTATAGGAACCGCCGTCCCGGAACCACAAACGTTCCTTGAAGCTGTCCCAGTCTTCATCGTACCGTTCATCCCACTTCAGCATCTGGCGCATGGTCATGGGTTCTCCTTCCACGAAGAAGCGGCCCAGTTCCACCACCTGTTCCCACTTGTCCGATTCCACACTCGGCGTGGCCTGGTACATCAACGCCCGCATGAGCAGGGCCACCGCCGCGCCGGCACTGGCTTTTCCGGCATCCGTCTTGGTGTAGCGCGGTTCGAGCATACAGGCCGCTTCACGCAGGTCCTTTTCGATGTAGGCATACGTTTCTTCCAACGTGCTGCGCGGTATCACCAGACTGTCCACACTTTCCACTTCGGGACGGATGGGCACGCCGCCAAACGTGCGGGCCAGGTTGAAGTAGTACAACGCCCGGAGGAACTTGGCCTGTCCCAGTATCTCGCGCACCGTCTGGTACTCGGTATAGGCATCGCTGGTCAGTTCCACCTTATGGGCATTGGCAATGACCTGGTTGGCATAGTGGATGCCTTTGTAGTTCACGTCCCAACGCTTTTTGATGTGACTGTTGGAGTTGGTAAAGCGAAAGTGCACCAACTGACCCATTTCGCTGCCCAACCCCTCGTCCGTGCCGATCACGTCATCGGCCAACGCTTCGCCGAACCGCCATTCGCTGTCGTTGAAGGCATCGCTTTGCAACACATCATACGTAGCGTTGAGGGCGGTCTGCAACTGGTATTTGGTATAAAAATAATCCTCTTCGAGGGGATAGCCCGTGATTTCCCGGTTCAGGAAGCCTTCGCACCCCACAAAAGCGAAGAGCAGCACACACAGTGCCTGTATTTTAAAAACTTGTTTCATCATAGTCGAATAATTTTATGGTAGGGTTAGAAACCGATTTTGAAACCGAACGTGAACGAACGCGCCTGCGGGTAGTTACCGTGGTCCACGCCCATGCTCAGGTTGTTGCTTTCCGTGCCCGATACCTTGCCCACTTCGGGGTCGAAGCCGTCATAGGCAGTAAAGGTCAGCAGGTTGTAAGCCGTGAGCGAGAAGGAAAGGTTGTCCATCTTCCAATTCTTCACCACCTTGCTGGGCACGCTGTAGGTAAGGCGCAACTCTTTCAAGCGCAGGTACGAACCATCCTTCACGAAGAAGTCGGACGAGCGGAAGTTGCGGGCGGCATCGTCCGCGCTCAGTTCGGGCACTTCATCGGTGAGGTTCAGCGGGAAGAACTCGCGCCCCGTCAGCTGCCCCGACCAGTGCTTGTCGCGGATGTCGGCATACACGTTGCCCGCAGCGGCATTGTACAGGTAATAGTCCATCACGTTGAATATTTCGTTGCCCGTCTGGCCTTGGAAGAAGATGTTCAACGCAAAGTCGCCGTAGGTAAATTGCAGCGGAATACCAAACACGAAGTCGGGAAGCGGCGAACCTAAATAGGTGCGGTCTTCCGCCGTAATCTGGTTATCGCCGTTCAGATCCTTGAAGCGGAAGTCGCCCGGACGGCTGGTCTGTTCGGAGTCGAGCTTGCCCGGTTCGTACTGGGCACTGGCCTTCACTTCGTCCATCGTGTCGAAGATGCCGTCGGTCACGTAGCCATAGAAACTGCCGATGGGCATACCCACCGCCGTCTTGGTCACGTAGTCCACGATGCTGCTTTCGTCCAGGTACGAGCCGTAGATGGGTTCGTTGCCCGTGCCGAGGCTGGTCACTTCGTTCTTAATCCACGACAGGTTGAAGCCGATGTCGAACCCGAACTTGCCGAACTGCCTGCGGTAGTTCAAGCTGGTTTCGATACCGTAGTTGCGCACCGACCCGGCATTGGTCATGGGGTCGCTGTCCAAACCGGCCGACGACACGGTGGGCACTTCCAGCAACATATCGGTGGTGTGCTTGTTGAAGTATTCGATGCCGAACGTGATGCTGTTGCGCAGGAAACCGAAATCCAACCCCACGTTGAACGTCTCGGTCTTTTCCCACGTGATGTCCGGGTTGCCGATGACTGTGGCAATAATACCGGGCTGCAACACGTGCATGCCTTCCCCATACGGATAGTTGTAACCGCTGGTGAGGTAGGTGTAGCGGGCCAGTTCGTCAATGCGGTTGTTACCGAGGATACCCCAGCCTACACGCAACTTGCCCAAATTCATCCAGTCGATGCCCTGCATGAACGGTTCGGAGGAGAACTTCCACCCTACCGACACAGAGGGGAATATGCCCCAACGGTTCTGCTTGGAGAACTTGGACGAACCATCCGCACGCATGTTGGCCTGGAACAGGTAGCGGTCGAGCACGTTGTAGTTCACACGCCCGATGAAGCCCACGCCGGTCCATTCGTCTTCCAGCCCGTAGGCTTTATCACCCGTGTAGGCACTGGAGAGGTACCACATGTTGGACTGGTTGCTCGGCGTACCCTTGCGGGTAGCTTCCATGTAGTTGGAGCGGTAGCCTTCGGCCGTCTGCCCGGCCAGCACCGTCACGGCATGTACATCGTTCATCCAGTTAAACGTCAACAGGTTGTTTATTTCCCACTTGCTCGTGTTGGTCTGTTTCTTGTACACCGTGCTGAGGTCGGTCATGGCGAAGTCCTGATCCAGGTTCTGCACTTCGGTGAACTGTTCGCTCGTTTCAGGGGTCATGTAATACGAAGCCTTGAACTGGTACATCAACCACTTGGTGATGTCGGCGGTCAGGCTCAGGTTCATGTCGAAGCGGTCGCTCTTGTACTTGTTGTGGTTGCGGTCCAGCATGGCCAGCGGATGGTCTTCGCTCCAGTACCCGCGTGAGTCATAGGTGTAAATCAACGGGTTCTGGTACAACGCCTTCTTGAGCACGCTGTTCGACCCTTCGGGCACGATGTCGCGGTCTTCGTTCACATAAGACAGGTTGGCATTCATCGTCAGCCATTTGGCTATCTTCTGGTTCACGTTGATGCGGGTGTTGAGGCGGCGGTAGCCGGACGTTTCCACAAACCCTTTTTCATCGTACAGCCCGGCGCTGACCATGTACTTCGTCTTGTCCGTACCGCCCGATACCGATACGTTGTACTGTTGCTTCACGCCGGTGCGGGTGATGGCATCCCACCAGTTGGCAGGCGAATTGTTGCGGATGGTATCTATCAAATACTTCTTGTAGTCATCGAACACGTAGCCGTCACCCTGCTTGGTGTAATACAGGCGACCGTCGGCAGAGTAAATGGAACTGTTGTTGATGTAGTCCTGCATCAGGGCGTAGTCTTCCACGCCCATCACATCGATGGTCTTCCACGGATTGGAGATGCCCACATAGCCATCGACCGTGACCCGCATCTGGCCTTCTTCACCGCTCTTGGTGGTGATGGATACAACCCCGTTGGCCGCACGCGAACCATAGACGGCACTGGAGGCGGCATCCTTGAAGATTTCGATGTTGGCAATGTCGTTGGGGTTGAGGTAGTCGATGTCATCCACGATGAAGCCGTCCACCACATAAAGCGGGTCGGAGTCGTTCACCGTACCCGTACCACGTATTTTGATGGTGGTGTTGCTGCCCGGAGCACCGGTGTTCTGGATGATGTTGACCCCGGAAGCTTTCCCTTGCAAGGCTTGCAAGGTGGATGCCACCGGCATGTCGTTGATGTCCTCGCCGGACACGGAAGCAATCGAACCGGTAATGTCGCTCTTGCGCTGCACCCCATAACCGATTACCACCAGTTCGTCCAATGCCTGGCTTTCTTCTTCCATGGCGACGACTATGTTCTTGCCGCCCTCCGCAGTGACTTCCTGCGTGACGTAGCCCATATAGCTCAGCTCCAACGTGGCACCCGAGGCCGCCTGGAGCATGAATTTTCCATCCATGTCCGTGATGGTACCGTTGGTCGTGCCTTTTTCCATCACAGCCACCCCGATGAGGGGTTCGTTGTTGCCCGCATCCAGTACCGTACCTGTCACAGTGATACGCTGCGCATAGGTAGCCGACACGAAAAATGCGGCCATGAGAAAGAGGATAATCTTTCGCGTATGTCTGAAGTGATTCATGTTGTTGATTTTCTAATTTAAAAATACGTGATTTTTCCCGTTGAGTGAGGTCGGGCAAGTCCTCCAAACCTAACATGGAGGGTAACATGATATAAGGAAAAGATACCTCATCCCTAACCCCTCTCCCTGGAGGTTGTGTAAAAAGCCCTATTTCCATGCTGTTTTCGTCATTTCGAGCGCAGCGAGAAATCTCACCGTGGACTTGGAGGATTTCTCCCTACGGTCGAAATGACGGCGGGCTTGTTGCGCGCTTTCCACACAACCTCCCCAAAGAGAGGGGTTAGGGGTGAGGTAAATCCGTTTTACTTGTTCACTACCAAGCTGGCCGATACCGTGCCGGTCTTTTCCGACGTGGCGGTCACTTCATAGCGGCCGGCAGGCAGGTCGGACACATCTACCTTGACACCAATGCCCATGTCGTCAATGCTACGCACGAGGCGGCCGTTCATATCGTACATGCGCAGGTCAAAACTGGTAGCGTCGAGCCCTTTGATGCGGAAAGCATCCACGGCGGGATTCGGATAGGTAGCAAACTC
>CASFUX010000145.1 GCA_949297975.1 uncultured Bacteroidales bacterium
GCGGTGATACACCATTGTGAACAAGTACTGCCGGAAAGTCTGCCGGATGTCCAGGGACGCGCGCTTTTCCCAAATCCAGACCATGCAATCATCGGCAATGTCCTCCACTTCCGTGCTGTCGACAAACCGGCTGGCGTAAGCGCAAATGGCTTTATAGTATTTGCGGAATAAAAGTTCGAAAGCCTTGTGGTCGCCTTCCTTGAGGCGTTCCACAAGACGCTCATCGTCCATACGGTCAGGATACATCATCATAAATCAGAAACAAAGTCACTTACACACAAGGAATATGGCCCCGGGCACAAGAAAGCCGCAGCTATATGATTTTCAGACAAAGGTAATAATTATTCCGTATATTCTAAAGGTGGGATGCGGTTCGGCTGTGCAAATAGAAATAGAAAACGTCGTTTTCATTTTGCACTGCACTCACCTTTCACTATCTTTGCGCTTTCATTACAAACCCAACACAAAAAGACACCAACATGAACACGATTTTGTTTTTAGGAAACATCGGCGCACCCGAAATCATCATCATCGCCCTCATCGTGCTGCTGATATTCGGCGGCAAAAAAATACCCGAACTGATGAAAGGCTTGGGCAAAGGCGTGAAAAGCTTCAAGGACGGGATAAACGAAAAGGACGACGAGGCCGCCCCCGAAAAGAAGGAAGAAGAAAACAAGGAAATAGGCAAATAAGGGGAATACGACCGGCATCGATATGGGTGAAAAGGAAATGACTTTTTGGGACCACCTCGAAGAGTTGCGGTGGGTGCTGTTCCGTGTGGCGGGGGCATTGCTGTTGTTCATGGTCTTGTCGTTCAGCTTCATGCCCTACTTGTTCGACCACTTCGTGCTCGGCCCCACCAGTTCCGACTTTTTCCTCTACCGGTGGTTCTGCCACGTGAGCGGACAACTCCCTTTCCTGCCCGATTTCTGCAACGACGACTACCACGTGGACATCATTAATATTAATGTAGCCTCGCAATTCCTCACCCACATCACCACGTCGTTCTGGTTTGCTTTCGTGCTTTCATTCCCTTACCTCATTTTCGAAGTGTGGCGATTCGTCAGCCCCGCCCTCTACCAGAACGAGAAGAAAAGCGTGGGACTGGCTTTTACAGCGGGCACGTTCATGTTCTTCCTGGGATGCGCCGTGGGCTACACGCTCGTGTTCCCACTCACGTTCCGTTTCCTCACCGAATACCAACTGAGCGAGACCATCGCCAACCAGATATCGCTCAACTCCTACATGGGCAACTTTCTGATGATGATATTCATCATGGGCGTGGTGTTCGAGTTGCCCCTGCTGGCTTGGCTGCTCTCCAAGATGGGGTTAGTGACCAAGGATTTCTTCCGCAAATACCGCAAATATGCCGTAGTGGTGCTGCTGGTACTGGCGGCCGTCATCACGCCATCGGGCGACCCGTTCACGCTCATGGTCGTGTTCCTGCCACTATACCTGCTGTACGAACTCAGCATCCTGTTTGTAAAAGAGGGGAAAGAAGAATTGACAATTGACAATTGATAATTGACAGTTGACAATTAATAATTTACAGTTATCTTCTCGTAACTTGTTGCTCGTTGCTCATAACTCACAAACATGAAAACAAAACATTTCATTTTGACAAGCCTGGCCGTGCTGGCAGGCTTCGCCTCCTGCCAACAAGGGAGCGGAAATGATGAACCGACACCCCAGCCCCAACCCCAACCGAGCATCGTGGGCACATGGACTTACCGCGACGTGACATGCGAGGTGGAAGCCACAGACTCCTTGACGGCCAACAAAGCAAAGAGCTTGTTCTATGTAGCGAAACTGTCAATAGACAGCGGCTCGGTGGAGTTTGAAGACAACGGCCTCTACCACCTCTACCTCTCCGCCACCATGCTGAGTAAGCCACTCAACTACACCGATACCTACACGTATGAGGATGGTCTGCTGGAACTCGGCGGGGTGGAAACCCCTTGCACCCTCACCGACACGCTGCTCACGCTGGTATGCCCGCTGACGGAAATGGCGGGCGACCTCGGCATTCCCTTGGACATGAGTGGCATCGACCGCATGGACATCACGCTACTGCTCGACCGAATGCCGTGACATTTACACTAAGACGCAAGGGCGAAAATCGCTTTGTACGAAAAGTTTTTTCCCTTCGCATCTTTCCGTCTTAGCGTACAAACTTTAAAAACTATCTTTGCGCCTTTCCACTACCCCATGCTACACTACTTCAACCCGGGACACGAGGCGGCGGTGCTCAACGCATCACCCTACTACATCCCGCCCGCCAACGTGCGGCACATGCAGCATGACCTGGCTTTCCTGCCCGCCTGGTACGCCGAGCCGGGCGACCAAGTGCTGTTGCCAGCCCCGCTCAACCCTGCCTACGCCCGATTGCTGCGGCAACACTTCCCCACCCTACCCCGCCCCGTGACCCCCACCGAGGTATCCAGCGACACGGTCGCACCCTGGGGTATCTCGCCACAAGCCATCCACTACCTCCACACCATCGCCAACCAGCAAAAGATACCCTTACAACTGCCCACCTGGCACGATGCCTACCGCTACCTCAACAGCCGAACCGCTGCACGCGACTGCCTGGAAAGGTTGCTGGGGATGTTACCCAACATCGACCCTACACTGCTCCCCCACCCCTTCGAGCACCTGGACGATGTACAGACCTTCGTGCGCCAATCGCCCCATGCCTGGCTGGCCAAAGCCCCCTACTCGTCATCGGGACGGGGGCTGCTATGGCTACCCCGGTACGGCCTGCCGGAGAAAACCATCGAAGTACTGCGTGGCATATTACACAAGCAAGGCCTTGTGTACGTGGAGCGAGTATTGGACAAGGTAGTCGACTTCTCCATGCAATTTGTATGCGACAGCACAGGCCACACCCGCTTCGTGGGCTATTCGCATTTCACAACCAACGCCCGGGGAGCTTACACCGGTAACTACCTCCACAGCCAAGAACGCATCGTGCATTTCCTGACTTCCCACATCGAACCGAGTTTGCTGGAAGAGGTGCAACAACACCTAATCACCTTTTTCAACGAACGATGCGCACCGTTTTACCACGGCCCGCTCGGAGTGGACATGCTGCTGTACCGCGACGGTGGGACGTACCGACTGCACCCTTGCCTGGAAATCAACTTGCGTTACAACATGGGCTACCTGTCCCTCATGCTGCAACGCCGCCACCTTGCTCCTGAGGCCACAGGCACGTTCGCCATCGACTACCACGCCGCCCCGGGCGCAGCCACCCAGTTGCACCGCCACCTGCTCGCCACTCACCCGCCCCACATCGAGGATGGCCGCATCGCCAGCGGCTACCTGCCCCTCTGTCCCGTGCTTCAGCACACAAAGTACCGGGCGTATGTGCTGGTTCATGCGAAAGATGAGTTTCCTTTTTAAGAGGAAACTTTTCGGTTTTGTTTCCCCTGAAACAGGAAACCAACACGTAAATTCGATATAATAAACAACCAGTAACAGGACAAAACCACACATCATATCTCTTGCTGAAATCCACATTTCGAAATTATGAAAACATATTCGCGATTTACTGACAAATCTATAACTTTGCGTGCATGAATTCATTCCTAAAAACAATACTCCTTCTCATTGCCTACTCCATGCTGCAAAGTTGCGCAACACAACGATACTCAATGTCGGAAATAGACAGCAACGATTACTGGGGCGGGACTGTATATGCCTTGTATAGTGGAAGCTCATTATGTGGTACGATATTCGATGAAAGCCGAATGACATTTCCCGGCCCACAATTCAAGGTAAAATTTACTCCTACATTAAATGATATACGGCTTGCTGACAGCATCAGATTAGCAAACATGCCGTACATCGTCAATACGGCCAAACGATATAAAGTAAATTATCATTTAAGAAAAAGAGACGGCCTGCGAAAATATTTCCGTCAATATGTGGGCGGCCTTTCCGACAATGGGGAGCGGCTCATTTGGGTTAATCTTTATTACCGTGAAAGGCAATTGCTTGAAAAGTTAAACATCACGGAAATCATCTCCGTATGTGATGGTGGCGACAGTAAATGGGAAGTTTATATCAATTTAGACCAAAAGACTTTGTATAATTTAAGTATTAACGGATTAGGATAAGACTTTGTTGCGTGGAAAATGATTCCCCTAAAGGAAACTTCAATATGAAGCCTTTAAGGGACATAAAAGTATTCCCACAATCCGAAATCCCCCTACATCTCTTCCGGCACGTGCTTGTACTTGAACACAATTGCAAAGAGGATGCCCACCACCAGCGCATAGGCAGCGAAGATGAACCACACCGTGCTCCAGTCGCCCACGGTGTAGGTAGTGTCGCCTATGGTGAGGGGAGCGGTGAAGATGTTCACTATCTTCTGTGCCGCCAGGGTGCCTATCGTGGCCCCGATGCCGTTGGTCATGAGGAAGAACAGACCTTGCGCGGACGAACGCAGCGACGGGTCGGTCTCCTTGTCCACAAAGAGTGAGCCGGACACGTTGAAGAAGTCGAACGCCATGCCGTAAACGATCATCGACAGCACGAACAGCCACACGCCCCCACCGGGATTGCCCAGGCCGAAGAATGCAAAACGGAACACCCACGCCAGCATGGCCATGAGCATGACACGCTTGATGCCGAACCGCTTCAAGAAGAAAGGTATGAGCAAGATGCACAACGTCTCGGACATTTGCGAGAGCGAAATCAACATGTTGGCGTGCTGCACACCGAATGTATCGGCATACTGTGCCTCCGCTCCGAAGCTATAAATGAAGGGATTGGCAAACCCGTTCGTGATTTGCAACGACACGCCGAGCAGCATGGAGAAGATGAAGAACAACGCCATCTTCCGCTGCTTGAACAGCGAAAAGGCCTGCAAGCCCAACGCCTCGGACAGCGACTTGCCGCGCCCCGTGCCCCGGCTGGTGGGACAATGGGGCAAGGTGAACGCATACACCGCCAACAACAACCCCGCCGCACCGCTCACGGCAAACTGCTTGGGCGTGTCCTGGAAAGCGAGCAAATCCACCAGCCACATGGAGCAGATGAACCCGATGGTGCCGAACACCCGCACGGGCGGGAAATCCTTCACCGTGTCCATACCGGCTTTTTCCAGCGCATTGTAAGCCACTGAATTGGAAAGAGCCAGCGTGGGCATGTAGAACGCCACGCTCAAGGTGTAAAGAGAGAACAGGATGGAGAACTGCACCCCATCGCCCGCCGACAGCCCGTAGGCGGCAGCCGAGGCCATGGCCAGCCCCGCTATGGCATGGCAGATGCCGAGCATACGCTGGGCAGGCACCCAGCGGTCGGCCACGATGCCGATGAGGGCGGGCATGAAAATGGACACGATGCCCTGCACGGAATAGAAAATGCCGATGTGGCCTCCCATGCCGACGTTGCCGAGGTAACGTCCCATAGATGTGAGATACGCTCCCCACACGGCAAACTGGAGGAAATTCATTACA
>CASFUX010000146.1 GCA_949297975.1 uncultured Bacteroidales bacterium
AACTATTTTAACTGTATTAGATATTGATAAAACGAAACCGTATGAATTACAATGAATTTGGAGAATTATGCAGAGCAAAGCGTATCATGATTAAGGATGTGTTGCCTCAGATAGGTTATACCCGGCAAGGGTTGCAGGCGGCCTTGAACAACGAGACCATCGAGCTGCGCAAGCTCAAGTTGTTGTGCGACAGCGTGCGCATATCGCCCTCGCACTTCTTCGACGCGGGCACGTTCGGCACGGTCATTAACGCCGGGGGGCACGTGCAGAGCGGCAACAACAACCGCATGGAGGTGGAGAGCCTCGACCGCGAGAACGCGATGCTGCGCCAGCAGGTGGAGCAGCTGCGCTCCCAGCTGGCCGACAAGGAGGAAATCATCCGGCTGATGAAAGGTAAGCAATAATATATAAGCCATATAAACACTCCGGCCCCGCCACCCTTTCGCTTGAAGGGGGCGGGGCCGGTCGTGTGCGTGCGGGTGGAGGGGACTATTGCTCCAGCCTCATGAGGTCGAAGTACATGATCCTGCTCTTGTCGTCCTTGTCGTTCGTGAGTAGGAATGTAAAATCATTTTTCATATAGACCGAGAGGGGCTTTTCCTGGTTGTATGCGTCCAGCAGGAGCAGGCGGCAAGCTGGCTTGTGCTCGATGAAAGTCCACGCCTTGATAAAGTCCAGCAGTTGGTGCGACAAGCCGTGCCCCTGGTAGGCCAGGTGCACTCCCAGGCGGGTAATCTTGACCGCCGGGTATTGCCTGATGCGCTTTGCGTTGGGCAGCCGGGTCTTGCGGTGGAAGCGGTTCCACGCGTTGTTGCCAAACCCCAGGTCGTTTAGGCAGTCGTTGGATATGGAGAAAAACGCCGCGATCACGTCCCGGTCTTTGAACAAGTACGTGTTCGTGATTTTCTCCTTCTGGTAGTTCTTCGAGTCGTTGACGAGGAAGTCGTTGATGTCCCCGTCCCCGCAGTCGAAGCTTTCCAGCACATCTTCATCGGCCAATGGGGAGAATGTGAAATCCGACAAGTCCATATCAGCACCCTTTCGCTTTGGCCATCACCCGCCTCACCAGGTCGAGCATGTCTTGCCTGCGTGCCTGCGGTATCTTGTTGGCCCGGCTCTCCGAGATGGCGGCGTTGAAACGCCTCGATGCGTTGCCCTTGATGGCGGGCGTTGTTTTCAATGTCGTTGCCATAAGCAAATCAAATTATATGCAAAGTAACAAAATAAAAGCCGAACGCGCAAACGCCCTCACCTGGCGTTGCCCCACTTGCCATCGAGCAGGCGGAGCTGCTTCTTGGTGGCCTCGGGCGAGGCGTGGATGTATATCATGGAGGTGCTGATGCTGGAGTGGCCCAGGATGTTCATGATGAGGAAGGGGTTCTGCGACACGTCGGCCAGCAGCGAGGCGCAGGTGTGCCGCGCCACGTGGAAGGTGAGGTGCTTGTCGATGCCTGCCATCGGGCCCAGCATGTCCAGTGCCATCTTGATGTAGGAGGTGCTCACCTTGGGGAAGAGGGTGGGGCCGTCGTGCGCCGTCATCCAGTAGCGGGCGATGCGGTCGGGCTTGCCGTCGAACATCAGGCCGAGGGGGTGGATGAGGTCGTGCCCGTAGCCCTTGAGCGTGTGGAGGGAGACGACGTAGCCGTCGGGCGTGTCGGTGAGGGAGCTTTTGAGCAGGGCGAGGTTGTCGGACACGCGCAGCCCCGTCCAGCACGAGTAGAGGAAGCGGTCGCGGATGGCGCGGATGGTCGTGGGCAGGTTGTCGAGTGCCTCGAGGCGGGCGATTTCGGCCAGGGTGAGGAAGGTGAGGCGCGTCTCGCCCCGGAACTTCTCCAGCTCCACCTCGTCGTAGGGGTCGCGTGCCAGCAGCCGCTGCCGCACGGCGCGCTTGGCGTACTTGTGCACGAAGATGTGCAGGTGGTGGGCCATGCTGGCCGAGTACCGCTCCTGCAAGTACGCGTCGAGCTGCTCGATGTGCCTACCCTCCAGCTCGTCCACGGCCAGCGCGGGGAAGAGGTCGGCCACGATGTCGGCGTCGCGGCGGTACTTCACCACGCTGTCCATGCCGAGATTTTTTTCTTTTTTAAGCTCCTCGCGTATGTATTCCGAAAATAATTGCTTACCTTTGCGCCCGGAAAGGACGTTCAAGGCGTTGAAGTCGAAAACCTTTCCCGTGCGTTCGAGGTCGAGGGCCTGGTTCTTGTACTCGTTCAGCTTGTTTTGCAGCAGCGCGTCCAGCACGCGGTATTGGGGGTGCTTGCGGCTCAGCCGCCCGTCCTGCCAGTATTTGGCTTCGACGAACACGCCGGTGCCCACGTAGCGGTACTTACGGTTGTGGTAGCATTCGATCTTGACCTCGAATTTCGCCTCGGGCGAGGCCGCCCGGTTCTTGTAGTTGCATACGAGCTTGAATTGCATGTTGCGTCATGTGTTTGGTGTTCGACAATCCTGTTTGACGGTGACGGCTTTCGCAATCCTTCCGGCAAACGTCGAACAAAAGTACCAAAACAAACGCAAACAAACAACAATTCCCGCACGAACGGAAGCGATTTATCAAACTTATGTGGTTGTAAATTAAGACAAATCAAAATATTTGAAGGGCCCGTAGTTCAGTTGTATAGAACGTCAGATTCCGGTTCTGAAGGTCGTGGGTTAGAATCCCGCCGGGCTCACAAGGAAATCTCTGTAAGATAAACACTTACGGAGATTTTTTCTTTTTCATACATCCCTCCATTTTCTGCAAAAATAAGGTCAAAACCACTGTTTGTTGGTCTATTGTTGTTCTGAAAAAACAGGAAATAATATGCTGACATTCAAAGCGGAAGTATTGAAAAGCCAACGAAAAGTTGATGGAACTTATAATGTAAAGATTAGAATGACCTATAACAGGGAAGTCAAAAGGCTATCCACCAATATCTTTGTCAGGAAAGAGGACTTGACAAAATCATTCAAATTGAAGAACCCCAAATTCATCCAAGAAGCAGATGCCATAGTAAGGTACTATCAAGAAATGTGTGCCAAATTTCCACTTTATACCAATAACTACAGCATGGATGACATTGTGGCTTTTTTGCAAGGGGAGCGGAAAATGACAGAAACCATAGACTTCATCCAATTCAGCAAAGAGTGGATAGCCCATGCAACAATTAAAGGGGCAGGAAATTACGCGACAGCCCTCAATGCCTTTGTGGAGTTTCTGGGTAAAAAGGAATTGGACATCAAACGGCTTGATAAAGCCTTGCTTGAAAGGTTTATGGCATACCTCATTATCAAACGGGAAAATAGAGTGGAAAAGCTAAGGCAGCAAGGTAAAAGGATACCTTCCAACAGGATGGTATCTCTGTATCTGGGCAGCATCAGGCATTTGTTCAATGAGGCCAGGAAACACTTCAATGATTACGACAGAAACATCATCCTTATACCTCATTCTCCTTTTGAAAACTTCAAGATACCCAAGCAGGAAGCCACAAGGAAGAGGACCATATCTGCGACAGACATGCTGAGAATTTATCAAATGCCCTATAAAACAGACCAAAAGGGGAGGGAATTAAGGTGTAGGTTCAATTTGGCAAAAGACTGTTTCATCCTGTCATTTGGGCTGATTGGGATTAACTCGACAGATTTGTATTCCTGCAAGGAGATGCATGATGATGTTATCACCTATTACAGGATGAAAACCAAAGGCAGAAGAAATGATAATGCCAAAATGGAAGTCAGGGTATTGGGTCTTATCAAGCCTTTGCTGGAAAAATATAGAGATACAAAGGGGGAAAGGTTGTTCAACTTTCATCGTTATTATTCAACTTTTGATACTTTCAACAAGGCAATCAATAGTGGTTTGAGGGAAATAGGTGAACTTTTGCACATTAGACATTATATGGATTAATTTGTTATATGTCTCATTGAAGTTGTGTAATCCACAAGCAATAAGAATCACCATATCTTCGAAACCGAATTTATGGCATCTGAATCGTTCTTTGACAATACGACATTTTTTCATACCACCTATGGCATGCTCCACTTTAATCCTAATTCCGGAAATCC
>CASFUX010000147.1 GCA_949297975.1 uncultured Bacteroidales bacterium
TCCTGAGGTGTTACGAAAAGGCGTGGGAGAGACGCGGGGAGGTCGTCCCCTGCCCGTCTTTGTTCCAAAATGAGTTTTGACATTTTGTCATTGTCCGCACTTGAACAGATGCATGAAACGACATGTTAAAAATCTTTTGGGACAGCCGTGAGGCGTGCCGCATTTCTACCGTGCGGATGGGAAAGCCCCCGCAATTTATCCCGATTTATCGGGAGGGGGTTGGGGGTTGCATTTCCTCCAACGCCTCGCCTACTACGAAGTTGCTGCCTCCGACGAAGATGAAGTCGTCGGGGGCAGCGTCGTGCAGGGCGGCTTGCACGGCTTGCGCCACGGTGGGGTAGGCCGTGCCGTGCAGGTGGACGGGGGCGGCCTTGGCTTGCAGGGTGGCGGCGGGCAGGGCGCGGGCGGTGCGAGCCTGGGTGAAGTAGTAGGCGGCTTCGCGGGGCAGCAGGGTGAGCACGGTGTCGATGTCCTTGTCGCTCACCATGCCGATGACGATGCGCAGGGTGCGGCAGGTCTGCTCCCGCAGCTGGCGCACCACATTCTCAATGCCCGCCACGTTGTGCCCCGTGTCTAATACCACGCGGGGATGCAGGCGCACCGTCTGCCAACGCCCTTGCAGCCCGGTGAGTGCCACCACCCGGTCCAGCCCCTCGTGCAGGGCTGCATCGGACAGGTGGAAGGCGGGGTTCTGCCGCAGTACGTGCAGGGCGGCGAGCGTGGTGGCGATGTTCTTGAGCTGGTAAATGCCCGTCAGCCCCACCTGGTAGGTCGCCCCCGTGCCGGTGGTTACCTGGAGCTTGTCGGCGATGTGTCGGTGGGCAGTGATGTGCACTTGTTCCTCGGCAAAGGTGAGGGGGGCGTCCATCTCCTGCGCCTTGGCTACGAATACCGGACGCGTCTCGGGCAGGTTCTCGCCGATGACCACGGGGGTGCGGGGCTTGATGATGCCCGCTTTCTCTGCGGCAATCTTCGCCAAGGTGTTGCCCAGGAAGGCGGTGTGGTCGAAGCTGATGTTGGTGATGACGGACAGCTCGGGGCGGATGATGTTGGTGCTGTCCAGCCGTCCGCCCAGCCCCACCTCGATGACCGCCACGTCCACCTGCTGGGCGGCGAAGTAGTCGAACGCCATCGCCATCGTAACCTCGAAGAACGAGGGTTGCACTTCCTCTATCAAACTCTTGTGGCTCCCCACGAAGCGGCACACGTAGTCGGGGTCTATCATCTTGCCGTCGATGCGGATGCGTTCGCCGAAGTCCACCAGGTGCGGCGAGGTATATAGCCCCGTGCGGTAACCGGCCTGCTGCAACACGGCGGCCAGCATGTGCGACACGGAGCCTTTGCCGTTCGTCCCGGCTATGTGGATGGTGCGGTACGTGTGCTGCGGGTTGCCCAGCGCGTCGAGCAGGCGGATGGTGTTGGCCAGTCCCGGCTTGTAGGCATCCCCCCCGATGTGGTGGAACACCGGCAGGCGGTCGTACAGATATTGAATGGCTTGCGGATAGGTCATATATGCCTCCCCAAGCCCCTCCAGAGGGAGGGGATGTTTATTTAGTCTTTTATTAGAAATTCCCGGATAAGCATTTCAACCTCGGATTGGGCTTGCCGAAGGTCGTCGTTCACGATGGTGTGGTCGAAGCGGGGGGCGAAGGTCATTTCGTATTCCGCCTTGCCGATGCGTTCGGCTATCTTTTCGGGGGAGTCGGTGGCGCGGCCCCGCAGGCGTTGTTCCAGGACTTCGAGGCTGGGCGGGGCGATGAAGATGGCCAATGCCCGGTCGCCGTATTGCTGCTTGATGTTCAGACCGCCTTTGACATCCACGTCGAAGATGACGTTGTGCCCGGCAGCCCAAAGGCGTTCCACTTCGCTGCGGAGCGTGCCGTAGAAGCAGCCTGCATAGACTTCTTCGTATTCGAGGAAGTCACCGTGTGTGATTTTGCCCCGGAACTCGTCCGCCGACAGGAAGTAGTATTCGCGCCCGTTGACCTCCTGGCCGCGTGGCGGGCGGCTGGTGGCCGAGATGGAGAACGCAAGGTTGAAGCCCGGCTGCTTCAGCACATGTTGCACGAGGGTGCTTTTGCCAGCCCCCGAAGGTGCGGAGAAAATGATGAGCTTGCCCATGAGAAGGAGGGTTAAAGTAGGGAGGTAAAAGTACAAAGTAGAAAGTACAAAGTAGAAAGGGGGAAGTGCAGGTCTATTTCCTCTTTTTCCTTTCCTCTTTCTACTTTTCTCTTTCTACTTTCACCTACAAAACATTCAGCACTTGTTCCTTGATTTGTTCGAGTTCGTCTTTCATCTTGACGACTATTTTTTGCATTTCGCTGTGGTTGGCTTTCGAGCCGAGGGTGTTCACTTCGCGCCCTATTTCCTGCGCGATGAAGCCCAGCTTCTTGCCCGGCGACTTTTCGTGCGCCATGGTCTCCAGGAAGTAATTCAAGTGGTTGGCCAGGCGCACTTTTTCTTCGTTCACGTCCAACTTTTCGATGTAATAAATCAGTTCCTGTTCCAGCCGGTTCTTGTCGTAGTCCACCTTGTCGGCCAGGGCGAGGAGGTTTTCTTCGAGGCGCACCTTTATCTTGCTCACCCGTTCCTTTTCGAAGGGATCAATTTGGGCGAGGAGCGTCTGGATGTTGTGTATCTTTGTCTCGAACACCGCTTGCAGGGCGCGTCCTTCCTGGATGCGGAATTGCTGCAACTGGTCGATGGCGGCGTTGATGCCCTGCGCTACGGCTTCCCATTCGGCATCGTCCAGTTCCGGGGTCTCCGTCTTGAGCACGTCGGGCAGGCGCAGCAGCAGGTCGAACCAGTTTTGCGGGGTTGCAATGCCCAGTTGCTGTGCCGCCGCTTCTATCTGTTGGTGGTAGGCTTCGAGCATCGGCACGTTGATTTGGGCGGTGGCATCCTTCGCCGCGTTGTCGAAGTAGAGCGACAGGTCAATCTTGCCGCGTTCGAGCCGTTGCGACAGCAGGTTGCGTATTTCGATGTCCTTCTCCCGGTACAGGGGGGCGATGCGGGTGGACACGTCGGCCTGCTTGCTGTTGAGCGATTTGACTTCCACCACTATTTTCTTGTTGCCATATTCCAGCGTGGCTTTTCCGAAGCCGGTCATTGATTGTATCATAGTCTTTTTATAAATATAATAGGTAATGCCCCACCAACCTCCCCCGAGGGGAGGCTCATGGCGGCAAATGTAACTTACATCCCCTCCTTCTGGAGGGGCTTGGGGAGGCTTTCCTACCCTTGCGGGGCGTTGCCGCCTTCCCGTTTGTTGTTGCGCCTGCGGTCCTGGCCGCGTCTTCGGTTGCCACCGTTGCGGTTGTCGCCCCGGCCTCCCCCTTTGCGGCCTCCCCGGTGTCCGCCGCTGCGTCCTCGTCCGCCTCGTCCGGCGGGGCGTGCGTTGCGGTGTTTGTCGGGTTCGTAGGCCGGGCCTTCGCCCAGTTCGGCGGGGATGGGTATCTTATAAATGTCTTTTTGGAGGAAATTCTCTATCTGCTTGAAGCGGTATTGCTCGTCCTCGCTCACCAGCGTGATGGACATGCCCTCCTCGCCGGCGCGTGCCGTGCGGCCGATGCGGTGCACGTAGTCCTCCACTTCGCGCGGCACGTCGTAGTTGATGACCAGGGTGATGTCGTCGATGTCGATGCCGCGCGACACGATGTCGGTGGCCACCAAGATGTTCACGCGGTTGTTCTTGAACTCGTGCATCACGTGGTCGCGCTGCGCCTGGTCCAGGTCGGAGTGCATCTCGTCGGCCGAGAAGCCCATGTGGCGGAGGGTCTTGGTGATTTCCTTCACTTTCAGCTTGGAGCCGGAGAAGAGGATGACCTTGTTAGGCTCCTGGGAGGAAAAGAGGTGTTTGATAATGCCGGGCTTCTGCGCCTCGTGGCAGATGAAGGCGGTCTGCATGATGCTTTCGGGCGGGCGGGCGATGGCGATGCGCACCTCTTCCGGCTCGTGCAGGATGGTCTTGGCCAGCTGCTTGATTTTCGGGGGCATGGTGGCCGAGAACATGATGGTCTGCCGTTCCCGCGGCAGGCGGTTCACCACCTGCATGATGTCGTCGAAGAAGCCCATGTCCAGCATCCGGTCGGCCTCGTCGAGGATGAAATATTTCACATGCGAGAAGTCCACCGTGTACAGGTTCATGTGTTGCAGCAGGCGTCCCGGCGTGGCGATGACCACGTCGGCTCCCCGTTGCAGCCCGCGGCGCTGCACGTCCCAGGCCTGCGAGTCGTTGCCGCCATACACGGGCACGGACGAGAAGGGCAGGAAGTACGAGAAGCCTTCCATTTGTTGGTCTATCTGTTGCGCCAGTTCGCGGGTGGGTGCCATGATGATGGCCTTGATGCCCGGCTCGTTGTTCCCGCCCCGTTGCAGGTTGTCCA
>CASFUX010000148.1 GCA_949297975.1 uncultured Bacteroidales bacterium
GGCCTACGGCAACCCGCAACGCTCCAGCACGGGCTTCGACCTGCGGAGGCTCAACATGCTGCTGGCCGTGCTGGAGAAACGGGCGGGCTTCAAGCTGACGCAAAAGGACGTGTTCCTCAACATCGCGGGGGGATTGCGGGTAAACGACCCGGCCATCGACCTGGCGGTCATCTCGTCCATCCTGTCGTCCAACGTGGACATCGCCATCGCCCCGCACGTGTGCATGACGGGCGAAGTCGGTCTCAGCGGCGAGATACGCCCCATCAACCGGCTGGAACAACGCATCATGGAAGCGGAGAAGCTGGGCTTCAAGAAAATGCTCGTACCCGACTTCCACGATGGCAGCATCAACCTGAAAAAAGCCAACATCGAACTGGTACGGGTACGCAAGGTGGAGGAAGCCTTCCGGGTGCTGTTCGCGTAAAGCCGGGGGAACGCGAATTTTAGCACACGGAACACACGGATTGTACGGATTTACACGGATTTTTCCAGTGCGGCACTGTGGACTGTTGACCGCAGAGTGTTGACTTTTATCCGTGTAAATTCGTTCAATCCGTGTGTTCCGTGTGCTAAAATACCCGTGTGCTTAACAATACACCTTCGCCGGTTCGCCGCGCAGCACGCGCAGGCCGCTCATGGCGAGGGCTTCCATCTCGTCTTCGCCGGGATAAACGCGCACGGGAGCGAGACCTCCGACCATGCGGCGGATATAACCTACCAAGGCTTCGTTATAGGCAATGCCGCCGGTGAGCAGGATGGCATCGGTGCGCCCTTCGAGCACCACGTGCATGGCCCCTATCTCTTTGGCCGCACCGTAGGCCATCGCTTCGAGCACGAGCCGCGCGTGCTGGTCGCCCGCCAAGGCATGTTCGTAGGCCGCGCGGGTGTCGTTCGTGCCGAGGTGCGCCATCAGTCCGCCCCGCCCGGCCAGCATCTTCAGCATCTGTTCCTGCGTGTACTCGCCACTGAAGGCCATGCGCACCAGTTGCCCGGCATCGAGCGTGCCGGCCCGCTCGGGCGAGAAGGGGCCGAAGCCGTCCAGCGCCTGGTTGGTGTCCACCACCCGCCCGTGACGGTGCGCCGACACGGACACGCCCCCGCCCAGGTGCGCCACCACCAAGTTCAATTCCTCGTAAGCCATGCCCCGCTCCTCGGCGTAGCGGCGGGCGATGGCCTTCTGGTTCAAGGCGTGGAAGATGGAGCGACGGGGCACTTGCGGCAATCCGCTGATGCGGGCCACGTCCTGTAGCTCGTCCACCACCACGGGGTCGGCAATGAAGGCGCGGCAGCCGGGAATGCTGTCGGCAATCTCGCGGGCAATCAAGCCGCCCAGGTTACTGGCATGGACACCGCCCACGCAAGCCCGCAAGTCGGCCACCATGCGGTCGTTCACCTCATATACGCCCGACTCGATGGGACGCACCAGCCCCCCGCGCCCCACCACAGCGGAAAGCCCCGCGAGGTCCACGCCCTGCGCCCGCAAGCCGTCGAGTACCTGTTGCTTGCGGAACTCATGCTGCGCCATCACGCCGGGATAGCGTTTCAACTCGTCGGCCGAGTGCCGGATGGTCTGGCCGCACACCAACATTTCGTCTTCATAATACGCCAGCTTCGTGGACGTGGAACCGGGATTGACGGAAAGGATTTTGTACATAAGATGATATTATTACGATTGAACGATTTACTATGGACGGATGCTTCCTGCATTGTTCCCGTAGATTTCGCAGAAAGTTCTTGCCTCTTACCCCTCACCTCTTACCTCTGGACAAAGGTAATGTTTTTTTTCTCATCCGGAGCATCTTTGTCAAAGCAACCACATCAAAACACATAGGGACAAATGAAACAAAACACAATAGGCACAATAGATTATAAAAGGGACTGTACGCCCATCCTGCATGGGTAAGGAGTTCACAATAGTTTGGAGGTGTGTCAAAATAAGAGAGAACACGGATGAGACAGATAAGACGGATTTATACGGATTTAAATACCATTGATTGTCAAGGATTGTTGAAAAAAGAAATCTGTGATAATCTGTATAATCCGTGTTATCCGTGTGCTAAATCCCATTTTGACACATCCTCGGTGGAATACCATCGTTCGCCTAATGCCGCCTTTGGGCACTGCATATCAGGCCGAAAAGCTATGTGTCCTCCACAAAGACGGGCACGCCCGTCTCTATCTCGCGCCGAGTGAACTGGCATCCTATTGTGTCTATTGTGTTTTGTATTTTTGGTGCAGCAGCCCTCCCATGTTGCCCACTTCCGAAAAAACGCGTATTTTTGTGCGTTTTATGCCCGAGAATTGTCTTTAATATATACGAACATGGGAAAAGTTTTGATTATCGGTGCGGGGGGTGTCGGCACCGTGGTGGCGCACAAAGTGGCGCAGAATAGCGGCATCTTTACCGACATCATGCTGGCCAGCCGCACGAAAAGCAAATGCGACGCGATAGCCGCCGAAGTGAAAAAACGGTACGGGGTGGACATGCAGACCGCCCAAGTGGATGCCGACAGCGTGCCCGCGCTGGTCGAATTGTTCCGCAGCTTCGGCCCGGAACTCGTCATCAACGTGGCGTTGCCCTACCAAGACCTCACCATCATGGATGCCTGCCTGGAATGCGGCGTGAACTACCTCGACACGGCCAACTACGAACCGAAGGACGAGGCGCACTTCGAATACAGCTGGCAATGGGCATACCAGGACCGCTTCAAGCAGGCCGGGCTGACGGCCATCCTCGGATGCGGCTTCGACCCCGGCGTGACGAGCGTGTTCACCGCCTACGCCGCCAAGCACCGCTTCGACGAAATGCAATACCTCGACATCGTGGACTGCAACGCGGGCGACCACGGCAAGGCTTTCGCCACCAACTTCAACCCCGAAATCAACATACGCGAAGTGACCCAGAAAGGCAAATACTGGGAAAACGGCCAATGGGTATGGACCGAACCGCACGAGATACACCAGCCCCTGAACTATCCGGAGATAGGACCGAAAGAGTCCTACGTCATCTACCACGAAGAGCTGGAATCGCTCGTGAAGAACTTCCCCACCCTGCGCCGCGCCCGCTTCTGGATGACCTTCGGGCAGGAATACCTCACCCACCTGCGCGTGATACAGAACATCGGCATGGCACGCATCGACGAGGTGGACTACAACGGCGTGAAGATTGTGCCCATCCAGTTCCTCAAGGCCGTGCTGCCCAACCCTGGCGAACTGGGCGAACACTACACGGGCTGGACTTCCATCGGCTGCCGCATCCGCGGGCTGAAGGACGGCCAGGAACATACCTATTATATATATAACAATTGCAGCCACGAGGCCGCCTACAAGGAAACCGGCACGCAGGGCGTGAGCTACACCACCGGCGTGCCCGCCACCGTGGGGGCCATGATGTTCATGACCGGGCAATGGCGCAAGCCGGGCGTGTTCAACGTAGAGGAATTCGACCCCGACCCCTTCCTGGCCGAACTGGCCAAGCAAGGCCTGCCCTGGCACGAAATACTCGACGGCGATATAGAAGTGTGAGCAACATATATTATATAATAGAGTTTATATCGAATTAAATTTTAAACCACAGAGACACGGAGAGTCCCATCCGCATTTCTCCCTTTGCTCGCCCCAAAAGCCCACGGAGAAATGCCGCTTGCGGCATTTCACTAAGTGTCCTCTGTTATCTGCGAGAATGCCACTGCTCATCTTGGTGTCTCTGTGTCTCCGTGGTTTATCATTTTATTCTGCATATTGTCTAATA
>CASFUX010000149.1 GCA_949297975.1 uncultured Bacteroidales bacterium
AGGCTTGGATTGCACTCCCCGCACAGCCTCGGAGTTGAGTGGGCTTACTGCGAAATTTATTTTCCGTTACTACAAAAATAAAATTCTGTTACTACGAAAATTCAGCTGCGTAGTAACGGAATTTTTCATCTCCCCGATAGTAATGAATCCTCCCCCTTGGGGGGAGTTAGAGGGGGCTTTCGGGGAAGTTAGCGGGGGCTTCATTTCCCCAATGCCAGGATGCTGCGGTGGGTGCCGATGTAGTCCGAGGCCGTGCGGTAGCCGATGTCGTATATCTCGCGGTAGGCCTCGAAACTGAATTCGTGGTAGCGGTTGAGCACCAGCGGCTCGATGAGGTAGTTGCAGATGTCGCGCCCCTCGCGGGCGTTGCGGTACTGCATGGCGCGTATGGCGGTGAAGGCCACCTCGCTCACGCGCTTCAGCTCGGGCAGGTCCAGCCGGGGGTAGGGGATGACATCCACGCCGATGGTGGTGCTGAACTGGCTTTCGAAGCATTGCGCCGGCATGTTGTTCATCACCCCGCCGTCCATGTACAGCGTGCCGTCGATTTCCATCGGCTCGAACACGCCGGGTATGCAGGCCGAGGCCGCCACCCACCGGTCGAGGTCGCCGCCCGCGCTCACCAGCCGCCAAGTGGCGCGGTTCATGTCGCTCACGCACACGGTAAGCCGCCGCTGCAATCCCTCGAACGAGTTGTGCGGGATAAGCTCGCGCACCAGCCGCCGCAGCGTGGTGTGGTCGGACACGCCCCGTCGCCAGAAGTCGGCTTGGAAGGTGAGCAGCGTGCTGAGCTTGTACAGCTTGTGCTCTTTGATTACGTCGAGCATCTGCGCGGGCGACAGCCCGGCGGCGTAAAACGCCCCGATAATCGCCCCCATGCTCGTGCCGGAGACGTGCGCGGGGCGTATGCCGTGCTCCTCCAACGCCTGTATCACGCCCACGTGCGCGAAGCCCAGCGCACCCCCGCCGCTGAGGCACAGCCGCGCCTCCTGGGGCCGCCGCCGGAAAGGGAAAAAGGATTTCATACGCTTCATTTTAACGGGGGCAAAGATACGATTTATCCGCCTACCCCGCGCCATCCCGCCCCGCCGTTCGCGGCAGGGCACGCCCGTGATGCCGTCTACGTGCCGCGTGCCTGCATTTTTAATCTAAAAAAACATCCAAATGCAAATAATTCCCTACCTTTGTGGGAAATATTCACGTTCTTCCTTTGTCCGGAAGAAAACCACGAAAGGAATGGCGCACGACCACCGACCGATAAAAATCCTCCTCGTCTTCGGCACCCGTCCGGAAGCCATCAAGATGGCACCGCTGGTCCGGGAGTGCCGGATGCGCCCCGGATGCTTCGACACCCGGGTGTGTGTCACCGCCCAGCACCGGCAGATGCTCGACCAGGTGCTGGAGGTGTTTGAAATCGTCCCCGACTACGACCTCAACCTCATGTCGCCCGGGCAGGACCTGTACGACCTTACCTCGCGGGTGCTGCTGGGGATGCGCGGGGTGCTGGCCGACTTCCAGCCCGACGTGGTGCTGGTGCACGGCGACACCACCACTTCCACGGCGGCAGCCCTCGCCGCTTTCTACCAACGTGTCAAGATAGCGCACGTGGAGGCCGGGCTGCGCACGTACAACCTGTATTCGCCTTTCCCCGAAGAGGCCAACCGCCAGCTTACCGACCGTTTGTGCGACTTTTACTTCGCACCGACCGAGACGTCGCGCCGGAACCTGCTGCAAGAGCACGTCGGGGAACAGAAGATATTCGTCACCGGCAACACGGTGATAGATGCGCTACATTGGGTCAACCGCAAGATAGAAGCCAGTCCCGCCTTGCAGGCCGAGCTGGATGCGCACCTGGTCGGGCGGGGGTACGCCCCGGACGACGGGCGGCGGTGCATCCTGGTGACGGGGCATCGGCGGGAGAACTTCGGCGAAGGCTTCCTGCACATCTGCCAGGCCTTGCGTATGCTTGCCGCGCAACATCCGGATGTGGACATCGTGTACCCCGTGCACCTGAACCCGCACGTGCAGCAGCCCGTGTACGAACTGCTGCAAGGCATCGGCAACATCCACCTCATCGCCCCGCTGGACTATGTGCCGTTCATCTACCTCATGCGCCGTTCCACCTTGATACTGACGGACAGTGGCGGCGTGCAGGAGGAAGCCCCCAGTCTGGGCAAGCCGGTGCTGGTGATGCGTGACACCACCGAGCGGCCCGAAGCCGTGGCTGCCGGTACGGTGAAGATAGTCGGGACTTCGGCCGACCGCATCGTGGAAGAGACGAACCGCCTGCTGGACGACCCCGCGCTGTACGCCCGCATGGCTAATGCCGTCAACCCCTACGGCGACGGCATGGCCAGCCAGCGCATCGCGCAGGCACTGGCCGGGGCGTTGCTGCCACCTGAACAACCAAACGACAAGTAACCCATTAACATACAACATTGATGAAAAGAGACAAACTATATGTGGTGCTGCCGGCCTACAACGAGGAAGCCAGCTTGGGCAAGCTGTTGGACCGGATTGGCTATCATTTGTACAACGCCGGCATAGACCATTACGAGGTGCTGGTGGTCAATGACGGCAGCCGCGACCGCACCGCGCAGATATTGGAGGAATATCAGGAAAAAATGCCCCTGCGCGTGCTCACCCACGAGGTGAACAAGGGTCTGGGCAAGACCATACGCGACGGGCTGCTGGCCGCATCGGAACTGGCCGATGACAACGACATCATCATCACCATGGACGCTGACGACACCCACACGCCGGGGTTGATGCCCCGCATGATGGGGATGATGCGCGAGGGGTACGATGTGGTCATCGCCTCGCGCTATCAACGGGGAGCGAGGGTGTACGGCCTTTCGAAGTTCCGCGAGCTGATGAGCCTCGGCGCATCGTACCTGTTCCGCCTGCTGCTGCCCATCCGTGGCGTGCGCGACTTCACTTGCGGTTATCGCGCCTACCGTGCTACCGTGCTCAAGGCCGCCTTCGAGCGGTACGGCGACCGCTTTATCGACCAGGAAGGTTTCCAGGCCATGGTGGACATCATCCTGCGGCTGCGGCGCATGGACGTGGTGTTTGGCGAGGTGCCGTTCATCCTGCGCTATGACCGCAAGCTGGGCGACAGCAAGATGAACGTGAAAAGCACCGTGGCAAAGACCTTGAAGCTGATATGGAAACGACGTTTTGAAAAAGAATAGGCATCATGAAAAAGTATCGGATAGGAAAGTTTGAATTCGACGCGTACACCCTGCTCCTTGTCGCGCTCACCGTGGCGGCCTTTGTCATCCGGGTGTGGGATGTGGGCTACCTCACCCTGTGGGTGGACGAATATGTGCATGTGAACCGGGCACGCTTCTTCCCCGAACAGCCGCTGTTTGCCACCGACAACAACGGCATCCTGCTTACCATGTTCATCGTTCCGCTGTTCAAGCTGTTTGGCGTGAGCGAGTTCTGGGCGCGTTTCCCGAGCGTGGTATTTGGCACGTTGCTGGTGCCTGCGGCCTACTTGTTTGCCAAGCGGTTCTTCAACCGCAACATAGCCGTGACCACCGCCACGCTCGTCACGTTCTCCACCTACCTGGCCTATTGGTCGAGGCTGAGCCGCAACTACGCCATCTTCGCGTTTTTCTTTATCCTGTTCCTGTACTTCCTGGGTCGCGCACTCAATGTGGACGATTCGTTCCGCGCGGGGAAAAGCCGCGTGCTCAACTACCTGCGGTTGCAACCGAAGCTGCTGTGGGTGGCTCTGGCGTTGCTGGTGCTGTCTGTCATGTCGCACCAGCTGACGTTCCTGTTCATCTACGGGCTGATGTTCTATTATGTGTTGCTGTTCGTCCGCAGCATCTGCCTGAGGCAAGCCGATTTCAAAGGCATCGAGGCGGTGGTTACGTACTTGTTCGTTGTCTTTTCGTTCATAGTGTTCGTGCCTTCGGTGCAGGGCGTGTTCAAGTCGTTCTTCCTGCTGTTCCTGCCCGAGAACGTGGCCAACTGGGTGCTGCCCAATCTCGGCCGCTTGTCGGAGCTGATGAAGACACAACCCTACAGTGCCTTCCAGGTGTACAACGGTGTGCTGCGCACCGACTATGCCTGGCTGTACATTCCCGGCTTGATAGGCTTCGTGTGTATGCTGGCGCGGTTTCGCAAGTCGGCTTTCTACGTGGTGTCCATGTTCGGGGTGCTGTTCCTGGCCATGAGCTTCGTGTTCCGCGAGCCGTCGCTCCCGCGTTACCTTATTTATATATACCCGCTCTTCCTCATGGCCGTGGCTTGCACGTTCGACACGCTCTTTGTGCTGCTGGGCAAGGCGAAGCTGCGCGTCAAACCCACAGTAGCCACCGCTGTCACCTTGGCAGCCATCCTATGCACGCCTACCGTGCGTGCCACTGTCAAGATGGTATCGGCGCACGAACACGGCCAGGTAGTGCCTACTACGCTCAGTGCCTTCTATTTCCCAGACTGGAAGACTTCACTGGGCAAGGTGAAACCGCTCTTGGGTGAACACGACGTGTTGATAAGTACCATGCCCAACTATGTCAGCTTTTACACGGGACGCACGTCGTACTGGTTCCGCCAGCGGCACTACAACTCCACCACCCACCGGTACGAGAACCTGGAAGTGGATCTGACCAAGCCGAATGCCCACTCCACCGAAGCGCTCGCCAAGTTGTTGGACGAGTCGGACAAGGCGTGGTTGTTGGTGGACTATTACTTCGACAACGTGATGACCGACCCGGAGACCCGCAATTACGTCATCCGGAACATGCAGTTCGAGTACGCCATGAGCGACGACTACGTGTCGGTGTTCTCGTGGGACAAAAGCAAGCATCGGGAGAATGCCGACAATGCGATATTCGAGTTCCTGCGCCCGTCACACCCGCAGAGCGGCGAGTATTCCATCAACCTGCCTGCCCCGACCGACATGAACGTGTACCTCGACCTGGAAGGCATTGCCTACGACAACCAGGCCGTGCTCTACGTGAACGGATATGTATTAGGCGTGGGCAAGCGGCAAGGCTCGCTGAGCAGCCAGGGCGGCGACAGCCGTAGCCGCCAGTTGTACCGGGTGCAAGTGCCTGCCAAGGCGTTCAAGCAAGGGCGCAACTCCATCGCTTTCATCCTGAACCAGCCCAAGGACGGGAGGAAAGTCAAGAACAACCGCTTTGTGGTGTACAACATGCACTTTGAACCCATCGCCCGCTGACCTATGAAACGTTTGCTGCAAGAAAGCCTCCGCACCTTGCTTACCGCGCCCACGAAGAACCTGTTCGTGCAGTTGTTCCGCTACACGTTTTCCGGAGGGGTGGCGTTTGTGGCCGACTTCGGTCTGCTGTACGTGCTCACCGATGTGTTGGGCGTGTATTACCTGTTGTCGTCCGTGGTGGGCTTCCTGGCCGGGCAGGTTATCACCTACTTGTTCAGTGCGTATTGGATATTCACCCAACGACGCTTCGACAACCGCCTGCACGAGTTCACGCTGTTTGTCATCATCGGCGTGGTGGGGCTGCTCATCACGGCCTTGTTCATGTGGCTGTTTACCGACCTGCTGCACGTGCACTACCTGCTGTCCAAGGTGCTCACCACCATCATCGCCACCGGTTGGAGCTTCTCGGCGCGGAAGTTTTTCCTGTTTTCCAAAAAGAACAAATAAACGGACGGCAGGCAAGGCGGTATGCCGTTTGCATGTCTGTCCTGTGTGATAGCCTCGTGGGCAGGTGATAGCAATCCCCGTCCCGATGCTGGGCATCGGGACGGGTGTGTGCGCTTCTTTCCGCGCGTCCCCGAGGCGGGAAAGCCATGTGCCCCATGTGGCCGCGCCATTATTTCGCTTCCGCGCCGTTGATTTGCTTTTATGACGTTCCCCCATTTCCCTTTTTCTTCGTATTTTTGCGGGATAATAAATAATACATCCCCCTAAAGCGCGCGACTTATGGCAAAGAACCCGGCTGAAACCCCCATGATGAAGCAGTACAACGACATCAAGCGGATGCATCCCGATGCCATCCTGCTGTTTCGTTGCGGCGACTTCTACGAGACGTATGCCGAAGATGCCGTGCGGGCTGCCGAGGTGCTGGGCATCACGCTTACGCGGCGTTCCAGCGTCACGGCGGGCGACATCGCCATGGCGGGTTTCCCCTATCACGCCATCGACACCTACCTGCCCAAGCTGGTTCGCGCCGGTATCCGCGTGGCCATTTGCGACCAGCTGGAGGACCCGAAGCTGGCCAAGAAACTGGTGAAGCGCGGGGTGACCGAGCTGGTTACGCCCGGTGTGTCGTACAGCGACACCACGCTCAACCGCAAGGAGAATACCTTCCTGGCCAGCGTGCACCTGAACAAGAAGCAGGTGGGCGTGGCGTTCCTCGACATCTCCACCGGCGAGTTCCTCGTGGCCGAAGGCACGGGCGACTACGCGGACAAGCTGCTGGCCAGCTTCAGCCCCAAGGAGGTGCTGTTCGACCGCACCAAGCGGCAGGAGTTCGACGCGCTGTTCGGCAACAAATTCTTCACCTACGCGCTCGACGACTGGGCGTTCACCCCCGAAAGCGCGCACGAACGCCTGCTCAAGCAGTTCGAGACGAAAACCCTGAAGGGCTTCGGCGTGGGCAACCTGCCCAACGGCATCGTGGCCGCCGGGGCCATACTCCACTACCTCGACCTCACGCACCACCTGCAAACGGGGCACATCACCCACCTCTCGCGCATCGAGGAGGAACGCTACGTGTGGCTCGACCGCTTCACCGTGCGCAACCTGGAGCTGTACGGCAGCACCAACGAGGGCGCGCGCACCCTGCTCGACGTGCTCGACCGCACCACCAGCCCCATGGGCGCGCGCATGCTGAAACGCTGGATAGCCTTCCCGCTCAAGGACGTGAAACCCATCAACGAACGGCTGGGCGTGGTGGAACACTTCTTCCGCCACCCCGAACTGAAACAGCTGCTCGAACAGCAGATTTCCCTCATCGGCGACCTGGAGCGCATCATCTCCAAAGTGGCCGTGGGGCGCATCAACCCGCGCGAAGTGGTGCAGCTCAAGGTAGCCCTGCAAGCCATCGCCCCCATCAAGCAAGCCTGCGCCGAGACCGACAACCCCGCCCTGCGCAGCCTGGCCGACCGCCTCAACGCCTGCGCCGACATGGCCGACCGCATCGACCGCGAGATAGACAACGAGCCGCCCACCCTCATCAACCGCGGCGGCGCCATACGCCCCGGCGTGGATGCCGAGCTCGACGAGCTGCGCACCCTCGCCCACTCGGGCAAAGACTACCTCAGCCACATACAGGAACGCGAAAGCGAAGCCACCGGCATCCCGCTCAAGATAAGCTTCAACAACGTGTTCGGCTATTACATGGAGGTGCGCAACACGTACAAGGACAAAGTGCCGTCCACCTGGATACGCAAGCAGACCCTGGTGAACGCCGAACGCTACATCACGCAGGAGTTGAAGGAGTACGAGGAAAAAATCCTGGGCGCGGAAGAAAAAATCCTCTCCATCGAAGCCCGCCTCTTCAACGAACTGGTGCTGGCCCTGGCCGAATACATACCCGCCATACAGCTCGACGCCACGCTGGTGGCGCAGCTCGACTGCCTGCTGTCGTTCGCCACGGTGTCGGCCGACTACCGCTACATACGCCCCGAAGTGGCCGACGACGACGTGCTCGACATCCGGCAGGGACGGCACCCCGTCATCGAACGGCAACTGCCCCTGGGCGAGACCTACGTGGCCAACGACGTGTACCTCGACAGCGACACGCAGCAAATCATCATCATCACCGGCCCCAACATGGCGGGCAAGTCGGCCCTGCTGCGGCAGACCGCCCTCATCACGCTCATGGCGCAGATAGGCTGCTTCGTGCCCGCCGAGCGCGCCCACATAGGCGTGGTGGACAAGATATTCACCCGCGTGGGGGCCAGCGACAACATCTCGGCGGGCGAGTCCACTTTCATGGTGGAGATGAGCGAGGCCGCCAGCATCCTCAATAACCTGTCGCCCCGCAGCCTTGTGCTGTTCGACGAGCTGGGCCGAGGCACCAGCACCTATGACGGCATCTCCATAGCCTGGGCCATCGTGGAATACATCCACGAACACCCGTCGTGCCGCGCCAAGACCTTGTTCGCCACCCACTACCACGAGTTGAACGAAATGGAACGTGCCTTCCCCCGCATCAAGAACTACAACGTGTCGGTCAAGGAGGTGGACAAGAAGGTCATCTTCCTGCGCAAGCTCGTGCCCGGCGGCAGCGAGCACAGCTTCGGCATACACGTGGCCAAGATGGCGGGGATGCCCCAGAGCATCGTGAAGCGGGCGGAGCAAATCCTGAAACAACTGGAGACCGACAACCGCCAGACCGGCATGGCCAAGCCCGTGGGCACGTTGGCGCAAGGGCGCGAAGGCTACCAGCTCAGCATCTTCCAGCTGGACGACCCCGTGCTGGCCCAGGTGCGCGACGAAATCTTGAAGGCCGACATCGACCACCTCACGCCCGTGGAAGCCCTCAACAAACTGAACGAAATAAAGAAAATCATCACGGGGAAATAAACCGCCGACCTGTAGAGACAAGGCATGCCTTGTCTCTACCGAGGCAGCGGAATGGATGGAGGACAAAAACGCGGTGCAAAGAGACAAGGCATGCATTGTCTCTAACGGGAAAACGGGACAGGATGCGCCCGCATTTCCGTCCGTGCAGAAATAAATTTCCGTTATAACGGAAATAAAGTTCCGTAGGTACGGAAAAATATTTCCGCAGGTACGGAATTTCGGATGTCTCCATGTGCTGGCGCAAGTCTGTGACTTGTGCCGAAAATGTTCGAAGTTTGCAACTTCGGATGGATGCCTATCGCAGTTACAAACTGCATGGTTTACCGGCACAAGTTGCAAACGTGCGCCTGCAACGAGTATCGACACCGAGGTTTTCACCTCACCCCTAACCCCTCTCCTTGAGGAGAGGGGAACTGGAAAATGTGTAGGAAATGAGCGGATTGCCCTAAACTTTGCGGACAAAACTAACCTCATTCCCCCTCTCCCCGGGGAGAGGGGGCAGGGGGTGAGGTGAAAGCACCCGCAGGGCAGCAGCGGGCATGAATCCTAAAAAAAGAAATGATTGCATAATATGAACCCACGTATGAAACAAACCATCCTCTGCGCCCTCGTGTGCGTGGCGTTGCTTGCCCCCTCGTGCCGGGGTACGCGCGGGCTGCACACCGAAGGCCGCGCCCTGCCCTACCGCCAATGGACGAAGCAAATGCAGGAGGCCGAGACCCCCTTCGCCACCCTCAACGCCCCCTCCATCGACGTGACCGCCGAGGCGGACGGCAAGCGCGTGAACGTGACCGCCGCCCTGCGGGTGTACACCGATTCGGTGGTCATGCTTTCCATCATCCCCTTCCTCGGCATCGAGATGTTCACCGTGGAGCTGTATCCCGACCGCTGGATGCTGTACGACCGCGTCAATCGCACGTATTACACCGAGAGCTACGAATACTTCGACCTCAAGTGGGGCGTGCAGGTGGACTTCGCCGCCGTGCAGTCGCTCTTCACCACCCGCATCTACTCCGCCGCCGTGCGCGGCACCGATGCGAAGGACTGGACGTACACGCCCCTCGATGCGGGACGCGCCGCCATCGAGCGCACCGCCGGGGACTTCACCCAACGCCTCACCGCCTCTGCCGCCCATACCGTGGAGCAAGTGGCGTGGAGCACCTCCGGCGGGCAATACCGCTTCACGGCCGACTTCACCGACTACGCCGTCAGCCGTGGGGTGAACTACCCCCGCCGCATCGCGTTCGCCCTCACCTCCGGCGGTACGCCCCTGGCCCGCGTCGGGATGACCCTGCGCCGCGTGTCCTTCAACGGCGAATTGCGCCTCAACCCCGCCGACCCCGCCCGTTACAAGCGCGGCAACGTGGGCCGGCTGGCCGACCTGCTGCAAATGCTGTAAGCCGCCCAAGGCTGCCACGCCCAACCCATCCAGATGAATGTGCGAAACATGCCGGCAAACTCGCCCCCCGCGCGTGGGACACAGAGCGGCACATAGTTTTTATTTTTCCCAGTTTTTTGAGGGAGCGCACATAGCTTGTCCCGGCACAATGTGCCGGGATTGTGGAAGTGTGTAGGCAGCTTCAGGTCGATAATAGTAATCAACGTCCCGATGCCTTGCATCGGGACAAGCTATGTGAACTCCCTAAAAAAGCAAATAGAGAAAAAACTATGTGCGCTCTGTGTCCCCAACACAGGGGGAAAGTGAATATGCTTGACATTTTGACGCGATCGCCCCGCAATCCGCCCTGCCCGCTTCCGTTTTCGGCAAATTTCCATTATTTTTGCCTTGCCGTTCCGGCACGCCGCGTCCCTGCCGCAGGCAAAAGTTCTGAACTCAAAACAATGAAGAAAACCCTCATCCTCCTCGCACTCGCCCTCGCGGCCCTCGCCCCCGCCACGGGGCAAACGGTGAAGCAGCTCGAAAACGAGCGCAAGGCCACCCTGCAAAAGATGGAGGCCACCAGCAAGCTGCTCGACCAGACGAAGCAGTCGCAGCAATCGTCGCTCAACAAGCTCAACCTGCTCAGCACCCGCATACGCGAGCGGCAGTCGCTCATCAGCACCATCAACCGCGAAGTGAACCAGCTGGACAACGAGATAAAAAGCCTGACCGAGCGGCAAGCCCGCCTGCAGGAACGCCTCGCGGCGGTCAAGGCCGACTACGCCCGCCTGGTGCAGCAGGCCTACGTGCACCGGGGCGCGGAGCACAAGCTCATGTTCGTTCTCTCGGCCGAGTCGTTCGACCAGTCGCTGCGCCGCCTGCGTTACCTGCGGCAGTACGCCGCCTACCGCCGCGAGCAGGCGCGGGAGATAGAGCGCATCACCGCCGAGATTGACGAGCAGAACCGCACCGCCGAAGCCCACCGCCTCACCCGCCTCGAAGTGCTGCAACAGAAGGAAGCCGAGGCCAAGCGGCTCGCCACCGACCGCAAGGAGGAAAACCGCCTGCTGGCCGACCTGAAGAAAAAGGAGAAAACCCTGCGCTCCCAGCTCGCCGCCCAGCAGAAGAAAGCCGCCCAGCTCGACGAGAAGATAGAAAAACTGATAGCCGAAGAGATACGCAAGGAAGAAGCCCGCAAAGCCGCCGCCAAGGCCAAGCCTGCGCCCGAGGGCAAGCCCGCCACCGCAGCCGCCGACGCGCCCACGAAGGAGGAAACGCTCGTGGGAGGCAACTTCGAGGCCAACCGCGGCCGCCTGCCCTGGCCCGTGGAGCGCGGTGTGGTCACGGGCAAGTTCGGCATCCATCCCCACCCCGTGCTCAAGGCCGTCACCACCAACAACAAGGGCATTTACATACAAACGACATCCGGCAGCGACGCACGCGCCGTGTACGACGGCGTGGTCACCCAATGCTTTGCCATACCGGGTAACAACAATGCCGTCATTGTGAAGCACGGCGTGTACCGCACCGTGTACGCCAACCTCACCGCACTCTACGTCAAGGAAGGCGACAAGCTGAAGGCCAAGCAACGCATCGGCAAGATATACACCGACGACCTGCACGACCACGACACGGAACTCTACTTCCAGTTGTGGAAGGAGAAAACCCTGCTCAATCCCGAGCCGTGGCTGGCGAAGTAAGGAGATTGGAGAGCGGCGCTACGCGCGAAATTAGAGATTGGCGCTATGCGCGGGATTGGAGATTAGTGCTTCGCACGAGCAATGTCCAGTCTCGGTCAAAAACCTAATATCGCGCGTAGCGCAAATCTCCAATCTCCAATCCCGCCCGCAAGGGCCAATATCGTGCGAAGCACTAATATCCAATTCCGCCCGCAAGGGCTAATATCAGATAAATGCTTCTTTTCATTCAAAATCTGGCCCACTTGTCGCACGGCATGTTGCTGTGCTTCTTCCTCATGGGCAGCGTGGAGCTGCTGAGGCGGAAAGACAAGAGCCGCCTGCACCTGTTCCTCGCGGCCGAGATGGTGTTCTGGACGCTCGTCGAGCTGAAAGACCTCGCCTACTTGCACGAACCGTGGTGGGAGGATTATTACATCTCCACCACCAACCTGTCCATCGACTTGTGGGCCGTGCCTGCCACCATCTTGCTCATGTTCGAGGTGCTGTCGCCGGGCTGGGTGCGTCCCCGCCGCGTAGCGTGGATGTTGCTGCCCTTCGTGCTGTTCACGCTGGCGTTCGTTGTCACCCGTTCGCCCCTCGTGTTCTATGTCGCCGCAGGTTGCGCCCTGGTGCAGGGTACGCTTTCCCTCGCGCTCGTGTGGATAGGGTCGCGGCGGTACGACCGCTTCATCCGCAGCAACTTCTCGTATGTGGAAAACCTGGATGTGCGCTGGATGCGCGTGTTCGTCACGCTGCTCTACGCCATGCTCGTCCTGTGGGTCGTGGCTTACCTGTCCGCCTCATGGGCGGGCGATGTCGTGTTCTACCTCTCCGTGCTGGTGTTGTGGTACTTCATCTTCCACCACATCATGAAGCACCACACCATCGACGTGCCCAACCTGCTCAACCCCTTCGCCCCCATCGATGCTCCCGGCACGTCCGCCGATGCCTGTTCGGAGGAGGGCGCACCGGAAGCCGATCCCGCCTTGGCCGATGACCTCGCCCGCTGCATGGAGCAGGACAAGATGTACCTCAACCCCAAGCTTACGATGGCAGATGTGAGCAACGCCATCGGCACGAACCGCACTTACCTGTCTGACTACATCAACCGCGGCTTGGGTACCACGTTTTACGAATATGTCAATGCCTACCGGGTGCGCGAGGCCGCCATGCTGTTGCTGACCGAGCCGGCTTTGCCTTTGCGCGAGGTGGCCGATCGGTGCGGTTTTGGCTCGCTGTCCACTTTCCACCGCTCGTTTGCCCGCCGCATGGGGCTTACCCCCACGGAATACCGGGTGCGGGAGCTGAATTTACCCCCCCCCATAACCACAAATGTTAGTATATTAATATTGGCCTGAATGCATCCCCTGCCGGATGTCACGGCAGGGGCGCGACTTTATGCCCCAACCGGGACAGGGCTGTCGCCTCCAAAAATAAAACACAATAGACACAGTAGGAAGTCGGTTCACCCGGCACAAGGTAAAGACGGGGCGTGCCCCGTTTCCAGGGAGGACACATAGCTTTTCGGCTCGATATGCAGTGCGGAATAAAGATGGCGTTTGGCAAACGATACCCATCTACTGTCCCGGTGCATGGCATTGGGACAAGCTATTGTGAACTGCTTGTTCGCGCGAGGTGGGGCGTGCCATCCCTTGTACAAATCCATTGTGTCTATTGTGTTTTGTTCCGATTTGCTCCATGGGGATTGGATTGTGTCTGGGTGCGGTTGCCTTGAAACCGGGACAGACAGATGCCCCGTTTCATGGAAATGCCGTATCTTTGCAAAAATTAAATAAGAAGGAGATATGCAATTGGAACAAATGGAGATAGCCGTCATCGGCGCGGGCGAGATGGGTGGAGCCATCGTGCGCGGACTGGTGGCGGGCGGGCACGTGCCTGCCGGGCACATTCGTGTGAGCAATCCCAGCAAGCCGAAGCTCGAAGCCTTGGAACGCGTGTGCCCCGGCATGCACACGACTACATCGAACGTGGAAGCCGTTCGCGGGACGTACCTCGTGGTGCTGGCCGTGAAGCCCCGTCTGGTGGAAGGAGTGTTGGAAGAAATACGCCCCGCTCTGTTGCCCGAAGCCCTTGTGGTGTCCGTGGCGGCGGGCGTGCCGTTGGAGCTGCTTGCCGGATGGGCGGGCGAAGGGCGGGCGGTGTTCCGCGCCATTCCCAACATCGCCGTGGAGGTGGCGGCGGGCGTGACTGCCATCTCATGCAAGGATGCAAGCGACGAGCAACGCGCCTTGGTGACCGACCTATTCGCCTCGATGGGGGCAACGTTCGCCGTGCCCGAAAGTCGGTTGGATGCTTACATGTCGCTGGCATCGTGCGGACTGGCCTACGCTTTCCGCTACATCCGCGCCGCTATGGAGGGCGGGGTGGAGCTGGGTGTCCCCGCTACCGAAGCCAAGCAGGCGGTAATGGCCACCCTCGAAGGGGCAACGGCCCTGCTGCGGGCGCACGGCTTGCATCCCGAAGCCGAGGTGGACCGCGTGACCACGCCTGGCGGTCTCACCATCCGAGGCCTTAACGCCATGGAGGCGCACGGCTTCACTGCCGCCGTGGTCGCGGGGCTAAGGAGCAGCCTCCCCCGATAGGGGCAGCGGGTAGCCGCTCGTCCTTGCCCGCAGGGCGATGCCCTACGCTGAAGGCCGCAAGGCCGTTGGTCTTGCGCGCGGGGAATTGCGCTCGTCCTTGCCCATAGGGCGATGCCCTATGCTGAAAGCCACAAGGCCGTTGGCCTTGGCGGGAAGGGACTGCGCTCATGGCCCACTCTCAACTGTCAATTATCAATTATCAACTCTCATCTGTTCAATGGACATCATCAATCTCTCGGAGCAAGACTCGGTGCTCCATCAATACCTGTGCGAGGTGCGCTCTGTCGATGTGCAGGGCGACCCGCTGCGCTTCCGCCGCAACCTGGAACGCATCGGCTGGCTCATGGCTTACGAAATCAGCCGACGCATGCGCTACACGGACGGGCAAGTGACCACGCCCCTCGGCACTGCGCCCGTGCGCCTTGCAGACGAACGGGTCGTGGTAGCCACTATCCTGCGGGCGGGACTGCCTTTCCACCAGGGTTTCCTGGACTGCTTCGATCGGGCGGAGAACGCTTTCGTGTCCGCCTACCGCAAGTATGCGGATGAGCGCACGTTTGACATCCACATCGAATACATCGCTTCGCCCCGGCTGGATGGCAAGACCCTCCTGCTCGTGGATCCCATGCTGGCTACGGGCGGCTCCATGGAACTGGCTTACCGCGCCTTGCTCACCAAAGGTACGCCTGCGCACGTGCATGTGGCCACCATCATCGCCAGCCGCCAGGCCGTGGACTACATCGCCGACCGCCTGCCCGCCGACCGCACCACCTTGTGGGCGGCCGCCATCGACCCGCACATCAACGCCCATTCCTACATCGTGCCCGGCTTGGGCGATGCAGGCGACCTGGCGTATGGGGAGAAGTAATAAAGCTAATGCCTCCCCCAACCCCTCCAACGGAGGGGCTTTAGTTACCTAAGCTACTTTAAAATGCGCTTTTTTTAGCCCCTCCTTTGGTGGGGTTGGGGGAGGCCGCTCTGACCAGTCCTTCCATGGGCGAGGGGGCGATGGTGCCGATGGTCACGCCGCAGTCGCGGGCGGCTTGGCGCAGCACGTCCTCGAAGTGGTGCGCCACCGAGCCGGTGAACGAAACGGCGTGGTGTCGGTAGTCGTATTGCATCACGTTGCGACGCAGGAAGTCGGTGAATGCACCATGCACCAGTCTCCGTACCGTGGGGTCGTCCACGTGCTGCCTGATGAAGGGGCACAGGCTGGCCAGGAAGCGGTTGGGCAACGGCTGCGAATACACCCGATCCAGTATCCGGGCAGTGGTCATGCCCAGAAAGTCGAGCATCTCCTCCCGCAACCCGGGCGTGAGCTGTCCCTTGAGGCACGCCCCGATGAAGAGCCTCCCCAGCACCGCCCCGCTGCCCTCGTCGCCCAGCACGTAGCCCAGCGAAGGCACGTTCTCCGTTATCCGCTCCCCATCGTAGAAGCACGAATTTGACCCCGTGCCCAGTATGCAGGCGATGCCCGCCCGATGGCCGCACAGCCCGATGGCCGCGCCCAGCAGGTCGCTCGCCACCCGCACGTCGGGGCAGTCGAAGCAGCCTGCCAGAGCCCGGCGCACCACCTCGCTTTTCTCGTCCGTGGCGCATCCCGCCCCGTAGAAGCGCACCGCCTCCACGGGATAACCCGCCAGCGCGGGGAGCAGGCAGTCGCGCCATTCCCCGGCCATGTCGCTCTCCGTGCGGAAGAAAGGGTTCGCTCCGAGGGTCGCCATGCGTTTCACCATTTTTCCTTGGTCGGCCAGGCACCAGTCCACTTTGGTCGAACCGCCGTCAGCAATCAGTATCATAGTTGTTCAGTTATGGGTTGGTTATGTTGTTATGGTCACATAGTCCATATAGTTTGTGGCATTTTGCCAGCTCTTATAGGAAGAACACATAGCCGTCCCAGTGCAGGGCACCGGGACTTAGGGATTGCTTGGGCGCGTTTTAGGTCGGCCCGTCCCGGCGCGGTGTGCCGGGACGTGCTATGTGTGCCTTCCTTTCAGGCTGGACGCGCCCTGTCTCTATTGTGTGCTATGTGTCCGCCCTACCATTCTTTATTCATATAAATAATATTGTTCCGACAAAGCCCGGAAGGCCTCCGTGCCGCGCGTCCACAAGGTGCGGATATCGTCCACGCGGTTGCGGCGGGCGAAGGCCAGGCGGATGGAATCGGTGCCGCACACCCTGTCGAACATGGCGAAGCGCGACGGGTCGGCGTGGTCGAACACCGCGCGGTCGGGGTATAGGGCGGCCACCTCCTGCATGACGTAGAACTGTATCTCGGTGAGCCGCGCCGCCGCATAGTCGGTGAGGTGCACCTGCACGCCCTGCATGGGCCGTCCCTGCCCCGTGGAGTAGAACGGCTTGAAGTGCACGGGGCGGAACACGACCCCCGGCAGCCGCAGGGCGTTGAGGCGGTCGGCCAGGCTGTCGGCCTGTATCCACCCGGCGGCGAAGAGCTGGAAGGGCAGCGTGTAGCCCACGCCGATGGAGAGGTAGCCCAGTTCGCCCACGATGCCCGAGGCGGGGTAGAGCAAGGCCGACAGCGGTTGCGGGATGTGCGGCGAGGGCGACACCCAGGCCAGCCCCGTGTCGGCATAGGTCATGTCGCGCGTCCAGCCCTGCATGGGGACCACGGTGAGGCGGCACGGTTTGCCCGTCATCCCCTCGCCGTTGAGCAGGCGGGCCAGTTCGCCGCACGTCAGCCCGTAGAGGTAGGGGATGTTGAACTGGCTCACGAACGAGACGAAGCCCTTCTCCACCGGCCCGCCCTCCACCTTGCGTCCGCCCAGCGGGTTGGGACGGTCGAGCACCACGAACTCCACGCCGCACTCCGCCGCCGCCTGCATGGCCAGCCCCAAGGTGCTGATGTAGGTGTACGAGCGGCATCCGATGTCCTGGATGTCGTACACCAGCACGTCCACGCCTTGCAGCATCTCCGGCGTGGGTTTGCGGTGCTTGCCGTGGAGCGAATGCACGGGCAGCCCGGTGCGGGTGTCGCGCAGGTCGGCCACCTGCTCCCCGGCGTGCGCTTCGCCCCGTATGCCGTGTTCGGGAGCGTAAAGGGCAACCAGTTGCACGTTCGGGGCTTCGTGCAGGATGTCGGCGGTGAGGCGCAGGTCGTTGTCCACGCCCGTGGGGTTGGTTATCAGCCCCACGCGTTTTCCTTCGAGCAGTTTGAAATGCTGTTCCTTCAATACCTCGATGCCTGTTTTCACCTGCACGGGTTGCGCCCCGGCAGGCAGCCAGGCGAGCGCGGCCAGCAGGGCGATGAAGAGAGGCACGTTGTTTTTTGTTGTGTTCATAGGCTGGTTTTGCTTGTTTTCTTATTATTTCAACTATCTTTCCTCCCAAGACCGAAGGTCGTGGGGCGTTTAGCGTAGGGCATCGCCCTGCGCCAGACAGTCGGCCGGTATGGTCATGTGCCGAGGTTCGTAGGGCGATGCCCTACGCTGAGTGCCGAAAGACCTTCGGCCTTTCTCTATCCCCTCCAAAATTCCCTTATAACGCAGCCGAAATTCCGTACTGACGCGGCTGAAATTCCGTACTGACGAAAATTTGTCCGCGTCAGTACGGAATTTTCTGCCCCGTGCCGCCCCCTCATTTCCGCCCGTAGGCGGGGTCTATCTTTTTATCTATAAAGAATGTAACCGCCACCGTGGCCGCGCAGCAGGCCATCACCACCCAGAAGAAGGCCCGGTAGCCCACCGCCTCCTGCAAGTAGCCGGCGAAGAGCCCCGGCACGAGCATGCTCAAGGCCATGAAAGCGGTGCAGATGGCGTAGTGCGAGGTCTTGAATTCCCCTTCGGAGAAGTACATCATGTAGAGCATGTAGGCCGTGAAGCCGAATCCGTAGCCAAACTGCTCCACGGCGATAGCCGAGGCCACGAGGGCGACGCTTTCCGGCTGGGCGGCGGCCAGGTACACGAAGGTGAGGCAAGGCAAGGTCATGCACGCCGCCATCCACCACAGCGAGCGTTTCAGCCCGAGGCGCGAGGCGAACAGCCCGCCCAGGATGCCGCCCACGGTGAGGGCCACCACCCCGATGGTGCCGTAGGCAATGCCCACCTCGGCGGTGGTGAGCGCCAGCCCGCCCGCTTCCCGGCTTGCCACGAGGAAGGGCATGCACATCTTGAGCAGGAAGGCCTCGGGCAGGCGGTAGAGCAGCATGAACGCGATGGCCAGCCACACGCCCGGCTTGGTGAAGTAGGTGGCGAAGGTGCGCCCGAACTCGCGGACGATGGCCCGCGCGCCGCCCTGCCCGGCTTGCAGCGTGGGGCGGTCGGCCCCGGGGCGCGGCAGGCGGAACACGTGGTACAGGCTCACCGCGCCGAACAACACCGCCGCCACCCCCAGCGTGACGCGCCACGACAGCGGCACGTTGCCCCACCGCAGCTCCACCGCCCCCGCGATGGCCACCAGCACACCCTGCCCGAAGATGGATGCCAGGCGGTAGAACGTGCTGCGGATGCCCACGAACTCGGCCTGTTGCCCCTGCCCGAGGGCGAGCATGTAGAAGCCGTCGGCGGCGATGTCGTGCGTGGCCGAGGAGAAGGCCGTGATGATGAACAGCACCAGGGTGACGGTGAACAGGCTGATGGGGGTCGTCCCGGCGGCCATCGTGGCGGCATCGGGACGGGGCAGCGTGAGCGCGAGCAGCACGAACGCTCCCGCCATGAGCAGCTGCATGGTGACTGTCCACCACCGCTTGGTGCGCACGATGTCCACAAACGGACTCCAGAACGGCTTGACAGCCCAGGGCAGGTAGAGCAAGCTGGTGAACAGCGCCATCTGCCCGTTGGGCACGCCCATTTTGGCGAACATCAGCACGGAGATGTTATTGACGATGAAATAGGGGATGCCTTGCGCGAAATACAGCGTCGGCACCCACGCCCACGGCGAAAGGGTTCGTTGTTGCATGTTGTTCGTGTGTGTTGTTTATGTGGTCGGGACAAGCCCGGTTATGCGCTTTGATTGGACACAGAGCACACATAGTGGCTTGCCTGTCCTGCTTTGTAGCAAGCGCACATAGCCGTCCCGATGGCAAGCATCGGGACTAAGTTACCTTTGGCAAAAAAGCACAATCGATACATTTCCTAAGTCCCGACGCTTCGTGTCGGGACAAGCTATGTGTGCTTTCCTATTCTCTGTAAACAAAGAATAGGCTATGTGCGCTATGCGTCCAAAACTCATGTTCCTCTCCAGAGATTAAGGGGTGCGGGTTAACGGTAATACCGCTCCAATTCCGCCCCGGGGTAGTAGTGCCGCAGGATGGCATCGTAGCGGTAGCCGCGCTCGCCCATCACGGCGGCTCCTATCTGGCACAAGCCCACGCCGTGCCCCCAGCCCGCGCCGTGCAGCGTGAACGCGTCGCCTTGCCGCTCCACGTAGAAAGCCGAACTGTACAGGTGCGACTCGGACAGCGTGCGCCTTATCTCCAATTCCTTGCCGATGGTGAAGTCGCCCCGCGTGCCCCGGATGAGCAGCCGCGAGATGCGTCCCGACCGCCCCCGTTCCAACGGCACGAGGTCCGTCACCGTGCCCACGTCGATGCCCCCGCGTCGGCGCACCAGGTCGGTCACCTCCGCTTGCGTGTAGCGCACCGTCCAGCGGTAGAAGTCGGTGGTTTCCTGGTCGTACCCGTTGAGCACCTGCTCCAGGATGCGGCGGTCGGTAGTGTTGCAGAAGGCATCGGGTCGCCCGCTTATCCACCGCACGGCCTCCTCTTCGCGGGTGAGGTTGGGCGGCGCGGCGGCTTCGGCACGGTCCAGCCGCGCGGCGAGATAAGGGTGGGGCACGTCTTCCCAGCAATATTGGAATTCCTCGGTCGCCCCTCCGCAGCACTTGGAGAAGCGGGCATCGCACAGCCGTCCGCCGTGCGTGAGCACCTCGCCGCGCGTCTCGCCGATGGCCTGCCGCACCCGTTCGATGTGCCCGTAGGTGCGCGTGATGCCTTGGTAGCGTTGGCAATGGTCGTCGGCGCACACGTCGTACAGCGTATGGTCGTCGCGGTCGTACCAGCGGATGCGCCCGTGCTCCGTCTCCGTGCAGGCCGGGGCGGGAGGGGCATCGGCACTCTTTTTGTCTTTGACAAGCTGGGCCAGCAGCCAGCTGCGCGAGATGACGGCGTGCGCTTTCAGCAATTCGGGCGAGGCCGCCGCGCTCATCTCCGAGGCGATGACGCTGGTGAGGTAGTCCTCTGCTTTTATCAGGTTCACGGCCACGATGCCCCGTTCGCCCGGGATGAAGCGGAGCGCGCCTTGGAAACGCTGGTCCTCGCGCCGCTCCCAGTGGAAGCCGATGCCGATGACCACGCCGCGCAGCACGAAGGATGCGGCGGGAGCGGCGGGGTCGAATTGCAACGCATCGTACGTCCGCCCCTGCCAGCACAGTCGTCCGCCGTGCAGCGTCACTTCCTGCTCGCCCGGGGGGCAGGGCTCGCCGCCGGTGAGGAAGCCGCCGTCCGCCACGAAGCGGATGCGGGTGTCGGTGAGGATGCCGACTTGTATCACGGGTTCTTCCATCGTTAGTCTGTTAAGTGGGTACGCGAAGGCGGCAAGACGCGAAGGCGAAAGCCGCTTGTCCGTACAGACCAATTATTATTGCGTGCCTTGGCGCCTTAGCGTCTTGGCGTACCATATTACATTCACATCGGGTCCACGTCGAACGACAGGCGCAACTGCCGGTACGCCGGTACGGCCAGCAGGCGGTTGGCGAGTTGGCGCAACCGCTGTTTGGCTTCGCCGAGCGACGCACCCGGTTCTATCTTGAGCAAAATGTCCTTGATGAACAGGTTCTGTATGCGGGACACCAGCGGGTCGTTGGGGCCGAACACCCGGGGGCCGAACACCGCCCGCATGTCCGCCCCCAGCGTGCGGGCAGCCTGCCGCAGCACCGCGGCATCGCGGTGGCGCAGCGACAGGCGGATGAGCCTCACGTAGGGCGGGTAGTGGAATTGCTGCCGCTCGGCGCACTGGGTGCGGAACAGGGCGGCGTAGTCGTTGGCCACCACCTGCCGGATGACCGGGTGCTCGGGTTGCGAGGTTTGCAGCACCACCGTG